>NZ_JBDTQE010000001.1:0-113348 GCF_039932285.1 Flavobacterium sp.
TTAAAACAACTTTCAAAGACGTAGCTGGATTAGAAGGCGCAAAAGAAGAAATACAAGAAATAGTAGAGTTTCTTAAAAACCCAACAAAATATACCGATTTAGGGGGTAAAATTCCAAAAGGAGCTTTACTTGTAGGTCCTCCAGGGACAGGAAAAACATTATTAGCTAAAGCTGTTGCAGGCGAAGCACAAGTTCCGTTTTTCTCATTATCAGGATCTGATTTTGTAGAAATGTTTGTTGGAGTAGGAGCTTCACGTGTACGTGATTTGTTTAAACAAGCTAAAGACAAATCGCCAGCAATTATTTTTATAGATGAGATTGATGCAGTAGGTCGTGCTCGTGGAAAAGGAAACATGTCTGGTGGAAATGATGAACGTGAAAATACACTAAATCAGTTATTGACAGAAATGGATGGTTTCGGAACAAATACAAACGTAATCGTAATCGCAGCCACAAATAGAGCCGATGTTTTAGATAAAGCTTTAATGCGTGCAGGTCGTTTCGATCGTCAAATTTATGTCGATTTACCAGATGTTCGTGAGCGTGCAGAAATTTTTGCGGTGCATCTTGCGCCACTTAAAAAAGTAGAAGGTCTTGATTTAGATTTTCTTGCCAAACAAACGCCAGGTTTTTCAGGAGCAGATATTGCAAATGTTTGTAATGAAGCAGCACTTATAGCAGCACGTTATAACAAAACAGCTGTCGATAAACAAGATTTCCTTGATGCTGTAGATAGAATTGTAGGCGGATTAGAAAAGAAAAATAAAATTATAACCCCAGAAGAAAAGAAAGCGATTGCGATTCACGAAGCTGGTCACGCCACAGTAAGTTGGATGCTAGAACATGCAGCACCACTTATTAAGGTGACTATTGTGCCTCGTGGACAAAGTTTGGGTGCAGCTTGGTATTTGCCTGAGGAAAGACAAATTGTACGTCCTAATCAAATGCTAGACGAAATGTGTGCTACCATGGGAGGAAGAGCTGCGGAGAAAGTTATTTTTAATAATATATCGACAGGAGCACTGAGCGATTTAGAAAAAGTCACTAAACAAGCCAGAGCAATGGTTACGATTTATGGATTGAATGAAAAGTTAGGAAATATCACTTATTACGATTCGTCAGGACAATCAGAATATAATTTTTCTAAACCCTATTCTGAAGAAACGGCTATAACTATCGATAAAGAAATATCGTTAATGATTGAAGAGCAGTACCAAAGAGCTATTGCACTTCTTGAATTGCACAAAGACAAACTTAATCAGTTGGCTGATATTCTGATCGAAAAAGAAGTTATTTTTAAAGATGATTTAGAAACTATTTTTGGAAAAAGACCATTCGATAAAGATACTTTTATAGAAGTTATACCTGAAATTGTTTAAAACTTAGTTAATAACATACTTAAAAATCTCAATCTAATTAAGCAATTAGATTGAGATTTTTTTATCTTTGATTGCGATTAAGTAAAAACTTGCATTTTTTTAAGCATATGAGTCTTTTTAGAAAAATATTTGGTTCCGGTAGTGAAACAACAAATGATATTAATGAAAATGATTTTAATCTATCACAGGATTTTAATTCTCAAATTCCTGTAGACGAGCAATTTACTCATAATTTTAAAAAAAATGGAGGTAAGTTTTTGTATTGTGAAAATATAGTTGAATTAAGCGAACAATTTGAAAATATTTTGGAAGAAAATGATTGGTTTGAATCTGAAGCAATGTGTTTAGAACCAAGATTATTCAAAATGTTAGAAGATAATAAGATTTTTTTCAACAAGCCGCAAAGCCCTAAGTTTTTTCTTGCCAGTTGTGAGAATTTAATTGCCGATGAAGGTTCCGTGTTATTTTCATCAAATCAAATTAAGCAACATAAACCAAACGATTTACCAGATAACATCATTTTAGTAGCCACTACAAGTCAAATTATATTAAATAAAAGTGACGGTTTGAGAGAAATAAAAAAACGTTATACTACTGATTATCCTACGAATATTACCACTTTTAAATATTTTGAAAAAGTAAAAGAAGAGGATTTCTTGCACTATGGTAGTTCACCTAAAAATTTATATTTATTGCTTTTAGAAGATTTGTAAAATGAATGAAAACGTAACACGTTCATTGTCAGGATTGGTATATATACTATTGCTTGTCTTCGCAACACTTTTTTCTAGAGAGTCCTTCTTGTTGCTTTTTGGGCTATTTATGTTGCAAACCATACGTGAATTTTGTGATTTGATACTTTTGCCTAGAATACCAGCATTACTAATTGCGGGATTATTATATTTTATATTCGCTTTCTTTTTACCAGAAAATAAATTTACCGATTTTGGATTAATTGCTGCTTCCTTATTTGTTTCCATCAGATTGTTATTTTGGTTATTTAAAGAAAAAAATATTGCAATAGATGTACAAGGAAAATGGGTAAATTTAATAGGATATATTATTTTGCCTTTTATTTTTGTTATAAAAATTTCAACTTTTGATGGTAGTTTTAAACCAATGCTAATAATATGTATCTTTATACTTATTTGGACAAATGATACGTTTGCTTATATTGTAGGGAAGTCAATTGGGAAAAATAAATTATTTGAATCTATTTCTCCTAAAAAAACAATAGAAGGGTTTGTTGGAGGTTTAGTTTTTGCAATAATTGCGGGTATTATAATCTCAAAATATTATTTACAAATAAATATTTATGTTTGGATAATAACAGCAATAATAGTTAGTTTTTTTGGTACAATTGGCGATTTGGTAGAGTCTAAATTTAAACGAGTAGCCAACGTAAAAGACAGCGGAAATATAATGCCAGGTCACGGAGGTATGTTAGATCGATTAGATAGTATTATATTTGTAGCTCCATTTTTATTTTTATTTTATAAAATTATAGTATATGTTTCAATTTCATAAAGAAGGTTCAAAAATTATTTTAATAGCAACATTATTATTTGTGGCGACAATTGTTTTAGCAGGAGAATTTGTCAATTTAACTTGGCTTAGAATGGGAATTCAGTTAGTTGCTTTGTTTTTCTACATAATAATACTGCAGTTTTTTAGAAATCCAAACAGAAGTATTGTGGCTAATGATAATCAGATTTTAGCTCCAGTAGATGGAAAGGTAGTTGTTATAGAAGAGGTTTTCGAACCAGAATATTTCAAAGACAGACGTTTGCAAGTTTCTATATTTATGTCGCCTATAAACGTACATGTTACACGTTATGCCGTTTCTGGATTAGTAAAATACAGCAAATACCACCCAGGAAAATTCCTCGTGGCTTGGCATCCAAAAGCCAGTACAGAGAACGAACGTACTACTGTGGTTATCGAAAATAAAGTTTTTGGTGAAATATTATATCGTCAAATAGCGGGGGCGCTTGCAAAAAGAATTGTAAATTATGCAGAAGAAGGTACTCAAGTAATTCAAGGAACCGATGCTGGATTTATAAAGTTTGGTTCACGAGTAGATTTGTTTCTGCCTTTAGGGACAAAAGTAAGTGTGAAACTAAACGAAGTCGCAAAAGGAAATAAAACAATTATAGCTTTAGGTTAAATGTCTGAAAAAGATTTAGATACACGATTTCAAGAAGCCATACAACTTGCGCTAACGATTCCTCAATCATCGTTGCCACAAGATGTACAGTTAAGATGTTATGCTTATTATAAGCAAGCTACTTTTGGTACTTTAGGAAGTGTAAATTACTCAAATCTAGATGTTAGAGATGCTTTCAAAAATAATGCGTGGTTGCAAATAAGCCATATTTCTGTCGAAGAAGCAAAAGAATGTTACATTGATATTATCAATCAAATTTCAAACAAATAGGATATGAAATCATCTCAGTTATTAGTTATTACATTGGCATTAACAACTGTAGTTTCCTGTAAAAAAAACACATTAGTTGAACAAGTAGATGTACCCGCAACACCTATTGAAGTTGTAAAAGTAAAAAATGGATTCAGTAATGCAACCGATGTAAAAGCTATTGAAGGTGCTTTTAAGATGTATGAGTTGCCATATGTTTATAAAGCTCTTGAACCAAATTTTGATGCTACAACAATCGAAATTCATTATTCTAAACACCACTTAGGTTATGTAAATAACCTTAATAAAGCTGTAATTGGAACAAAATATGAGTTCTTAAAATTGAATGATATATTTAAAAATCTAAATTTAGCTGATACTGAAATCCGAAATAATGCAGGAGGTTTCTATAATCACAACTTTTTTTGGGAAAATATGTCGGCTAATGCAGGAGGCGAACCAGAAGGAGATTTAATGGAAGCTATTGTTAGAGATTTTGTGTCTTTTGATGGTTTTAGATCTCAATTCACAGAAGCGTCACTCAAAGTGTTTGGTTCAGGTTGGACTTGGCTGGTTTCTGACAAATCAGGAAAATTACGAATTGTAACTACACCAAATAATGACAATCCATTGATGAAAAACTTAGGTTTTTCAGGAATTCCGCTTTTAAATTTAGATATGTGGGAACATGCATATTACTTAAAATTCCAGAATAGAAAGCGTGATTATGTAAATACTTTTTTTAGTGTTATAAATTGGAGTGAAGTATTAAAAAAATATGATGCTTTTCCTAAAGTTGCTGTTTCAGCCACAACAACCACTACAATATTAAATGAAACTAACGTTCCTGCAGATGTAAAATCAACTTTAGTTCCAGTAGAGGAGTCAAAATAAATTAGATGTTTTAGATTAATTTTTATATTTTATAATATTTTTTTAAGTTGAAATACGGTCTTTATAATTTTTCCTTTTCGTTCTACTTCCATTTTAATTGTTCTACCTTCTTCGGATTGTAATAATTGAGTTATTTGTTGTAATTTATATTTGAATGCATAATTTCCGTTTATTTTATCTATAATATCTCCTTTTTTTAAACCAGCTTTCTCACCTGGAGAGTTTTCTGTGACATTTGCAATTTCATACACTGGTTTGAGTAAAAAATTATATTTCACATTGGTTTGTTCTCCTTTAAGAACATTAATTTCATTAGCGACTAAGTTCGTTTTTAATTCAATTTCCTCTTTTATCCATTGTAATCCGTTGTGTTGAATCTCTATTCCACTCATATTATAATCAAAGGGATTTTCAAAGTCTGAATTTTTCTTGAGATGAATTTTTTTATTTTTATAATCAAAAATGACATTAAATCTTTTAAGCATTTCTCCTCCTAAAGAACCATTTCTGCCTTCTACCATTTCCACGTTTTGTAAAGATAATGTGTCTGGAAAAGAAATCGTAGGGTAAGATATTTTATAATTTCCAATTTTTAATTCTTCAATCCTAGATCTTTTGCCATATACATTGCCACTAAAACCACGTCCAAGAAAATCTTTAAAATATTTTTTCGGGGATTGTATGTTTTTTTTATTTTCAAATAACCACAAAGCATCACTACCACCTGTATCTAACAGTAATTTGGTTTTAATCTCTTTAGAATTTATATTTACAATAGTTTCAATATATGGTTTTCCTATTTCTAGAGATATAGGAATTTCATCGTAACGGTTTAGTTTTTTTAAAGAAAAATCTTGATCACTTCTATAAATATTTAAGCGCTTTCTATTATAATTTACTTCTATAAAATGATTTTTAAAAAATTCGTAACCAATGATACCGTGTACAGGAATTCCTAATTGTGATGAAAAATTAATTTCTTGATCTAGGATAATATATATTTCATGATCATTATCAACAAAACCATTTATTGAGATTTTATTCTTTTTAGAATGTAAAGCATCAATTGGTATTCCGCTTCCTAAACCTCTTATTTTTATTTTCTCTATATTATTAAATTGCAAAGAATCAGTTTCTTCTAAACTAAATAATATTGTCTTTTCAACACCAGTATCAAGCAAAAAATTAAGATTAACCCCATTTACCTTAACAGGAATTATTATTAAATTATTACTTAGCTGAAATGGTACTTTTATCTTTTTTGTGTTAGATGTAAATTGAAATCCTTCCTGAGAATAAGAAGATAAGAAAAGGAAAAATATAAATGTAAGTAAGTATAATTTCTTCATTAAGAATAATGTTTTTTATAAAGTTACTAATTATATTGTTTTAAAAAATAGATTTAATAATTTTCAATGATTTTTGAGGAAATTATTTAATAAAAAATTGCAAATTTGCATTTAAAATATAGTATCATGCCAAAAATATCAAACAAAGGACAACAAATGCCAGAATCTCCAATAAGAAAACTGGTTCCTTATTCGGAAATTGCTAAGAAAAACGGAAATAAAGTATATCATTTAAACATTGGTCAGCCCGATATTAAAACACCAGAAGTTGCGCTAAATGCAGTAAAAAATGCAGATATTAAGATATTAGAATACAGTCATTCTGCGGGATTTGAAAGTTATAGAACAAAATTAGCTTTGAGTTATCAAAAAATTGGGTTACCTATAAATAAAGAAGATATTATTATTACAACAGGTGGATCTGAGGCTTTACTTTTTGCAATGGGGAGCACAATAGATGCTGGTGAAGAAATTATTATTCCTGAACCTTTTTATGCAAACTATAACGGATTTGCAACGGCATCTGGAGTAAAAGTAGTTCCTGTAATCTCAACTATTGATACTGGTTTTGCTTTGCCTCCTATATCAGAATTCGAAAAATTAATTACACCAAAAACTAAAGCTATTCTTATTTGTAATCCAGGAAATCCTACAGGTTATTTGTATTCAGAAACAGAGATTCAGCAATTAGCTGCTTTAGTTAAAAAACATGATCTATTCCTAATCGCAGACGAAGTATATCGTGAGTTTACTTATGACGGATACAAACATTATTCCATTATGGATATTGCTGGAATAGAAGAAAATGCAATTATGATTGATTCAGTATCAAAACGCTACAGTATGTGTGGGGCGCGTATAGGTTGTATTGTTTCAAAAAACAAAGCACTTATGGCAACGGCGATGAAATTTGCACAAGCTCGTCTTAGTCCACCAACATATGAGCAAATTGCCAGTGAAGCTGCTCTAGATACACCACAAAGTTATTTTGATGAAGTAATTACCGAATATAAAGAGCGTCGTGATACACTTATTGAAGAATTAAATAAAATTCCAGGTGTAATAGTAGCTACTCCAAAAGGTGCATTTTATTGTATTGCACAACTTCCAGTAAATGATGCAGATCATTTTGCGCAATGGTTATTAGAAAGTTATAATTATAATAAAGAAACTGTTATGGTTGCTCCTGCTGCAGGTTTTTATTCCTCTCCAAATGTGGGTAAAAATGAAGTTCGAATTGCTTATGTACTTAAAAAAGAGGATTTAATTAAATCAGTTCAAATTTTAGGGGAAGCTTTAAAAGTTTATAAAAATTAGACGTTTTTTTAAGAATTGAAAATATTAAAAAATGGAATAATAAAAAAACGACTATTAAGTCATTTTTTTATTATTCCATTTTTTTTAAAATTAATTTTTTATATCTCCTCTTCTAGAAGATTCTTCCATTTTTTCCTGATATGCTTCCATTTCTTCCTCATATTTCTCCATTTTAGATTCAAAAAGTTCCATTTGTTTTTCAAAATCACTCATATCTGGTTCGTAGTGTTCCATTTCTTTTTCGTAAGCTTTCATAGCAACTTCATAGTCTTTTATTTCTTTGGTATTCCAAGCTTCTTCAAACTTCTGCATTTTTTCTTCAAATTTTTGCCACGCTTTTTTGTCATTCGGATCTTTTGGTGCTTTTACATTTGGTGGTGTTGGGAAATTTGGAGGAGTTGGCGGTTTAGGCATATTATCCAAATTATGAGTTGGCGGTGTAGGAGGAGTTGGTGGAGTAGGCAAATCACTTATTTCTGACATTGTTGTTAAATTATTCAGTTCAGTTACTTCACCTAAACTAATTTTAGTATTGTCATTTGAATCTATTTCTCTCCTCAATATAATTGGCCTAATAGGTTTATCACCAGAATATTGCATACTACCTGTTTTGCCGTTTTTAGACTTGAAATCAATTTTAATGGCTGTAATTTCACCCGATGAATTTCTTTTTATGTCGGAGTAATTAACCTCGATACCTATTTTTTTCATTGACTGTACATCATTTTTAATTTCATCATTTGGTGTGTCTTTTGTCCAAATCATTTCTGAAACTTGTTTCGTGTCTGATGATTTGTCATTTTGAGGTCTTACTTTTTCTTGCGCAATAACTTTCACCTGAAAGAAAATAACAAAGACTGCTAGTGCTGGAAATATAATAGCATATTTCCAAATGTTTTTCTGTTTTGATTGATTTTTGTTTAACATAACAATTCGTTTTTTGATTAATGATTGATAAAATGAGTTGGTAATCGACAAGCAGTTGTGATCAGTAACTACTTTTAAAAGCGTCATTTGATACGCTTTTTTATTTTCAATATTTTTTATTGCTTTTTGGTCAGCAATATATTCTAGATTTTGAATGATGGCTTTTTTGTAAAGCCAAACAAATGGGTTGAACCAAAAAATAGTACAATATATTTTTGCTATAAGAACATCTAACGAATGTTTCTCTTTACTATGTACTTTTTCATGATTTAATATATTTTCTAATTCAGTCTTAGAGTATTTTGTTGAATTGAAAACAATGTATTTAAAGAATGAAAAAGGATTTATATTTTCGTTAATATCAACCATCGTAAATGGTTTGTTTACAGTTATTTCTTTGTTTTTTATTAATTTGAAAAATGAAACCAATTCTGATATTATTTTTAATATTAAAAAGACTGAAATTATAACATAAATGATTAACAATATTTTGTACCAATCCATTGGTTCATCAATCACAAGATTAATACCAGAATTTTTTATCGATGGTAAATTAGCTACAACTAATTTTGGAGCTTCTATAATTACTATTTTTTTAATAAAAAATAACGGAATTAAAACTGATGTAAATAATCCCAATAACAAAAACCAACGATTACTATTAAAAAATGTTTCTTTTTGAACCAAAAAATAATAGGCCAAATAAAAAATTACAATTAGTAAATTTGCTTTTAATAAGTAAATAAAAATAGTACTCATAATGTTACTTTTTTAGTTCTATAATTGCTAATATCTCACGTAATTCGTCAGCAGATATTTTGTTCTCTTCAGCAAAAAAGGAAACCATATTTTTATATGAACTGTTAAAATAATTATCTATTGCAGTATTCATAAAACGTTTTCTGTAATCTTCAATAGTTATAAGAGGAAAATATTGATGCGTGTTTCCGTAAGCATTATAAGATACAAAACCTTTTTCTTCTAGATTTCTTATAATGGTTGAAAGTGTGTTGTAATGGGGTTTTTCTTCGGTGATTTCTGCTAATACTTCTTTTACAAAAGCTTTTTTTAGCTTCCATAAAATGTGCATTACTTCTTCTTCTTTATTGGTTAACTTTTGCATGTTCGATATTTTATAGGTCAAACTTACAACTAGTATTTTAGTTACACAACTATTTTTATAGTTATTTAACTATTTTTTAAGTTTTAAATTTAATTAATAGCTTTTTTTGTTGATTTTTATATTGTTAATTCTCAATTGGATTTGCTACTTTACAAATTCTAATTGTTTATAAAAATAAGAATTTGTTTAATTTTTATAAACAAAGGCTTAATAATTGACATAAATTAGCAAAGTAGAAGATGATATAAATTATTAAGCAAATAAAGTTATGCCTAAAAAAATCAGAATACTTTCCCTTGATGGCGGTGGAATAAGGGGAATCATATCTTGTGTTATCTTAAAGTTTATAGAGGAACAATTACAAGTTTTAGATAATCCAGAAGCTAAAATCGGAGATTATTTCGATTTGATTGCAGGTACAAGTACAGGAGGAATTTTAGCTAGTATAATTTTGCTTCCTGATGAAAAAGGTAAAGCTAAATTCTCTGTTCAGGAAGCTCTAGATTTATATGCCGAAAAAGGAGATACCATTTTCGACGTGTCATTTTGGCGCAAAATAATCAATCCATTTGGTTTGTTTAACGAAAAAATATCAGAAACTAATCTCGAAAAACAAATAAAAGAAGTTTTTGGAAATATTGAGATTAAAGATTTTATAAAACCATCGCTTATCACATCGTATGATATTGAAATGCGACATGCAAAATTTTTCACAAGTCATGATGCTAAAACGTCCCAACTTGAAAATTTTTACGCCAGAGATGTTTGTAGAGCAACATCGGCAGCACCAACTTATTTTGAACCAGCAAAAATAAAATCTCTTTACAACCAAGAATTTACACTTATTGATGGTGGAGTTTATGCTAATAATCCTGCACTTTGTGCTTATGCCGAAGCTAGAAAAATTCCGTTCCAAGATATTTTGAATGATGAGAACAAAAAAAATTATCCTACCATAAACGATATGATTATTGTTTCTGTTGGAACAGGAACAGTATTAAAAGCCTATCATTTTGAAGATTTTGAAAATGCAGGCAAACTAAAATGGATTACGCCATTAATAGATATTTTACTTTCCTCGAATGTTGAAACAGTCGATTATCATTTACAAAAAATGTACGAAACACTTGGTCCAACTAATTATCAAAATTATCATCGATTGATGCCAAGTTTAAAAAATGCTTCTCCAGATATGGATAATACGACAAAAAAAAATATTCAGGAACTTATTCAAGCAGGTCTAACATTTGTTGAGGATAATAAAGATCAACTTATTATTATTGCTAATAAATTGATTAAAAACAAATAGTTATTTATTTGGTTTAAGATTTTCATAATCAACCAATTTAATAACCCAAATGATTAAAAAAACACTAATTACCCCAAGAATTGTCATCAAAGACCAATTAATTTGATAGCCAAAATGTGAGACAATATCTAATCCCGCTTTAGAACTAAATATATGAGCACAACTAAAACTCATTGTAAAAATTGCCATATATCTGCCTTCGTGACCTTTTGGGGCACGACTAATCGCAAACGAATTTGAAAACGGAAAAACAAACATTTCCCCAATTGTCATAAAAACCATCATAACGATTAAAATTCCGGACCAAAAATTAATCATCAGTAGTGAAATACTAATTGTCATTAATAATAAACCCCAACCACAAACTTTAAGCTTACTAATCTTATTTCGCTCTATATAGCTCACAAATGGCATTTCTAAGAAAAAAATAATTAACCCATTCAATGTAAGAAGTAATCCTGTTTGAAATTCAGATAGACCAAATTGTATATGATGATACAAAGGAATTGTTGTAAATAATTGAAAAAATAATATACCAGAAATAAAACAAGCTACTAAAAATATCCAAAAAGGTTTGTCATGAAAAACAGAATTTACTTCGGCAATGGTGACAGTTTCAATTTGTGGATCTATAAATTTCTTTTTTTCTTTAACTAATAAACCAAATATTACAATCGAAATAATACACGTTAAACCATCAATCCAGAAAAGACCAGAATAACCGATAGACATAATTACCAATCCACCAAGGGCTGGTCCTGCAGCAAAACCTATGTTTATTGCTAGTCTAACTAGAGTTAAAGCTCGAGTACGATTTTCGGGTTTTGCATAAGCACCAATAGCAACAAACATGGCTGGTCGGAACATATCAGCAATAAGCATTAAGACGAATAATCCTAAAACTAATCCCCAAAATGACGCTATATATTGTAATAAAATTAAAACAATTCCACTTACGAAAAGACTAAAAAGCATAATCTTATAAAAACCAATTTTATCTGATAATTTGCCTCCAAGCCAAGAGCCACAAACGGAACCCGTACCAAAGCCAACCATAATCCAACCTACTTCTGAGTAACTAAAATGTAAATTTTCTTTCAAATATTTTGACAAAAAAGGAACAACCATTACACCGGCACGATTTATAAAAGTTACAATAGCAAGAATCCAAATCTCTCTTGAAAACCCTTTGAAGTTATTAATGTAGCGGTTAAAAATGGTCTGAAACATAAATTGTAGAAGTATAATTTTCAAAGTTACAAAATTGCAACTTTGTAGCTTTGCAACTTTTAAACTATTTTTGCATAAAATTCTTCTAATGAAAAAATATTTATCAATAATTACCATGTTGTTTTTTGCTATTTCTTTTGCTCAAGATAAGAAAGCAGAAACTTCTCAGGAATTTCAAAATAATCTGAATAAAGAATATGCAAATAAAAAAGAAAGTCCTCTTACTGATGAGGATTTTAAGGTTTTTAAATCATTAGATTTTTACCCAATAAATGACAAATTTACTATTGAAGCAAAATTTATAAGAACCAAAAAAGAAAAAGTTTTCGAAATGAAAACATCGACTACAAGGCTTCCTAAATATAAAAAATATGGGGAGTTGTCATTTGTTATTGATGGCAAAAATTTTAAACTAAATGTGTATCAAAACATCGATTTGTCTAAAAAAGAAGGTTACAAAGATTATTTATTCTTGCCATTTTCTGATTTAACTTGTGGCAAAGAAAGTTATATTGGCGGAAGATATATCGATATGCGTTTTCCCAAATCGGAAATGGTAATTATCGATTTTAATAAAGCCTATAATCCTTATTGTGCTTACAATCATAAATATTCTTGCCCAATTGTTCCTCTAGAAAACGACTTGCAAATTGAAATTTTAGCAGGAGTAAAAAAGTTTCATGACTAATGCAATACATCAATTTACATACCCACAAATTCACAAATAATCCGAACGTTTTGGAAATTGTCAATCAATATCCACAAGAGTTTGATGATAAAATTCCGTTTTACTCCATAGGAATTCATCCTTGGTATATCAAAGAGAGTAGCCTAGAAGCTGATTTACAAATTATCGAAGAGAAATTGCAATTGCAAAATTGTTTGGCTCTTGGCGAATGTGGATTAGACAAACGAATTGAAATTTCGATGGGTATTCAAACGCAAGTTTTCGAAAAACAATTAAGATTGGCTATACAATACAAAAAACCAGTAATTTTGCATTGCGTTTCGGCTTATCAGGAAATTATCGAAATTAAAAAACGATTGCAAGTTGAAGTTCCTATGATTATTCATGGGTTTTCTAAAAATTTGTCAATAGCAAAATCACTTTTAGACAATGGATTTTATCTTTCGTTTGGAAAATATTTGTTGAGAAATCCAGAATTAGAGTCTGTTTTTAAATTGGTTCCAAACGATAAATTTTTCTTAGAAACCGATACCATCGAAGAAACTTTAGACGAAGTGTATAAATTAGCAGCAAAATATAAAAACATCGAAATTGAAAATCTAATAAAAATTATCAATTCAAATTTTAATCATGTTTTCAAAAAATAATAAAATTAACTTTGTGAATCTCCGTGTATTCTTTGTGAATCTCTGTGTAACAAAAAAATAAATATATCATGGCAGAGTGGACAGAAAGAGCCGAACTTTTATTCAAAAAAGAAGGTTTAAATAAATTGCAAAATGCAAATGTTTTAGTGGTAGGATTAGGAGGAGTAGGTTCGTTTGCGGCTGAATTTCTAGTTCGTGCTGGAGTAGGAAAAATGACTATTGTAGATGGCGATGTGGTTGATATTACAAACATAAACCGTCAGTTACCAGCTTTACATTCTACTGTTGGGCAACCTAAAATTACGATTGTTGGCGATAGATTAATGGATATAAATCCAGAACTAAAACTAACACGAGTGCAAGAATTTCTTTCGCCAGAAAGGGCTTTCGAGATTGTTTCTGAAGAGTTTGATTATGTGCTAGATTGTATAGATAGCGTTACGCCAAAACTAAATTTGATTATTGCAGCCAAACGCAAACGGGTGAAAATAATTTCGTCGATGGGCGCTGGCGGCAAAATGGAAGCTGCCAAAGTAAAAGTTTCTTGTATTACTCAGGCTACAAATTGTATGTTAGCAAAAACCATCCGAAAAAGATTAAAAGCATTAAAAATAGACAAGCTAAAAGTAGTTTCTTCGTCAGAGATACAAGACGAAACTAGCTTAAAAATGACTGATGGTTCTAATTACAAAAAATCATTTTACGGGACAAATAGTTATATGCCAGGGCTTTTTGGGTTGCATGCTGCGGAAACTGTAATTAGATATTTGTTGAAGTAAAAATACAATTTTTATAATGTTCTGGAAGATACTAAACTTGTAATATTCATTTGTGGATTTTGAAATTGTAGATATTTGTTGGTTTTTTTTTAAATTCCAGCAAGTATGTTAGCGGTTTGCTATTGCTTCTTTCAATTTTTTAATTAGTATTTCATTGTTAATAGTTTCAGCAAATTTTAAAGGCGTATTATTTGCATTATTAATAGAATCGGGATTCGCTTTATGTAACAAAAGTAAATCGACTAATTCGTAATTACCTTTAGAGTTAAATACTGCTGTCCATAATGGAGTATTGCCATAATCATTTTTTTCTTCGATATTGATATGTCTTTTTATCAATTCTTTCGCTAAATTTATATTTGAATGCTCACAAGCAAAGTGGAGAAGATTTAATCCTTTTTGAAATTTTTTATCAACATCTTTCAGTTCACTAACTTTTTGCAAAAAAATTTCGCTGTGAATGTCATTTTCGAATAGACTAATTTCTTGTTCATTATTTAAAGAAGTATTAGTTTTAGTTTCTGCTTTCTTAAATAAATTAAATATTTTCATATTGTCCCTTATATTACAATAAAACTAACTTAAGGATTTGAAGTCCCCTTAACATTACTTTCAATCATAGTATTTATAGTATCATTTTTTACTGGTTGTACCCTTACTGTAATTTTTTTAGGTCTTACAGGTATATAAATTTCGGTAACCCATTTTGCAGCCGATTTTTCGGTTAAACTATTTACAGGGATAATCTCGAAAACTTTATTACGGTCACTTCGCTCTAATTTATTTTTATCCATAAATTCATATAATTGAGCCAATGCTTCTTTTTTGTGGTTATAATTCCCAGTAAGTGTTGCCTTTACAGCCTGAAAAGGATTCGTTTGTCCTGTGTAAATATCGCTTTCTGTTGAGGTAAAAACTTTATTCTTAGTAGGAATTGCAACAGAAACCGTGATTTTATTTGCTAAACTATCTATAGAATGATAAACAATAAATGGCGCTCCATTTTTAGATGTATTTGTAATTTTAAGTAACTCATTGAGTTTGGGAAGAACATTCTTAATTTTTGCAGGCAAATCTTCCACTTTACAACTCACTACTTGTTGTATATAAAAAACGGTATCACGATTTACAAAACCATCAAGTTTTACAGAAAAACTATTAATTTCGGTAGTAAGAATAGTATTTAATGTGTTGAGTCCATTTTCGAATTTTTCGGCAAAATCGTTGTGTTTTCCACGATTTATAATGCTTAAAAATTTATCCTTAAAACTTAATTTACCATGAGTTGTCCAAGTTACTATTGTTTTTTTAGATAAAGTATCTTTAAAAGTCAGTTTTAGCTCGGCAGGAACTTCATTTATAATGATGTTTTGCAAAATGGTTTCTCCGTCAATTTTCTGTACCCATTTTACTTTTGTATTTTCTGCATTCCAAGGATTTATAGTTTCCCAGTTTTTAGAATCTGATACATAATTAAATACTATTTCTTTGGAAACATCTATTTGTTTGCTTTTTGTTACAGTATAATTTCCATCTTTTGTGGCAACAAAAACAGAAATTGTAATACTAATTAGTAAAAGCAACAAGAAAATATATTTTGCAATTTTCATGTAGGAATGAATAAAATTTTTGTTAAAAATATGAAAAAATATTCAAAAAATATTCAAAAAATGCCAAATTTTAACTATTCTTTCATTAATGATTTAATTATAAACAAAAAACCAATGAATAAAATAAACCCAACCAATATCCATAAACTTCCTTTGTAATATTGTTTGTGAATTTTTAAATCTTTTCGGTAAGCGAAAATCATGATGATAATGAAAGAAATTGCAAAAATGGCAGCAAAAAGTAATTGTCCGGAACTAAACATAAATATTTTTTTGTAAAAATAATCAATTGTAAATTCATTTTAATAATTTGCGACTTAAATTAATCAAGATACAAGAGATGCAAAAACAAATAAAATCTGTTCATGAGTTTCATTCTGCTTTTGGATTAGGAATAAACACAAATCCTACGGGAGATTTAGGCGAAAACAAAAACTTGCTTCGTTACAATTTGATGAAAGAAGAAAACGAAGAATATCTCGAAGCTGTTACTAATAATGATATTGTAGAAATTGCTGATGCGCTTGGCGATATGCTTTATATCCTTTGCGGAACGATTATTGAACACGGTTTACAGGACAAAATGGAAGCTGTTTTCGACGAAATTCAGCGTAGTAATATGAGTAAATTGAATCATGACGGAAAACCTATTTATCGTGAAGATGGAAAAGTACTAAAAGGCCCTAATTATTTTAAACCTAATTTTGAAGAAATCTTAAAGCTATAATGAGTAAGCTTTATGCAAAAAAGCAGATTTTAGATGTCAAAATAATCTAAAATCTGCAATTTAAATTCTTAAATCTTAACCGTCCAACCAAAAGTGTCTTCTGCCAATTTGTGTTGAATATTAGTTAATTTTTCTTTCAATTCTAAAGCTAATGAGTTTTCTGTCTTAGGTAATTCGTAATAAACATCTTGATAAGAAAAACCTACAATAGGGTTTACAACGGCAGCCGTTCCTGCACCAAAAATCTCTTTTAGTGTACCATTTTTAGCCGCTTCTACAATTTCTGAAACTAAAACAGGCTGAACAGCCACGTTTATTCCTTCACGTTTGGCTAAATCTATTAAGCTTTTTCTAGTGACACCATCTAGAATACGTTCACTAGTTGGTGCGGTATATAAAGTGTCATTTATTCTAAAAAACACATTCATAGTTCCAGCTTCTTCTAGTGTAGTATGCGTTGCATCATCTGTCCAGATAATTTGCTGAAAACCTTGTTCGTTAGCTAATTTTGTTGGGTAAAATTGTGCCGAATAATTTCCTGCCGCTTTTGCAGCGCCTATTCCGCCATTAGCCGCACGACTATAATGCTCAGCAATAATAACTTTTACTTCACCTGAATAATAAGATTTTGCAGGCGAAAGAATAATCATAAATCTATATTGTGTAGACGGTTGCGCAATAACACCAGTGCCAATCGCAATCATAAACGGACGGATGTATAATGTATTTCCAACCCCTTTTTTAACCCATTCTTTTTCGATTTTTAAAATTTCTTTTAATCCATCAATAAAAATATGCTCAGGCACTTCTGGCATTGCCATTCTTGTTGCCGATTTATTAAAACGATCTAAATTTTCGTCAGGTCTAAAAAGCCAAACATCATTATTATCATCTTTATAAGCTTTCATTCCTTCAAAAATGGCTTGACCATAATGAAAAACTTTTGCAGAAGGATCTAATAAAAAAGGTTCGTATGGTTTTATAATAGGTTTTTCCCATTTTCCGTCTTTAAAATCGCACATAAGCATGTGATCTGTAAAAACATTACCAAAAGCTAGATTCTCAAAATCTACCTGATTAATCTTTGAAGAAGCTACTTTCACTATATCGATTTCGCTTTGAATATCTAAACCCATTACAGAAAATTATTTTTGGCTAATTTAGTAAAAAACAAAGTGTATTGTAAAAGTTAAGGTAAATATTTAACCTTAAAACATCAATTTTTATTTTAAAACAATTCTCACAAATCATTATTTGAGTTTTTACTATTAAAAATAGTTTTTCGTTAAACTAAATTTACTAAGTTGTGATTTTCTTGTTAGATTTGTATTCTTAAACAAAAACATTAAAAATATTATGAAAAAAATCATTCTTTCACTAGCGATTATGACTTCACTTATTAGTTGTAACCAAAAAAATAAAGATATAAATAGTGATGCAAATGCTAAAAATGAGTATGCTAATTTTGGAAATAAAATATCTGATGAGAAAGCAATAACTGCCCAAGAAATGGCTGAAAAATTTGAAACCTTAAAAGAAGGCGATACTGTAAATGTAAAATTCAAGTCTAAAATAAATTCAGTTTGTAAGAAAAAAGGTTGTTGGATGACTCTAAATTTAGGTGATAATAAAGAAGCATTCGTAAAGTTTAAAGATTATGCTTTTTTTGTTCCTAAAAATGCTGATAACGAAGAAGCTATTGTAAATGGTAAAGCTTATGTAAGTATCGAATCTATCGATGAGTTGAAACATTATGCGAAAGATGCTGGGCAATCTCAAGCTTCTATTGATAGTATTGTGGCTCCAAAAACTACCTATTCATTTATGGCTGATGGTGTTTTAATCAAAAAATAATGAAAAAATATTTAATCATATTTCTAGCTTCAATATTATTGTTTTCGTGTAATAATAAACAAGAAAATTGCGAAAAACCATCATCGGATAAAAAATTTGATATGTACGAAATGTCAGAAATGGCAACGCTTATGGAACAAATGTATGTAGATAACGAACGATTAAAAAAACGGATTATAAACGGATATACAATAGGGAAATTTCCTAGTCATTTTCTAAAAATTCATAGTTCGGTAATGACTGATAAGCAAGAAAACGATGATTTTTTTAAGCAACATGCCTCTGAATTTATACAAGCTCAAGAAGAAATTTATAAAGACCCTAAAAATGCCAAAGAGCATTTTAACGCAAGTATAGATGCTTGTGTAAAATGTCATGAAGTAAAATGCGGTGGACCAATTGTTAGAATTAAAAAGCTTTATATTAAGTAGTTTTGAAAAGAGAGATTATAAAGACCCTAGATGGTTCTACAACCATTCACTTGCCCGATTGGGACGAATGTTACCATTCTAAAAACGGCGCAATACAAGAAGCGTATCATGTTTTTATCAAAAATGGACTATCGTTAGTTGAAGAAAATAATATTTCTATCTTAGAAATAGGTTTCGGAACTGGATTAAATGCTTTTATCACTTTATTAGAAGCTCAAAAAAACAATTTAAACATAGATTATAATGGTGTAGAGGCTTATCCTATTGCAAAAGAAGAAGCAATAGAAATGAATTATTTGCAAGAATTGAAAGCAGAAGAATTTGAAGCGGAATACAAAAAAATGCATGATTGTAGTTGGGAAGAAAAACATATTTTCAATACTAATTTTTCATTAACAAAACGAAAACAATTTTTTCAGGATATTCAGGACAAGAATACTTTCGATTTGATTTATTTTGATGCTTTTGGCTACAGAGTGCAACCGGAATTGTGGAGTACCGAAATTTTTAAGAATATGTTCGAATCACTTAAAGAAAAGGGAGTTCTAGTAACTTATGCTGCTCGTGGCGTTGTTAAGCGTTCTATGCAAGAAGTTGGATTTACTGTTAAAAAAGTAGCTGGGCCACCAGGAAAACGTGAAATGATGATAGGATTTAAAAAACTTTAATACTTTATTATGATTTTTTATATTTTAATTGTGTAAATTTGAGTAACACAATACCACAATTTTAAATTAAATACTATGTCAAAATTAATGGTTAATTATGCAAAATCAATTCTTGAAAGAGTTAGTTTTGATCCTATTTTGTTTTGTAAAGAATTAGAGAAAGCTGTAAAAACGTTATTACCTTTCGAACTTGAAGAACTAGCAATTTGGTTTTTTAACTTTACAAAAGAGAAACCAGAACTTAGGCGATGCGAAATTTATTTGAATGTATAAAATAACTAAAAAATCCCAATGAAAATTGGGATTTTTTTTTAGAATAAAAATTTATTTCCTTATTTTTTTATATAGAGTAGCTTCGTCAGCAAATTTCTTTAATTCTATTTTTGGTTCGCCAAATATAGATATTTCTGATTTTCCTGCAGCAGATATAGATAAACTACCATTTGTGTAAATACTGCATTTTGTATTACTTTCTGTGGTTAGATTAAGTATTTTCGATATTAATTTCTGACCATCATAACTAGCGTTATTATCTAAACGAAGTTTCATTTCTGTAACTTCACCATCAAGAATAGATTCAGATTTTTGATACATATCAAATTTTAATTTATTTGATGTAATGTGTGCTTTTATTTCGGAGTTTTTACTCATTTCTACAAAAGCATCTACACTTTTTAGGTTTAATTCAACTTTTGATTTGTCATTTGCTAATAATGTAAAATTTGGGGAATTTACAACAATAAATGATTTAGAATAATCATAAGTTTTTATAGTTATATTTTTTAATTGGATTTCAGAAACAGCGTTTAGTTTTGCTTCATGTCTTACCGATATTAACTTCAAACTATCCGTATAAGTAACTCTAATTTCTAATTTTTTGAAACCTGAAATTTCTTTATTTGTATTTAATCTTAACGAATTACCATAAGTTTGATGATTTATAGCGGTATGCAAATTTTCGTCGGTTTCTACTTCTATAGAATTTTTATCACCTTTTACTAAAAAAACTTCAAGATTGTCTTCAATTTCAATTTCTGTAAAAGGGGCAATTTCAACATTTTCGACGGTTACAATTTTAGATCCTTTAACTTTTTCTTTTTTTTGAGCAAAACTAATTGTCGTAAATAAGATTGTAAAAATAAGTAGGTTAATTTTTTTCATTTTGGAATATGTTTACTACAAATATAAAAAAATCATTCACTTTTTGTTGAATGATTTTAATAAAATTATGTTTTTTATTCTTTATCTACACTTCCTCCAGAATTTTCTTCGATAGTTAAACTTTTAGGTGTTTTAGAATAACCGATGGAACTTCCGCTTGATGCATGAGCTTTTAGTTTGAGAATTGGATTTACAATTGTTGTACTTCCACTCGAACTTTGAGAATTTATATTATTAGCTAATAAATTTTTAGCATCGATACTGCTTCCGCTTGATGATGATGTTGTTACTTCCAGTGCTTTTCCTTCAACATTTAAATCACTTCCGCTAGTTGCTTCTAAAGTAATTTGATCGGCTTCAATTTTTGCGTTTAGGTTACTTGCACTACTGGATTTTAAAGCAATATTATTTCCTTTTATAATATTTTTAGTAACTAAAGAAGCAGCACTTGTAGTTTCTAAACTAGAGATATTAGGTATCTGAACCTTGATCATTTTAGATTTTAAATTGTGATAATTGTTGTATTTTGATGATATTTTTAGAACCCCATTACTCACAGTTGTGATTATACCATCTTGTAAATTATCATCAGCTTCTATTATCACTTTTTGATCGTTTCCTTGTGTTACTTCACAATCTAAACCTTTACTTACTTCAATTTTTGTAAAAGGATCTAAGTTTCTCTCTTTTGTAACAACATGACCACTTCCAGTTATTTTTTCACCGAAATCTACATCATATTTACAAGAATTAAACAATAGCGCAACGCATGTTGCAATTACTATTCGTACTAAATGAACCATTAGTTTTACCATGTTTGTTTGTTTGTTTGTTTGTTTGTTTTTATTTTGTTTGAATTATATCACCTGTATTTACAGTTCCTTTTTTTATTTCTTTTGTTTCAGATCCTAAAATTAAATTAAAATTAGTAAAATAAGACGGAATTCCTTCAGCATCATGATTTATATTGTTTCTAACTTCGAAATGCAAATGTGGGAAAAATGAACTTCCTGATGTCCCAATGAAACCTATTTTCTGACCTTTTTTTATTTTATCCCCAATTTTAAAAGCTGCTGAACTTTGATTTTTTAAATGACCGTACATACTACACACATTATCATTGTGTTTGATGACTACATAATTCCCATACAGCGCCAACGGATTGTCCTTTAGCGCAGGAATATCAAACTGTTTATTGTCTTTTTGCTTGGTTTCTACAGCTACAATTTCTCCATCGGCAACTGCAAGAACATCATTTCCAAATCCAAACCAATCTGAATCATTTTCTCCTTTGTTAACAAATTGTTTGTTGTCAGCATTCAGGACTACAAAATCATACGCATATCGCATAAAATTCCCTGTAAATCCTAATTGATGAATAGGAGTGAACTCATAATTAAATCGGCGGTGATGCGAATTTAAATCATGACCATCATACACCAACAATTTGGTTTTAAGTGGTAAATTGAAATCTTTCAACTGTTCGTAATCTTTCGGAGTGACAATGTTTTTAACTTCAATATTATCATTGAAAGTGAACGTGTATTCTAATTTACTAATCATCATATTTACTTCCGGAAATGGATTAAACAAGATGCTTTTTGCAATACCATTCCACTGAATTTGAGGAATGGTATTGATACTTGGCGCTGTGCCATTACCGTCTAAGAACTTTTGTTGAACCAAAACATTGTTTTTGTCGAAAGCACGAACTTCTAATCGGGTTAATCTCAAAGTGTCTTTCGAGTTGTTTTCTATAATGAAATCGAAATTCAAATAGTATTGATTACTGGTTTTCTCCTTTAAAGGTTGTTCAGGATAATGCACAATTTTAATGTCGTTTTGTGCATTACTACTGACACTTGCTAAAAAAATTACAGATGCTAAGATGCTTTTTATATTTAATAAAGATTTCATTTTAAACTATTTGGTTTTAATAATAATACCATCTTTATTTATTTTAAGCTCTCTTATTTCTTTTGAATTTGAAATTACAGTGTCATTTTTGATTTTTACACCATCTTCATCAATGGTAACAGTTGCAGTATGATCATCGTCATCATCATTTTCGTCTTTTGGACAATTTAAACATTCTACTTTATCAGTTCCCACTTTGTAAGCATAATTTGAATCGTCTCTTGAAATAAAGTAATCACTATCGGTATCATCATAACGAGAAACTGAAGTATCTGATTTTAGTAAAGTTCCTTTTGGTAAATACAAGTATATTGCTACTTCTTGACCACGATATTTGCTTTTTACATCGGCTAACAAATAATTGTCAAGAATCAATTGATTTCCTTCTATTTTGAATCCGTATTTTATTTTTTCAGCTCTTTGTTTTGCCTCTGAAAAAGTTTTGCCATTGGCTCTTTTTTCGATTTGAATGAATGGTAATTTTTCATCAGTAGGCATCATTTCGATACTTACATTGTTTGAATAAATCAAGTTATTGTTTGCTGAATCCTGTACGAATTTAAAATCCTCATCATTATGAATCGATTTTGTGTAATAATCATTGTATCTGAATTTCACAAAAAGCGTGTCAGTTGGATTAATATTGATGATTTCTTTTTGAACGACTTTATTTTCAAAAGCAATTTCAGTAGCTTGGCGAACACCTAAAGTGATTAATACGCCTACGGCTAAAAGCCAAATAGCTAATAAAGTGTATTTTGCAATATTTCCAATAGATTTTAAGTTGGTAACTAATATTTTTAAACCTAAAATAAGCATAAAGAAAAATGGAATTCCTATTACTAAAATGGTTAATAAAGTAACAAACCACATTGACGTATTTGTATAATTGAAAGTATTAAAATAATCTAACCACGGCACACTTAGAAATGAAGTAGATCCTACGGTAAATAAACTTATTATTAGTCCAATTAGCATTACTGAAGCTATAATAACGATTATTGCACCTATAAATTTTGCAAATACATTAAATATAGAAACTAAGACATCACCTAACGAGCTTCCTATTTTTTCTGCGCCATATTTTACTTGGTTCCCCATTTTTCCGTAATCAGCATTTTTGAATTTATCTGATACGTTTTCAAATTCTTCTCTAACCTTTTTTTCTATATTGGAGATATTAATAGGTTCCCCTCTCATTTCTAGTTTTTCAGAAGTTGATACTGCTTCGGGAGTTACTGCCCATAATACGATGTAAGCTATAATTCCAGTTCCAAAACCAGCAAAAACTAATAGTACTAGGATAATTCTAATCCATACAAGATCAATTCCAAAATAATGACCTAATCCTGAAGCAACACCTCCTAAAATACCATTTTCTTTATCACGGTATAATTTTTTAGATCCAGATGATGTGTAATTATAATTAGTTTGTTTAGGCGTATCATCTTCAATTTTGTAATCTTCTGGTTGTCCCATAACTGTAATAACGTCATCTACATCTTTTAGACCAATTACTTGTTTTTCAGATGTTAATTTCTCCGAGAAAAGTTCTGAAATTCTACTTTCAATATCGTTCATGATTTCGTCACGACCGTCGCTAGAAAGAGATTTCTTTATAGCATCAAAATAGCGATTTAATTTCTGATAGGCGTCTTCATCTATGTGAAAGAAAAAACCTCCTAAATTCATATTTACTGTTTTGTTCATGGCAATTATTTTTGGATAGTTATAATATTTACTGCATCAGACAACTCTGTCCAAGTGCTATTTAATTCGTTTAAAAATGTTTGTCCTTCTTCCGTTAGTCCGTAATATTTTCTTGGTGGTCCAGAAGTGGATTCTTCCCAGCGATAGCTGAGTAATTCATCGTTTTTAAGTCTAGTAAGTAAAGGATATACTGTTCCTTCTACTACTAGTAGCTTTGCGTTTTTTAGAGTGTCTAATATTTCCGAGGTGTATGCTTCTTTGTCTTTTAAGACCGATAAGATACAAAACTCGAGTACACCTTTTCGCATTTGCGCTTTCGTGTTTTCAATGTTCATAGATTCTTTTTTTTAATGATTAAACTGTTCATTTTTTGATTGATTTTTGATTTGCCTTTCGGCTGATGATTGAAACTTATTTTAGAAAATTAATAGTTAATGGATAATTAAAATATTCACCTTCATTGGTTTTTATTGCACCATAGATGATAAGGAAAAATTCAGCAATTTTCATAAAACAAAATAATCCAACGGCAACTAAAGCAACAACAACGATTCCAGTAACATTTCCATTTGATAGTTTTTCTAGTAGAAAATTACCATTTTCTATTTCGTTAAAACTCACATTATTGAATATTGAAAATAATAAAGTAGGAATCGAAACAATTAATAAGACTAATGAATATAGCAACATGCTTAATTGAAAATTCAACACATTTTTTCCGTTATAATCTATAAATTCCGATGAATCTTTTTTACTTCCCCATAATACAATAGGTAAAATATAATTTCCAAATGGAATAAAATATTTTGTCAAAGCACTTAAATGAATAAGTGTAGCGTAATTTTTTTCTCTGTTTGATGTTAGAACTGCTTCCATAATTTTTGATTTTGATTTTTTTGATGATAAAACAAATAGTACTTTCTTTTAGCTATTAATTTCTTATACAAAGATACGGTTAAAAAAAGCTATTATGCATTACAAAGTACTAAATATTAACATTTATTTAACAAATAAAAATAATATGCATACATAGTATTTTTTTGTACATTAGCGAAAAATATAGCGTTATGGAGTTTTCAGCATCAAATTTAAATACCTTTTTATTTTTCAAATTGCCATCAGCTTTTTGGTCTGGTGTTAGAGCAAAGAGTATAAATGAAACACAATGTGTGGTAACTGTAAAGCATCGTTGGGTAAATCAAAATCCATTCAAATCGATGTATTTTGCAGTACAAGCCATGGCTGCCGAACTTACAACAGGCGCAATGGTGATGCTACATATTCAGAAAAGTAAACGAAACATATCTATGTTAGTGGCAAATAACAAGGGAAATTTTACCAAAAAAGCTACTGGAAGAATCACTTTTACTTGCAACGACGGACACCTTATAGAAGAAGCGGTAAAGAAAACTATCGAAACTGGAGAAGGTCAAACTTTCTGGATGAAATCGATAGGAACCAACGAAAAAGGAGAACAAGTTTCTGAAATGGATTTCGAATGGAGCATTCGATTGAAATAATATAATTGTCTAAAAGTCTAAAGATTTGATGCCATTGATGTTTTTTTAGCTATCCCAATGTGTACAATAAAACAGCGAACTTTATGCCTATCATGATTTAAGACTTTACAACTTTAAGATTTTCGACTCTTTAACAATAGTTAAATTCTATACAATTAATAAATACTTAAGACAATCATTTATTAATTTTAAAGAAAAAATTATAATGAAAGTACTTATAACTGGCGCAACTGGTCTTGTTGGAACAGCACTTACAGAATTGTTATTGCAAAATGGTATAAAAATTAATTATCTCACTACAAGTAAAAACAAAATAGAACACCAACCCAACTATAATGGGTTTTATTGGAGTCCAGAATCTGGAGTTATCGACGAAAACTGCCTAATAGGTGTAAATACAATTATACACTTAGCAGGAGCAAATATTGCAAAACGATGGACACCTAAATACAAACAAGAAATAATTGAAAGTAGAGTATTATCAGCAAACTTATTATTTAATGCTTTAAAAAATAATCCACATCAAGTAAGTCAATTTATATCAGCATCTGCAATAGGAATTTATCCAGACAGTTTGCAAAATTATTATTCTGAAGATTTTACAAAATTTGAAGATACATTCCTTTCTAATGTAGCTATAAAGTGGGAAGAGTCTGTAGATCAAATAGAAAGATTAAATATTAGTGTTTGCAAACTTCGAACAGGTTTAGTGTTATCGACAAAAGGAGGTGCACTTCCAGAAATTTTAAAACCCATAAATATGGGAATTGGCTCTGCATTTGGCACGGGAAAGCAAATGCAATCTTGGATACATATTCATGATTTAGCAAATATGTTTATGTTTGCCTTACAAAATAATCTTCAAGGTGTGTATAATGCCGTAGCTCCTTCTCCGGTGACTAATTACGAATTAAACTATGCAGTAGCACAAATTTTAGAAAAACCTTTTTTTATGCCAAACATTCCTCGATTTATTATGAAATTAACTTTGGGAGAAATGCATACTTTACTTTTCGAAAGTCAGAATGTAAACGCACAAAAAATAAAGGATGCAGGATTCGAATTTCAATACAAATCAATACAATCGGCTCTCAAACAACTTTTAGTAAACTAAGAAAGCGTCTGCTTTGACAGACGCTTTCTTAGTATGGTGAATTAATAATTATATATAAAAGGTATTGTGTGATTTCTACTTATTATTTTCAAATTTAAACAATTAATCTCGGTTTTATTCTTAAAATTATATTAAATTTTTTTAATGACAATTTGACATTATTTTATAATTGGCAGTACTTTTGCAATGAGTAAAGAATGTTTCAAAATATATTTAAAAATAAATCAAAGATGACTACGGAGAATACTGAAATTGATAAAGAATTAGATGAATTAACATTAGAAGAAAATGCTAATGGAGAGCAATTAATTGTAGAAGAATTAAGTGTTGAAGAACAATTAACCAAAGATTTAGCACACGAAAAAGATAAATTTCTACGTCTTTTTGCTGAATTCGAAAATTATAAAAGACGTACTACCAAAGAAAGAATAGACTTGTTTAAAACTGCCAATCAAGAAGTTTTACAAGCCATGTTGCCAGTTATGGATGATTTTGACAGAGCTATTGTCGAAATTTCTAAATCAGAAGACGAAAACCTAATAAAAGGAGTAGAACTTATACATACAAAACTTAAAGACACTTTATTTTCTAAAGGTTTAGAAGTTATGGAAGTAAGAACTGGAGATGCTTTTAATGCCGATTTTGCCGAAGCAATTACACAAATTCCAGCTGGCGATAAGCTAAAAGGAAAAGTAGTCGATGTAATTGAAAAAGGGTACAAATTAGGGGATAAAATTATCCGTTTTCCTAAAGTAGTTATTGGAAACTAAATGTTAAGATTTTTGAATTAAATCCTAATTCTAAAATCCTTAATCCATAATTTAAAAATGAAAAAAGATTTTTACGAAATATTAGGTGTTACGAAAAGTGCATCTGAAGCCGAAATAAAAAAAGCATACCGAAAAAAAGCAATAGAGTTTCATCCTGACAAAAATCCTGGTGATGCTGCTGCCGAAGAAAAATTTAAAGAAGCAGCCGAAGCTTATGAAGTATTAAGTGATGCTCAGAAAAAAGCACAATACGATCGTTTCGGACACCAAGCCTTTGAAGGCGGAAATGGTGGAGGCGGAGGTTTTCACGGTGGTGGAATGAACATGGATGATATTTTTAGTCAGTTTGGAGATATTTTCGGTGGTGGTGGTTTTGGCGGATTTGGAGGCGGTGGCGGAGGTCAGCGTCGTGCCAAAGGAAGTAATTTGAGAATTAAAGTCAAATTAACACTAGAAGAAATTGCCAATGGTGTAGAGAAAAAAGTTAAAGTAAAACGTAAAACACAAGCACAAGGTGTTTCTTATAAAACTTGTTCTACTTGTAATGGTCAAGGTCAAGTAATGCGTGTTACTAATACTATTTTGGGGCGTATGCAATCTGCTTCAACTTGTCCAACTTGTGGAGGTTCTGGTCAAATTATTGAAAAAAAACCAGCCAATGCAGATGCGCAAGGAATGATTCTTGAAGACGAAACAGTTTCTATAAAAATCCCCGCAGGTGTTGTTGATGGAATGCAACTAAAAGTTTCTAACAAAGGAAACGATGCGCCAGGAAACGGAATTCCAGGTGATTTGATTGTAGCTATCGAAGAAATAGAACACGAATTCTTAAAACGTGAAGGCGAAAATTTACATTATGATTTGTATATTAGTTTTGCTGAAGCAGTTTTAGGAATATCTAAAGATATTGAAGCCGTAAACGGAAAAGTTCGCATCAAATTAGAAGAAGGAATACAATCAGGAAAAATTCTCCGACTAAAAGGAAAAGGAATTCCAAGTATCAATAGTTATGGAAATGGAGATTTGCTAGTTCATGTAAATGTTTGGACACCAAAAACTTTAAACAAAGAGCAGAAACAATTTTTTGAAAGTAATCTTTCAAACGAAAATTTTATTCCAAGCCCAGAAAAATCAGAAAAATCATTCTTTGAGAAAGTAAAAGATATGTTTTCATAATTTATAGAACGGGTTTATACCCGTTTTATTTTTTTTCCCATCCTAGTGCAAATTAGGGTGGGTTTTTTGTAACAAATAACTACACTTTTCTACTTATTAAAGAGTGAAAAAAAAATTAAATGAACTGATATGGTTTATATGGTTCAAAAAAATAATCTTACATTTACGTACACGAGACCATAATGGTCGAACTGATGAAATAAATAAATTTCTATAATGAGTAATATTCTTGAAGTTAAAAATGTAGTCAAACAATACGGCGATTATACAGCCTTAAATAGTGTTTCATTACAAGTTCCTAAAGGTAGTATTTACGGACTTTTGGGGCCTAATGGTGCTGGAAAAACATCTTTGATTCGTATCATCAATCAAATTACAATGCCAGATAGTGGCGAAATAATCCTAGATGGCGAAAAATTAGCACCGTATCATGTACAACATATAGGTTATATGCCTGAAGAACGTGGTTTGTATAAAACTATGAAAGTTGGTGAACAATGTTTGTATCTCGCGCAGTTAAAAGGATTGTCTAAATCGGAAGCGCAAAAACAACTCAAATATTGGTTCGAAAAATTCGAAATTGAGGGTTGGTGGAACAAAAAAATCCAAGAACTTTCAAAAGGAATGGCACAAAAAGTACAATTTGTAGTCACAGTTTTGCATCAACCTAAATTATTAATTTTTGATGAACCATTTTCAGGTTTCGATCCTGTAAATGCCAATTTAATAAAAGACGAAATTTTAGAATTAAAGAAAAAAGGATCTACAATTATTTTTTCGACCCATCGTATGGAAAGTGTCGAAGAATTATGTGATGATATTGCTTTAATTCACAAATCAAACAAATTGATTGAAGGAAAACTAGAAGATGTAAAGCGTCAGTACAGAAAAAATACTTTCCAAGTAGGAATCATGACAAATAATGTAGAAGGTTTAATGTATGATTTAACCCAGAAATTTACAGTGGGTCAAACGGATTTTAAATCCCTAAATGATGACTTAAAACTAGAAATAGATTTAGGAACTTCCACCTCAAACGAATTGTTAAGTATTTTGACAAGTAGAGGTCAAGTAACTCATTTCGCAGAAAACATTCCGAGTGTAAACGATATATTTATTCAAACTGTAAGTCAAAAATAATGGGAGTACTATCATTAATCATAAAAAGAGAATTTATTGCAAAAGTTCGTAATAAATCATTTATTATAATGACTTTTCTAAGTCCATTACTAATTGTAGGATTATCATTTTTTGTAGGCTATCTCGCTAGTATGAATAAAGATGAGGTAACAAAAATCGCTATTCATGACGAATCGGGAGTCTTAAAGTCCGATTTCAAAAACACAAAACAAACGGTCTATGTCGATTTATCTGGAATGCCATTACAATTGGCAAAAGATACCGCAAACAAAAACTATGAAGGACTTATTTTTGTTCCTAAAGTAGCTAATATTCAAGATTTATCAACTAAAGTAGAATATATTTCAGATGAAAGTCCTAGTATGGAATTCATCATGGGAATTGAAGATGTAATCGATACTAAATTAACCCAAAACAACTTAACTACATTAGGTTTTGATTATGATAAAATTGAAAAAGCAAAAGTAGATTCCAATATACATTTAACTAAATTTTCTGGAGAAGATACAATAAAAGGTATCAATGAAATGAAGATTGCAATAGGTGGAGCATTTGGTTACTTAATCATGATGTTTATTATTATTTATGGTAATTTCGTTATGAGAAGTGTTATTGAAGAAAAAACATCTAGAATTATCGAAATCATTATTTCATCTGTAAAACCATATCAGTTAATGATGGGAAAAATTATCGGAAATTCATTAGCAGGAATTCTTCAATTTGCCATTTGGGCAATTGTAGGAGCTATTTTGTTATTTGGAGTTTCTGCATTCTTTGGTATACAAACTGGTGCTCAAGCCAGTATTGATCCAGCAATGGCAAATGCAGTACAGCATGAACTAGGAACTACTATGCAAAGTTACATTAAGGAAATTTTTAATTTACCATTGGGAACATTACTTACTTGTTTCGTAATCTATTTTATAGGTGGATATTTCCTATATAGCTCATTTTATGCAGCTATCGGAGCCGCTGTCGATTCAGAAACCGATTCTCAACAATTCTTATTGCCAATTATTATGCCACTTATGTTAGGTGTTTATATCGGATTTTTTACCGTAGTCAACGATCCGCACGGAACGGTAGCTACAGTATTTTCTATGATTCCACTTACATCACCTATTGTTATGCTGATGCGAATTCCGTTTGGTGTGCCATGGTGGCAATTAGCACTATCTATCACCATATTATTTGCAACATTCTTAGGCGTAGTCTGGTTTGCTTCAAAAATTTATAGAGTAGGAATCTTAATGTATGGCAAAAAACCAACCTGGAAAGAATTATACAAATGGCTTAAATATTAATTTAAGTGGCAAAGTTTCAAAGAGTCAAAGTTTTTCCTTTGAAACTTTGTAACTTTGCACCTTTGAAACTAAAAAAATGAGCAAAATCCTTATCATCGAAGACGAACCAGCAATCCGACGTGTATTAACCAAAATACTAAGCGAAGAAAGCGATACTTATATTGTTGATGAAGCCGAAGATGGCATACAAGGTCTCGAGAAAATAAAAAACGAAGATTACGATTTGGTTCTTTGCGACATCAAAATGCCAAAAATGGACGGTGTCGAAGTCCTAGAAGCCGCAAAAAAAATCAAACCTGAAATACAAATGGTGATGATCTCTGGTCACGGAGATTTAGAAACTGCCGTAAATACTATGCGATTGGGTGCTTTTGATTATATTTCGAAACCACCAGATTTAAACCGTTTGTTAAATACTGTTCGCAACGCTTTAGATAAAACAAAGTTAGTTGTTGAAAATAAAATATTAAAAAAGAAAGTTTCTAAAAACTACGAAATGATAGGCGAGAGCCAACCCATTAATCATATCAAAGATATGATTGAAAAGGTAGCACTAACCGAAGCTAGGGTTTTAATCACTGGACCAAACGGAACAGGAAAAGAACTTGTAGCACATCAATTACACGAAAAAAGCGAAAGAGCTAATTTCCCTATAATCGAAGTAAATTGTGCCGCGATTCCATCAGAATTGATAGAAAGTGAATTGTTCGGACACGTAAAAGGTGCTTTTACATCAGCAGTAAAAGACCGTGCAGGAAAATTTGAAGCTGCCGATGGTGGTACTATTTTTCTAGACGAAATAGGCGATATGAGCCTTTCGGCGCAAGCCAAAGTTTTAAGAGCTTTACAAGAAAGTTTGATACAAAGAGTAGGAGCAGACAAAGACATAAAAGTAAATGTTCGTGTTGTAGCGGCAACGAATAAAGATTTAAAAAAAGAAATAGACGAAGGTCGTTTCCGTGAGGATTTATACCATCGCTTGGCAGTAATTTTGATAAAAGTTCCAGCTTTAAATGATCGTCGTGATGATATTCCTTTATTAATAGAACATTTTAACGATAAGATTGCCTCAGAACAAGGAAATGTGTCAAAGGTATTTTCAAAACAAGCTATAAAATTATTACAAGAATATGATTGGACAGGAAATATTCGTGAATTAAGAAACGTAGTAGAACGCCTAATTATTCTTGGTGGAAGCGAAATTTCTGAAGACGATGTAAAACTGTTTGCAAGTAAATAAATTATTTCGCAAAGATGCACAAAGTAGCTACAAAGACACGCAAGTAAAATTAAAAAGACTTTGTGAGTCTCTGAGTCTCTTCGATAATCTCTGTGTAACAACAAAAAAATGAAATTAAAAAAAATAAACGAAAATCTACAACAAGCACTTATCGAAAACGGTTTAACCGAAGCTAATGAGTTGCAACAAGAAACATTCAGCACAATAAAAAGTGGTGCCGATGCAGTTGTAGTTGCACAAAAAGGTTCTGGAAAATCGACAACAATAATTATTAATGTGATTCAACGAATGGAAAAATCCGTTGGAGAAAGCACAAGAGCCTTAATTATTGTAGAAAATAAAGAACGTGTTTTAGAAATGGAAGAAATGTTCTTAAAATACGGAAAATACCACGATTTGAGCGTTTTTGGCGTGCATGAAAAAGGCGATATCGATTATGATAAAAATGTTATTTCAATGGGACTTGATGTGCTTATAGGAACTCCAAATAGAGTAAATGCTATGTTTGCTTCGGCGGGATTTAATATTAGTACAGTAAAAATGTTTGTGGTCGATGATGCTGATATTCTTTTCAGAAACCGTATGGATGCTGTTGTTGACAGATTATCAAATAGTATTGATAAAACACAAAGACTATTTTTTACCACCGATTTAACAGAAAGAGTAGAATCTCTGGCAGATAAAATAATGATCGAACCTTTATTTTTTGAGATGGAGGAAGAGGAAGAAGAAGAGGGAGAAGACGATAAAATTGACAGTAATTCTTAAAACGAAACAAATGAAGTATTATATATTATTAGTCTTGTTTTTTTGAATTCTTTTTGTTTTTCACAAAGTATTTTTAAAGAAGAGATTGGACCTTGTTTAACAGAACGTTTTGTTTTAGATAAAGATACAGTTCAGGCAGAACTTGAAAATGATAAGTTATTAAAAATAATATGTGACAATTTAAAACCTAAACTTTTAGAAAAACTAAAAGGTAAAATGTATTTGCAAGTAATTGTTTATAATTCTGGTAATTCTTGTCTAATGAGTGTTTTTAATAATACTAATTTCACAACAAATGAATTAAACATTAAAGAAATTGTCAATGACAAAATAAAATGGGAAACTTTGGAAGATAAAAGTGTCTGTGCTATAATTTTCTTGTCTTTTGACAAAAAATTTAGAACGATAAAAAGGTATGGGTATTTTTATGGAAAAGGATACGTTGAGATAAATTCATATACAGAAAATAAATAAAAAAATATAATATGGGATTGATGAAAATATTTTCGGGAAGCGAAATTTTAGCACAAGCTTTACAAGCAAAAATTGAAGCGGTTGGAGTAAATACAATTGTAAAAAACAATATTCAATCGGCTAAATTAGCAGGTTTTGGTACTGCCGATCAAGCGGTAGAAGTTTTTATTCAAGAAATCGATTTTGGAAAAGCAAATCCGGTGATTGAGGAGTTTAGAATGAGCATTTAATTTTCTTAAATTATATACAAGATACTCTTCCGTTTTGAAGAGTATTTTTTTTGGAATAAATTTTAATATCGGATAGTATTATTTTTAATATTAACCGATATTTTTTATATCTTTGTGATGTTATGTGGAATATAGACAGAACATACCTTGAAGAATTTGAGTCAACTTTCGAAAGATTGTATGACAAACAAGCAATGCTCAATAAAAATAGACCTTTGCCAAACATAGCATTACGGAAAATTAAAGAAGCGCTTTCTATAGAATGGACATACAATTCTAATAGTATTGAGGGAAATACTTTAACTTTAAGGGAAACACAAATGGTTCTGCAAGAAGGAATTACCATAAAAGGAATTTCTCTTCGAGAGCATTTTGAGGCTAAAAATCATGAAAAAGCAATCGATTATTTGTACTCTATTGTAAATGATGATTACACTTTAAGAAGTATCGATATACTTTCTTTGCATGGTTATGTGTTGCGTTCTATCGAAGATGATTTTGCTGGGCGTATCCGAAACGGAGGTGTTCGTATTTCAGGAGCAAACTTTATTCCGCCTAATGCAAACAAAGTTTCTGATTATTTAGATGAATTAGTAGATTTTGTTAATGAAAATCCTTTGGGTTTAAACGATATTGAGTTGGCTGCAGTTTTTCATCATAAGTTTGTTTGGATTCATCCTTTTTTTGACGGTAATGGTCGTACAGTTCGTTTGGCTATGAATTTATTACTCATGCGAAAAGGTTTTCCACCTGCTATTATTTTAAAAAATGACCGTAAAAAATATTACGAAGCTTTAAATCAAGCTAATAATGGAAATTATCAAAAACTTATTTTGTTAATGGCTCAAGCCGTAGAACGCACCTTAAATATTTATTTAAATGCGTTGCCAGATAACGAAGAGGAGTATGACACAATAGCAAATATTGTTTCTGAACCAGGTTCTTATTACGGTCAGGAATATGTTAGTTTGTTAGCGCGTCAGGGAAAAATAGATGCTTATAAAGAAGGTCGTAATTGGCTTACCACAAAGAAAGCTATTGAAGATTATATTGGAAATAGACAACGAAAAAGACTGCTGTAAAGTGGTCTTTTTTATTTTAAAATTATCTAAAAAACAAATTTACTTCACTTTCAAAAGTAGCTACTGGAATGCCGTGACCCAATTCATTGATAAGGTGTAGTCTAAAATCATTTTTTAGAGGTAATAATTTCATGATAAAATCAAGATTATCTTTTGCCAGAATTACATCGTCTTGATTTCCAATTACAATTTGTAGTAAATGATTGTAATCGTTATTAATCATTGGAATATTTTGCAAAATAGGAGTACGATAAGGCAAAGCAGGATTAAACAACAAGGCCGGAGTTTGCAATAATTTAGAAAGATAAAAACCTGCAAAACCACCCATACTACTACCAATAATAAAATTTATATTTTGGTTTTTATACTCAGTATATAAAGTTTCAATCATATTTGGATTTGCTCTGTAATCTAAATCAGGAGCAATTATATTTCCGAATGGTTCCAAAACTTCCTTTTTTTCAATACTTAAATTACTGTCAAGTCCTTGTAAATAAAGAATGTTCATTATTTTTAGTTTATCAAAAAACAAATATCTGAATTCTTTTTTTCATAATTCAAATTCATTTTTTAAAATTGTCAAATTCCCTAATTAATCTATCTTTGCACCGTCAAAAATTCGATTAAACAAATAACCGAATCCACAAATAACCGAATATGATTACAGTAAACGATATTTCCGTACAATTTGGCGGAACCACTTTATTTAGCGATGTTTCTTTTGCTATCAATGAAAATGATAAAATTGCCTTAATGGGTAAGAATGGTGCTGGAAAATCTACTTTATTAAAGATAATTTCTGGTCAAGCAAAACCATCAACAGGAAATGTGTCAGCACCAAAAGATGCCGTTGTGGCCTATTTGCCTCAACATTTGCTCACTACCGATGGTGCTACGGTTATGGAAGAAACTTCGAAAGCATTCGGAGAAGTTTTTGCCATGAAAGCTGAAATCGACGAAATAAACGAGCAATTAACCGTTCGTACGGATTATGAAAGTGATGATTACATGAAATTGATAGAAAGAGTTTCGGACTTATCTGAGAAATTTTATGCTATCGAAGAAATAAATTATGAAGCTGAAGTCGAGAAAATATTAACTGGTTTAGGTTTTATGCGTGAAGATTTTACACGTCAAACTTCAGAGTTTTCTGGAGGTTGGAGAATGCGAATCGAACTAGCAAAAATCTTATTACAAAAACCAGATTTAATTTTACTAGATGAGCCAACCAATCACATGGATATTGAAAGTATTCAATGGTTAGAGGATTTCTTGATCAATTCGGCCAAAGCGGTTGTGGTAATTTCTCACGATAGAGCTTTTGTTGACAATATTACCAATCGTACTATCGAAGTGACGATGGGAAGAATTTACGACTATAAAGCCAAATATTCTCATTACTTAGAACTTAGAAAAGACCGAAGAATTCATCAGCAAAAAGCATACGATGAGCAACAACGAATGATTGCCGATAACAGAACTTTTATCGATCGTTTCAAAGGAACATTTTCTAAAACCGATGCGGTTCAATCGCGTGTTAAAATGCTCGAGAAATTGGTTATTGTTCAAGTTGATGAGGTTGATACTTCGGCACTGAAACTAAAATTTCCGCCAGCTGTTCGTTCTGGTCAATATCCAGTTGTTGTAAAAGATATGACAAAATCCTATGGTGATAAAGTCATTTTTAAAGATGCCAATATTGTAATCGAACGTGGTGAAAAAGTAGCTTTTGTAGGTAAAAATGGTGAAGGAAAATCGACGATGATTAAAGCCATTATGAAAGAAATTGAAATCAATTCTGGAAGTGTCGAAATTGGACATAACTCTCAAATTGGTTATTTTGCACAAAACCAAGCGTCATTATTAGACGAAAACGGAACAATTTTTTCTACTATTGATGATATTGCTGTTGGTGATGTTCGTACAAAAATAAAAGACATTTTAGGTGCTTTTATGTTTCAAGGTGATGATATTACTAAAAAAGTAAAAGTACTTTCTGGTGGAGAAAAAACGCGTTTGGCAATGATCAAATTATTGCTAGAACCTGTTAATTTGTTGATTCTCGATGAACCTTCAAATCATTTGGATATGAAAACCAAAGACATCATAAAAGAAGCTTTGCGTGATTTCGACGGAACATTAATTCTCGTTTCACACGATCGTGATTTCTTGGACGGATTGGCAACTAAAGTTTTCGAATTTGGAAACAAACGTGTCAAAGAACATTTTGAAGATATTGCAGGTTTCTTAGCCCACAAGAAAATGGATAGCATGAGAGAAATCGAAAAATAATATTTTTTTGATATATAATAAAACCCGTCTCGTTCCTAAAAATGTGACGGGTTTTTCAATAAAACAAATTAACCAAAAAAAACAACTTAACTATAATCTTACATTTTCTATCAATCGAATAAATTCAGCTCTATATCCTTCATTATCATTAATCAATCCTTGTTTGGCGAGCGCTAATATGTCTTTTGTTGTTTTGTTTTTGATGAGTTTTGAATCTCTCAATTTTAATCCAAACCAAGCTACTGATGCAGTAAATTTTAAATCATCAGAAGCATTTTCTAACAAGCTAGATTTATTTTCAATAATTTGAACCATTTCGATACTTTTGTCGCCGTCAGGCTTTTTGTAACGGAATTTTATAGTAGCCAATTCGTCGTTAAAATTATTTTCTGTTGGTGCTACTTTCGTGTATTTTAAATCGGAAGTTTCTTTAAAAAAATCACTTTTCACATCGGTTGGAATAATTTCGTACAAAGCGGTTACTGTGTGATTACTTCCCAATTCTCCAGCATCAATTGCATCATTTTTGAAATCTTCTGGGCGTAATTTTCTGTTTTCGTAACCAATTAATCTATAACTCTGAACGTATTTTGGATTGAATTCAATTTGAATTTTTACATCTTTCGCAATAGCAAACATAGAACCTTTAAACTCTTTACCTAAAAAGCGATTGGCTTCCTGAATATTGTCTATATAAGCATAGTTTCCGTTGCCTTTATCTGCTAAAGTTTCCATTTTACTGTCTTTATAATTCCCCATTCCGTAACCCAAGCAAGTTAAGAATACGCCCGATTTTCGTTTGTCTTCAATCATTCTTTGCATGTCGTTATCTGAAGAAGCACCTACGTTAAAATCACCATCAGTAGCCAGAATTACACGATTGTTTCCGCCTTTTATAAAATTATCTTCTGCCGTTTTGTATGCTAATTGAATCCCTGCTCCTCCAGCGGTACTTCCTCCAGCACTTAAATTTTCGAGTGCCGCAATAATAGTTTCTTTGTTATTTCCTGAGGTTGGAGGCAAAACCAATCCGGCAGCTCCAGCATATACTACAATAGAAATTTTGTCTTCATTTCTTAATTGATTAACCAATATTTTCAACGATTGTTTTAACAGTGGTAATTTATTTTCGTCACTCATAGAACCTGAAACATCGATTAAAAAAACCAAATTAGAGGCTGGAAGATTATCCGTTTCAATATTTTTCCCTTGTAAACCAATACGAACCAGTTTATTATTAATATTCCAAGGGCATTCGCTATATTCTATATTAATAGAAAAAGGATGTTCTCCTTTTGGTTGCGGGTAATTGTATTTAAAGAAATTCATCATTTCTTCGATACGAACAGCATCTTTTGGAACTTGTTGCCCATTGTTTATGAAACGGCGAATGTTTGTATAAGAAGCATTATCAACATCAATAGAAAAAGTAGAAAGCGGCGCTTGTTTTGGGCTTTCAAATTCATTTTCTAAAAATATTCCATAATCTTCATCGTTAGGAATTGGCGTTTTATTTATATTAGTATTCGAATATTGTTTTAGATCATCTTTTTTATCTGAAACAGAACGATTTCCACGTAAAACTATTCTTGTATTAGCATTTGTATTGGTGTTTATTTGTAAACCAGAAACTTTGCCAGATAAAGCTTGAATGTTTTCCCCTTTTTTTCTTTCTCTTCTTGGCGAAATAGGTCTTTCTTCATATTCATAATCTGATGAATACCCTGTAACTACAACCGATTCTAACATTTTAGCACTTTCTTTCATCTTGATATTAATAATATTAGAAGTTCCAACTATTCTAATCTCATCGTTCATTCCCATAAAACTGAAAACCAATGTTTCTCCTGTTCCTGCTAGAATTTTATAGGTTCCGTCAAAATTTGTAGTAACGCCTCGTTGCGTTCCTTTTACCACAACATTTACACCTGGAATTGGTCCAGACGCATCGGTTACGGTTCCTGTAATTGTTTTTTGCTGTCCGAAAGTTAGGACAGAAATAAGCATAGCAATGCCTAACGAAATACTTTTTAAGTTTTTCATGATTTTAAATTTTAAAGATTAATTTTTTGAGTTTACCTATTTTGGTTCTATAGGTTTTCCAGTTTTAGTAGTAATAATAACAACACCTTTTTTTCCTTTTTCGCCATAAACAGCAGTTGTATTTTCGTCTTGCAAGATTTTAATGGTTTTAATTTCTTGCTTGTCTAATGGTGCATAAGGACTTGTTGGATTCTTGCCAAACAGCGATTCTTCCGAATAATAAGTGCCGTTTATAATGTATAATGGTTCTTTTAAATAAACCGTATCAAAAGCTTCGTTGTCTAATTCTGAAACGATTGCTTCTCCAGATTTTTTACCATTGATAATTGGTTTACCATCAATAACGACTAACGGCGCATTTTTTGAATCTTGTGCTTCTGCTTTTTTACTGTCTTTTTTTTCTGATTCTTGAGTCGTATGATGCACTCCAATGGCATCAAAAACACGTCCTCGCAATACATAACCTGAATTATTTGCCGAAGCTACATTTGAAGCACTTTTTACATAGTCATCAGAAACTGAAACGGCTTCATCCAGTTCTTTAGCCATTGCTGGTTCGGCATCTTTCTCATCTAAAACAGCTACAGATGCTTGTGTTTCGATTTGCTTTTTCAGGATTTTTTCAGCATCGGTTTTAATAATGTTATTGTTTTCTTCAGTACTTACAATTGCATTTTCTTCTGTAATTGATTCGGGTAAAACTTCTTTTTTTGCATCGGAAACTACAACTTCGTTTTCAGGAATCATTACCTTATTTTCAGTTTTCGTAAACTGAAACACAATAATTCCCACTAAAACTACCGAAGCCGCAACAGCTAATTTCTTCCAATTGTTGTTTTGCTTTTTGTAAACAACCGTGTCGAGTTTAGCATCTACTCGCGACCAAATTTTCTCCATTTCAGGAAAGTCTTTGATTTCTGCTTTCTCGGCAGCATTTTTAAATTGTTCGAATATTTTATCTTGATTTTCCATTTTTACTTTGCTTGTTTGTAATACAAATTGTTTACTAAATCTTTCAACTTTGTTTTGGCTACATTCAATTGTGATTTCGATGTGCCTTCAGAAATGTTCAACATCGTTGCTATTTCTTTGTGACTGTAACCTTCAATAGCGAATAAATTAAAAATTGTTTTGCAACCAGCAGGAATATAATCTAGTAATTTGAGTAAATCTTCTTCTTCCAAATGTGTGTTTGGCAAACTCTCCGGTTGTAGCTGATGCTTTGTGTCTTCAAGATATATATTGAAGTTTACATTACGTTTCAGCTGATGAAGACAGTTATTTACTGTAATTTTCCGAGCCCAAGCTTCAAAAGCACCAAGCTCTTTTAATGTGTCTATTTTTGTGAAAATAGTATAAAAAGCATCGGCCAACACTTCTTCTATTTCTTCCTCTTTCTTTAGGTAACGCTTGCAAGTGCGATACAATTTTGGAGCCATAAGCTCATACACCTCACGTTGTGCGTCTCGGTGCATTTTTTTGCAGGCTAATATTAAGTTTTCGTTTATCACAATTGATGTCTTTATACTAAAGAGGCTATTTTTTATAAAAAGGTTGGGACGAAGGTAAAATATTTTTTTAAGGTGTTGGTTATAAAGCAAAATCCAATAGTAAAATAAGTGTTTACTATTGGATTTATAATGTTTGGTTTTATAGGATATTGTTTCTATTAAAGATAAAATTTCCTGCGAAACATAAACATGAATTTACCACAAAATTCGCAATTGCCTGAAACAGCCGTTAGCTGATGTTTTATATATGTGAATCGAATATAGTTGAATAGGTTCCATTATAATTTAGCGTAACGATAAGTCTTTTTTTGCTTGAATCAATACTACTTATTAATCTACGTAAAGTTTTTTTGTTTACCGTATGGTTGTAGAAAGTTGTAACTAATTCTGGATCATTGTATTCTAATACAAGTATTTCAAGAATATCTTCATTTTGATTATTAATAGAGCAAAAGTCTCTTACAGGTAACATTAACTTAGTATAAATGTGACTTCTCATTTTTTTTATTATTCCTTGGTAAATCAACTTATCATCTTTTTCACATTCAAAGTCAAATTGGCTATCTGGTAAAACAATTGTTTCTCTTAATACATCAATTTCAAGATGTTCAAATGTCCAATCGATAAACTCGTCATCTAGCTCCGGAATTTTATATTCTTCTGTAAGACTAATAATTTCTGCGATTGTTTCGTCATCAATAGATGTTGAAATATATTTATTTGTTTTATATAAGAAATCACCAATTTCATACATCCAAAATTTACCATTTGAAATTTCTGAAAATTCTTTTATCAATTCGTAGCGAGGTGATAAACGATTTTTTTTATCATCCATATACCACCAATCTTCTTTTACATCGTTGGTGACTAGTATCAAATTTAAATTTTGTTCTTTACATTTTTCAAGAATCTGCTTCCACACTATAAGGTCTCCAAATCGTTGAAATCCGACTTTTTCGCCTTCATCCATATATCCGGGAGGAATTTTATGTTTGTATCTAAATTCTCCTTCATTTACAATTTCCATCAATTTTGAATACTTATATTCGTCAGTGATTTTAAAATATTTTTTAACGATTTCAAGTACTATTTGATTTTCCTGTGCCCTAATTTTTGATTTTTCCTCTTCTACTTTTTTAATTATACTGTCTTTAAATTTATTATATTGATCTTGCAATATTTGGTAACTTTTCTCAAATTCATGGATTTGCGTATTGAAAGATGAAAAATCAAATTCATGTAGATAAGGATGTTTATTGTTTTTGACAACTTTTTCCTGTAAAGTTTTCAAATGTCCTCGAATTTCATCGTTGATTTTTGATTTAAAACTCCCAATTACGCTTTCGATTTCTTGAATATGACCACTTTCATTACTTCCCTTTGTTTTATTAATTAAAGCACTATAAGAATCAATTGGTTTGAGTTCAACTTTTGCTTTATTCTTCCAAAACTCCATTTCTGAATGATTACTAATCCAAAGTCTTTCCTGTAATGGAGTAAATAATTTTTCAACTAATTCATTAAGATTTTCGTTAGTGAAGTAGAAAAAGTCTAATAGAGAAGAAGTATCAAAGAAAATTAAAGAATCTTCAAATAATTTCTTTTCATCAAATTCACTTATTGTATAAAAAGGTTCTTTCATGTCTGTAGTTTTAAAAAATAGCAGCTAACTATTAGCTTGTTATAAATATTTTATTATTACTCCTTCAAAACCATATCAATCACCATCACAGCGGCAAAAATAAGTTGTCTTTCGACAGAGTCTTGTGATACAATTTCGTTTATGGAAAGCACATAATTATCGGCGCTGGTAAAAAATTCTTTGCCAATTCCTGCCCATTTTTTGCTAACTGATGCTAGTTCTTTTTCGGCTGCATTAAATTTGAATTCCCAACCGGTCCATTTTCCTTGTAAGGTGCAAACTGGTTTTTGATGTTTGTCTACAATTTCGAATTTGCCTCCAAAAGACCAGAATTTTTGTTTAAAATAACCTATAAGTTGGCCTCTTTCGTCAAAAACTTCTACATCTGAACGAAAAAATACGACACCACGTTTTATGTTTACAATTGGTTTTCCTTCGGTTGTGGTGACAAGAACATTAAACGGTGTGTTTCGTTTGTATTTTGTGAAACGAAAAATTTTAGTAAAAACCCCTAAATTAGGTTCGGTGCTGGTCATTAATTGTTTGTTCGATTCAGGGTCGAAAATGTCATAACTGTTTGCAGCCTTAAACATTCCTATTTTTTCCTTAATCAAGAAAATATTTTGGTTTAATAATGGATTCATTTTTTAGATATTGTTAGTTTATAAATTTTAGTTTCTAATTGTTCGGTGTCATTGTCTTCGCAAAGTAAGAATTCTAAATGATATTCGGAATTTTTAAATAAAGTTAACCCTTCAAATTTATGTGAATTAGAAATTTGAATTGTGAATTCGATTTCGAAAGTTTCAACATTTATACAGCCTATTATACTTCCCAAAACTTCCCCATCATCGTAAGTAGAAAGTGTGTCTTCGGCAGATGCTAGAAAGTAGATTTTGTCATGAACTAAAATAGCATCTGTAAATGCCGTTTCTACGTGTTTTATTTTAGGTAATTGTATGGGTTGAAAATGGATATCGTTACTGATTGTAATAATTCCGTTTTTAGCCTTTGCGCCATTTCCTCGTTGAAATAAATATAATTTTTCCTTGTAAAATAATGCTCCTTCAATATTTAATTCTTCGTCAGAAATTGGAATGGTATTTTTTATATTTTGATATATTTCAGAGAAATCATTTTCTTGAATTTCTTGATTTTGGATGTTAAAAACGATATTTTTATTTCGGTTTTGTGTTGATCCTGAACCAAAAAGATGTAATTCATTTTCTTTTAATGTAATAGATTCGAGATCAGGCTTGCTAATTTTCGCAATATTTTCTGATGGATTTTCTATTAATTGATGTTTTATCAATTTGTCGTATTCTAAATCGTATTGATATAAAAATCCTGCGTTATCACTAATAACATATAAGGATTGGTTTGTAAACACGATTCCTGAGGCAGAACCAATGCCTGAAATATTTAAGTACTCCGAAAGTTGAAATTTTTGCATAAATTAGCTGATAAGTTTAGCCCTGATAGAAGTAGAAATCCTTTTTCTTTTTTCTTTAGAAAGAAAAAGATTGCAACGAATAGCGGGAAATAGCTCCTAAAAAAACAAATATAAAACAAAGAATATGAATTCGATAAATCCTGATGATTTTAAAGTAACTGATAGAATTACATTATCTAAAATTCCGACTCTTTTGGAGTCTAATATAGACGATAGTGAAAAAGAAGAAAAGCTGACCAAAGTACGTAGCAAGTTGAGCTCTTTTCAAGATGTCATGTATGCACACAACAGATATAGTGTCTTAATTTGTTTGCAAGGCATGGATACTTCTGGAAAAGATAGTTTGATTCGAGAGGTTTTCAAGGAATTTAATGCTCGTGGGGTTGTGGTTCACAGTTTTAAAACTCCTAATTCGACCGAATTGGAACACGATTATTTATGGCGTCACTATTTAGCGCTGCCAGAAAAAGGGAAGTTTGCCGTTTTTAATAGAACACATTATGAGAATGTGCTGGTTACTCGTGTGCATCCTGAATATATTATGTATGAAAATTTGCCAGGAATAGACAACGTTTCAGCTATAACCCCTGAGTTTTGGCAAAATCGTTTTGAACAGATTAATAATTTCGAAAAACACATTGTTCAGAACGGTACTATTGTGATAAAATTCTTTTTGAACATGAGCAAAGAGGAACAACGAAAAAGATTGTTACATCGATTAGAGAATCAAGAGGACAATTGGAAATTTTCTACTGGCGATTTAAAAGAGCGAGAACTTTGGGACGAATACATGTCTTGTTATGAAGATGCTATTAACAACACGTCTACTAATCACGCGCCGTGGTATGTAATTCCAGCTGATGACAAAGAAATGGCACGTTATATTGTGGCAAAAATAATTTGGGAAGAAATGCAAAAACGAGTCGATATATGTGAGCCTGAATTAGACGATAAAGTGAAAGAGAATATGAAAATGTATAGAGAACAGCTAGAAAAAGAATAAAAAAAAATGCACTGAATTCCAGTGCATTTTTTTAAACGTTTTATATGATATTAAAGATCAAAACCATAAGCAACTCTAAGAGCTATTTGTCCAAATCCTATTCCTGTAGTACCATTGCTATTAAGTTTTACAAAATCTGAATAATGTTCGTATCTTAAACTTAAATCGATATGTTTTGTAGCATATCCAATACTTGGAGATAGTAAAAGTGATGTTTTGTCATAATTATTGGTTACAGCAAATGCCGCTCCAGCTTCTCCCATCACGTAAAACTGATCTTCCCAAACAAAAGCTTTAAAACCAGCTTTAACAGGAATGAAACCTAAATCATTGTCTTTTCCATCTACAAAAAGATTTGTAAATCCACTAGTTAAAGTTATAGAATATCTTTTAGATAAATCATATTGTAATCTAGCATCAGCTCCTAAAGCTAATTTATAAGGATCTGCAAATGCATATCCGCCATTAATTCCAATTCCTAATTTAAATCCTTGGTCATAATTTTTTGTTTCTGTTTCTTGTGCAAAAGAGTTACTTGTAACAAATAGAGAAATTGTTAATACTAAAAGTATTTTAATTGATGTTTTCGTTTTCATTTTTTAAATTTTATTATTTATAGTGCAAATCTAGGCTTGTTAATCGTAGTTTTGTTACACTATTATAGGTATTTGTTATATAATTATGATTATAGTTCTAGAAAGTATATTATTTTAATTTTTATTGATTAAGGCTTTTTATTTGATAATCAAATGTTTAACTTGAATATTCTTTTATTATTTTTTTAAACCGAAAACTTCATTAAACTTAAATAATTCATCAAACACATTATTATTTTTAAATTATTGCCATTACATTTGTAAAAAAATAAAAGTGAATTTAAAACAATACACCAAGGAGTTTTCCGAAAACATAAAACTTGCCTATCCAGTTATTCTAGGAATGTTAGGGCATACTTTAATAGGAATTGTAGATAACTTGATGGTTGGAAATTTAGGTTCGACCGAGTTGGCAGCAGTATCTTTAGGAAACAGTTTTATATTTATAGGAATGTCTATAGGAATTGGGTTTTCGACAGCAATCACGCCAATTATTGCAGAAGCCGATGCAGAAAAAGACGACAAGAAAATCCGATCTACTTTTCATCATGGGTTGTTTCTATGCACGATTATAGGTGTTGTATTGTTTATATTAATAGTTTTGTCTAAACCTATTATGTTACTAATGCATCAGCCAAAAGCAGTAGTAGATTTAGCCACACCTTATATAGATTGGGTTGCTTTTTCGTTAATTCCTGTAATTATCTATCAAGGTTACAAGCAGTTTGCCGATGGATTATCGAAAACAAAATATTCGATGTATGCTATATTTTTTACAAACGTAGTCCATGTATTTTTTAATTATGTTCTGATTTACGGAATTTGGATTTTCCCGAAGTTAGGAATTGTAGGAGCGGCTTTAGGAACTGTAATTTCAAGAATAATGATGGTTATTTTTATGCATTTTATGCTAAGAAAAAACCAGGAGATGAAAAAATTCTTTAAACATTTTAGCTTTAAAGAAATTAGAAAATCGGCTTTAAGAAAAATCATTAACCTAGGTTTTCCTTCTGCAATGCAAATGCTTTTCGAAGTCACTTTATTTACTGCAGCCATTTGGTTGTCAGGTTCTATAGGAAAAAATCATCAAGCAGCCAATCAGATTGCACTCACATTAGCCACGACAACATTTATGTTTGCAATGGGATTAAACGTTACCGCCATGATAAGAGTGAGTAACCAAAAAGGGCTGAATGATTATAAAAATTTGATAATTGTTGCCAAATCGATATTTATCCTAGCGATTATTTTAGAAACTATTTTTGCTCTTGCATTTATTGTTTTTCACAACTTTTTGCCGCATTTATTTTTAAATATGACTGATGCAAATCAAGCTTTAGATAATGTAGAGGTTATAAAAATTACGGCTCAATTGTTATTAGTTGCTGCAGTTTTTCAAATTTCAGACGGAATACAAGTAGTTGTTCTAGGCGCTTTACGAGGTTTGCAAGATGTAAAAATCCCTATGTATATCACTTTTGTAGCTTATTGGGTTGTTGGTTTTCCTATTTCTTTCTATTTAGGAAAATATACAGAACTTAAAGCAACAGGAATTTGGATAGGGCTTTTGGCAGGATTAACGACAGCCGCACTATTTTTGTACCTTCGTTTTCATAAATTGACAAAAAAATTAGTCAGACAGAATTCAAATTAATAAATAGTTTTAATGTTAATCAAATAACAACAAATATGGAATTACCAAAATTTTTACTAGGCGACAATACTGATTTTCCAGATGATATTTTTATCATTCATCTTGACTATCCTCGATTTATCATCAATCTAAAAGATGATGAAGTAGAGTTTATGGAAGAAGCCGAAGATCTAGACGAAGCCGAACTAAACACTGAAATGGAAGGGTTAATAGAACAAGCAAACGCTTTCTATGATCGAGAAATGGAACTTTACGAGAAAGAATAAGCTTATTTTTTAAAGTATTTTTCTAACAATATTTGAGCAGCGGCAAAAGGTGAAATTTCATCATTTGCAACTGCTTTTTTGTTTTCTTCTAATAATTTATCAATTTCTGGATGGTTGAAGAAATTTGCTTTCAATTGTTCGTTGATGGTTTCCAACATCCAATATTGGTTTTGTTCTTTTCGTTTTTCGAAGAAATAATTGTTGGATTTTGTGAGTGCTGTAAAATCAGAAATCGTTTTCCAAACCTCTGAAATTCCATCATGAGTAATTGCGCTACAAGTTGAAGTTGTAGGAGTCCAACCTGATTTTTTTGCAGGAAATAAATGCAAAGCCCTATTGAATTCGGTTTTTGCTAAATTGGCTTTTCTAACATTATCTCCATCGGCTTTATTAATCACAATAGCATCTGCCATTTCCATAATGCCTCGTTTAATGCCTTGCAATTCATCGCCCGCACCAGAAATTTTTAGGAGTAAAAAGAAATCTACCATGCTATGAACAGCCGTTTCACTTTGTCCAACACCGACAGTTTCAATAATGATAGTATCAAAACCAGCAGCCTCGCAAAGTGTTATTGTTTCACGAGTTTTTCGCGCCACACCACCTAAAGTTTCGCCCGAAGCACTAGGTCTTATATAAGCATTATTGTCTTTTACCAATTCTTCCATTCGGGTTTTGTCACCCAAAATACTTCCGTGAGAAATCGTACTAGAAGGATCGACAGCCAATACAGCTACTTTTTTTCCCAAACCAGTTAAATTTTTCCCAAAAGCTTCTATAAAAGTACTTTTTCCAACGCCTGGAACACCAGTAATTCCTATTCTTATCGATTTATTGGCATGAATTAAACAAGCATTTATTACTTCATTAGCTTTTTCTAAATGTAAAACATTTGTACTTTCTACCAGTGTAATCGCACGACTTAAAGCTGTTATATTTCCTGATAAAATTCCGTTGACCAATTCTTCAGATGAGGGTTGAATTTTTCTAAATTGCTGAATTTGCTCAACAGAAATAGCACTGATAATCTCAGGTCTTTCTATTCCTTGGTTTTCTGTTAATGCCGATTTCTTATTTTTCAATTTCAACTGTACTTTGTGTAAAATTACTATAAAAATTAAATAAATGCTAAAATTTATAAATGCTACTTATTTCAAATCTATAAATAGTACTTTTGCACTACCAAAAATAAATTCTTGTGGCTACAGAAAGTATTATCCTAGAAAACAAAAAGGACTTAGTTCAAAAAACTATTTTTTCAATCCTTTTCTCTATCAGTTTTGCACATTTACTCAATGATTTAATTCAAGCAATAATCCCATCGGTTTATCCAATTTTGAAGCAAAATTATGGGTTAACATTTACTCAAATAGGGTTAATTACCTTTTCATTTCAACTAACAGCTTCCGTTTTTCAGCCATTTGTAGGTTATTATACAGACAAATATCCAAAACCATTTTCACAAATTTATGGTATGATTTTTTCTTCACTGGGAATCATTTCACTTTCTTATGCTAATAATTTACCTTGGATAATTATTTCGGTTATGCTTATTGGTTTGGGTTCAGCGATTTTTCATCCAGAATCGGCTAGAATTTCTAATATGGCATCGGGTGGAAAACGAGGATTGGCACAATCTATTTTTCAGGTAGGAGGAAATCTTGGAACAGCAATAGCGCCATTATTAGTTGCGGCAATCGTAGTACCAAATTCTCAAAAACACATTCTTTGGTTTTTGATAGCTTCTTCTTTGGGATTAATGATAATTTCTAAAATTGCTTTTTGGTACCGAGATAATTTAAAACTAAAATTAGATAAAAAAAGACTTTTTATCGAACAACATGATTTGCCAAATAAAAAGGTTAAAATGGCAATTGCAATCTTACTTTTTGTGATTTTCACTAAGTTTTTCTACTCGGCGAGTCTTTCTACTTATTATCAATTTTTTGTAATCGAGAAATTTCATTTAAGCATTCAACAAGCACAATATCATATGTTTATTTACCTGATAGCTTATGCTTTAGGAACAATAATGGGTGGCCCGTTGGGAGATAAATTCGGACGAAAATACATCATTTGGTTTTCGGTTTTTGGAGCTACACCATTCGCATTATTATTGCCATACGCCAACCTTTTTTATACAGATGTACTAATGATAATTATCGGAATGATCATTTCTTCAGCTTTTCCGGCTATTATTGTTTATGCACAAGAATTATTACCCAAAAAACTCGGAATGGTTTCAGGTCTTTTTTATGGTTTTGCTTTCGGAATGGGCGCTTTAGGCTCGGCATTACTAGGGATTCTTGCCGATCATACTTCGATTACATTCGTGTATCAAATATGTTCTTACTTGCCAATTTTAGGAATTGTTTGTTATTTTTTGCCTAACATGAAAAAGAAGTAATTTTTCAATAATAATTAGGAGCTATTTCCAGCTATCCGTTGCAATCTTTTTTCGGAGAAAAACCTCAAAAAGTATTTTCACTACTATCTGGGCTAGGGCTTCGGTCTTAAATTATTTATTTTGTTCTAAAAATTTTATGAATATTAGCGGCTTCTTTGTAAATCTTTATGAAATAATTTACTTTTACTATTCAATTAAAACAAAATGCAAATCACACCAGAAATACTTCAAAAATTAAACCAAATTATAGGAGAATCCTTCGTTTTTACCGACCAAGAAACTCGTAATCATTACGGACACGACGAAACCGAAGATTATGTTTTTCCACCATCGGTTGTGTTAAAACCACAAACGTCTGAAGAAATTTCTCAGATATTAAAGTTAGCTAATGAATATAAAATTCCAGTAACACCAATCGGAGCAAGAACAGGCTTGAGCGGTGGTGCATTGTCTATTTATAAAGGAATTGGTTTATCGATGGAACGTTTTAATAAAATCATCAATATCGACGAACAAAACCTGCAAGTAATAGTCGAACCAGCTGTCATTACACAAGTTTTGAGAGAAGCAGTAGATCAGAAAGGATTGTTTTATCCACCAGATCCAAGTAGTCAAGGAAGTTGCTGGATAGGAGGGAACGTTGCCGAAAATGCTGGTGGAGCAAGAGCTGTAAAATATGGCGTTACAAAAGATTATGTGTTAAATCTCGAAGTTGTTTTATCTAGTGGCGAAATCATTTGGACAGGAGCTAATACACTAAAAAATTCGACTGGATATAACCTGACGCAATTGATGGTGGGAAGCGAAGGAACTTTGGGAGTAATCACTAAAATTGTGATGAAATTACTGCCCAAAGTAAATCACAATGTCTTAATGTTAGTTCCTTTTTATAAAGCCAATCAAGCTTGCGAAGCAGTTTCTGCTATTTTTAGAGCAGGAATTACACCAAGTGCTTTAGAGTTTATGGAACGTGATGCGATTGATTGGACTCTAAAATTTAATCCAAATATTTCTGTAGTTGTAAAATCAGAAATTCAAGCGCATTTACTCATAGAAGTCGATGGAAATTATCCAGAAATTCTGATGCAAGAAGCTGAAAAAATAATGAATGTGGTGGAGCAATTTGAAATTGATGAAATACTTTTTGCCGACACCGAAGACCAGAAAAATGCTTTATGGAAAATGCGCCGTTCGGTTGCCGAAGCTGTAAAATCAAATTCTATTTACAAAGAAGAAGACACGGTTGTGCCGAGATATGAATTACCAAAATTACTCTCAGGAATCAAAGAAATAGGAAATAAATACGGTTTCAAATCTGTTTGTTATGGTCATGCTGGAGACGGAAACTTACATGTAAACATCATCAAAGGTGACATGACAGATGACAATTGGAATACACAAGTGACCAGAGGAATTCGAGAAATTTTCGAATTGACAGTTTCATTAAAAGGAACTTTATCTGGTGAACATGGAATTGGATTAGTGCAAAAAAACTATATGGACATTGCTTTTTCTAAAACCCATTTGGAATTGATGGAAAGAATAAAATTTGTTTTTGATCCAAATAATATTTTAAATCCAGGAAAGATTTTTCCAGATAGTTTATGATTTTCTTTTTTTGTATTTTTACAACGCAATAAAAAAGTATGATAGAAGAAAAAGTAATCTTAGTAAACGAAAAAGACGAACAAATAGGCTTAATGCCAAAACTTGAAGCTCATGAAAAAGCAATTTTACATCGTGCCTTTTCAGTTTTTGTGCTAAATAGCAACAACGAAATTATGTTGCAACAAAGAGCACATCATAAGTATCATTCCCCATTATTATGGACAAATACTTGTTGTAGTCACCAGCGAGAAGGTGAAACAAATATTCAGGCAGGAACACGTCGTTTACGAGAAGAAATGGGTTTTGTAACGGAATTGAAAGAATTATTTCATTTTATATACAAAGCACCTTTTGATAACGGACTTACAGAACACGAACTGGATCACGTTATGATAGGATATTATAGCGAAAAACCAATAATAAACAATGACGAAGTAGAAAATTGGAAATGGATGAGTATTGATAATGTAAAAAAAGACATGATTCAAAATCCGGATATTTATACGGTTTGGTTCAAAATTATCTTCGACGAATTTTATCATTATCTAGAGGATCATAAGATTTAAGATTTCAATTTTCAGAAATATTACAAATTATTATGATTTTAGAAATTAGATTTCGTAATCTAAAATCTAAAATCTAAAATCTAAAATTAAATGAAAGTAACCATAAGCAGAAAAGCACATTTTAATGCAGCACATCGTTTATACAGGAAAGATTGGACTTTCGAAAAAAATGATGCTATTTTCGGAAAATGTAATAACCCAAATTTTCACGGACACAATTACGATTTAACAGTAAGTGTTACTGGTAAAATAGATCCAGAAACTGGTTATGTAATGGATGTTAAAGTGCTATCAGATATTATAAAAGAAGAAGTAGAAGACAAATTTGATCATAAAAATTTAAATCTCGACGTACCAGAATTTCAGGATTTAAATCCAACTGCCGAAAACATAGTAGTCGTGATTTGGAGTAAAATTCGAAAAAGAATTACATCAGAAATGGACTTAGAAGTCATATTATACGAAACACCACGTAATTTTGTAACTTATAAAGGAGAATAATGGAACCAATTAAAGTAGGAGATAAAATGCCAATATTTGGCGCAAAAGACCAAGATGGAAACGATTTTTACATCGAATCCGTATTATTTAAGAAAATATTAGTTATTTATTTTTATCCAAAAGACGAAACACCAGGTTGTACAAAACAAGCCTGTTCGTTTAGAGATGAATATGAAGACATCAAAAATGCAGGCGCCGAAGTCATCGGAATAAGTGGAGACAGTACAAAATCGCACAAAAAATTTGCTCAAAATCACAAATTACCATATATTCTATTGTCGGATAACGACAAAACAATCAGAAAACTTTTCGGGGTGCCAAGTATTATGTTAGGATTAATTCCGGGAAGAGTTACTTATGTAGTAGACCTAAAAGGTATTGTGCAAATGGTTTACAATAGTATGGACGCCAGCCAGCACATACCTAAATCACTAGAAGCAATCCAAAAATTAAAATAAGGCATTTCTAGAAGCGAATTCTTCGAGAATTCTTTTAAATTCTATTCCTGCTGTCATTGTAAACGTAGTTGACTGAACTTTACTTAAAATGAAAGTTTAGTGAAGTAATCTTGCCAAGAAAAATAGAGAGGATTTTCACCCCATCAGGGCAATTGAATAATTTTTTTGCATTTTTGCACTATAATATCATGAATATGAGTACAAATTGTTATCCACTTGTTTTCGAATCCATTCTAAAAGAAAGAATTTGGGGAGGAACCAAGTTACAATCAATCCTCGAAAAAAAAATCATCTCAAAAACAACAGGCGAAAGCTGGGAAATTTCTCAAGTTACAGGAGATGTAAGTATTGTGAAAAATGGTTTGTTAAAAGGAAAAACATTAAATGAATTACTTGAAGAATATCCTGAGGAGATATTAGGAACAAAAGTTTATAAACAATTTGGTAAACAATTTCCTTTATTATTTAAATTTTTAGATGCTCATGAAGACTTATCAATACAAGTACATCCTAATGATGAGTTAGCAAAAAAACGACACAATTCCTTCGGTAAAACCGAGATGTGGTATATCATGCAAGCTGATGAAGAAGCTAGTATTATAGTAGGATTTAAAGAAAAATCCTCTCCAAAAGAATATTTACAACATTTAGAAAATAAAACATTAACCACAATTCTAGAAGAAATTTCAGTAAAAAAAGGAGATGTTTTCTTCCTTGAAACAGGTACAATTCATGCCATAGGAGCAGGAATCCTCATAGCTGAGATTCAGCAAACATCTGATATAACTTATCGTATTTACGATTTTGATAGAAAAGATGCACAAGGCAACAGTAGAGAACTACACAATGATTTAGCATTAGAAGCTATAAACTATAATAAAATTGAATCTAGGAAAAAGTATAATAAGACAATTAACACTTCAAATAAAGCAGTAAATTGTCCTTATTTCACCACTAATTTTATTCCGCTCGATGGAGAAATGATTTTTAAAGGAAATTCAAGTTCATTTAAGGTATTTATGTGTACCGAAGGCGAATTTTATTTAGTTTATAACAACGAAAAACAATCATTCAAAAAAGGAGAAACAATACTGCTTCCAGCAGTAATTACTCATTATACTTTAATAGGTAAAGCATCTATTTTAGAAATTTACATTTCATAGTCTATATTATAAAGATTATATGTACTTTTGCACCCGAATTATAACATTCAACAGAATAATAAAATTTCAAAAATAAAATAAAATGGCAAACGTTAAAAATTTAAAAAAAGACATCAACTTCGTATTAGGAGATATTATTGAAGCAGTTTACTTGTACGAAATGACAACGACAGGAAAACCTACTGATGCTACAAATGCTTTAATAGATCAAGCTATTGCAGCTTTTGACGGATTAATTGTAAAAGTAAACGCAAAAAACGTTGAAAACAAAAAAGCACACTTCAAACAAATCAATGTAGAATTGGAACAAGTTGCAAATCAAATGGTTGAAAAAATCAACGCATTATAGTTAAAAATAATTGCAAAAAAGTGCTGATTTATTTTGGAAATTAGAATTTCAGAATTATATTTGCACCAGAATTAAAGTCGCCAGCGTAGCTCAGTTGGCTAGAGCAGCTGATTTGTAATCAGCAGGTCGTGGGTTCGAGTCCCTCCGCCGGCTCTTTTGTAAAACCATCACATTTATTTGTGGTGGTTTTTTTGTTTTAAGACTATGTGTTTTGAAAACGGATAAATTATATTAGGACTGAAGTTTTCTACAAGTTTTTTTATAGATTTTCCTATATAATAACTTTCATTATGTTCATTTATAATAGACTTGAAATCATCTATAAATTTAAAGTATTCTTTAACTAACCAATTTCTTCGAGTTTCATTTACAATGAAATTTTCTTCAAATTCTCTAAACTCATAATCAGTAAAATGATAATTATAGTTTTTCAACAGTTCTAAACTATTTATTAATTCTTCTGTACGCATTTTTTTTATTATTACTACTAACTAATTAGTTTGCGAAGATTGTTAATGTTTTTTTAATATAAAAAATACGGTTAAAGCCTACTTTATCAAATATTTAAAAATTATATTTAGCTTAGAAATATTTTAGAATTAACTTTAAAGAATATTCAATAAAAATAAAAAAGCCTAACTTTTATGTTAGGCTTAGCATGTTATATTATTAAAATTGTTTTTTATTTTACTAAAGTTCTAGAAATTACAATTCTCTGAATCTCAGAAGTTCCTTCGTAAATTTGAGTAATCTTAGCATCACGCATCATACGTTCTACATGATATTCGCTCACATATCCGTTTCCACCATGTATTTGCACGGCTTCTATAGTTGTATTCATAGCTGTTTCGGAAGCAAAAAGTTTTGCCATAGCGCCAGATTGTGATATGTCTTGACCAGCATCTTTTTCAGTAGCTGCTTTAAGGACTAACATTTTGGCTGCCATGATTTGTGTAGCCATATCTGCTAACTTAAATGCGATAGCTTGGTGTTGAAAAATTGGTTTTTTAAAAGCAACACGTTCCTGTGCATATTTTAATGCTAGTTCGTAAGCACCAGTTGCAATACCTAAAGCTTGAGATGCGATTCCTATTCTACCAGCATTTAAAACATTCATAGCAAAATTAAAACCAAATCCGTCTTCACCAATTCTATTTTCTTTAGGAATTTTTACATCACTAAACATTAGAGAGTGTGTATCAGAACCACGAATTCCCATTTTCTTTTCTTTAGGACCAATTTCAAAACCAGCCCAACCTTTTTCTACAATAAAAGCATTAATTCCTTTATGGCCTTTTTCAATATCAGTTTGTGCAATTACAATATAAGTAGAAGCAGTTCCTCCGTTTGTAATCCAGTTTTTTGTTCCATTTAATAGGTAATGATCTCCTTTGTCTATTGCAGTAGTTTTTTGCGAAGTAGCATCAGATCCAGCTTCTGGTTCAGATAAGCAAAAAGCACCTATAACTTCACCTTTTGCAAGTGGAACTAGATATTTCATTTTTAATTCTTCACTTGCATATTTTTCAATTCCGGCGCAAACTAATGAGTTGTTTACAGACATTACAACTGCTGCCGAAGCATCTATTTTGGATAATTCGGTCATGGCTAGAACATAAGAAACACTATCTAATCCTGAACCACCGTATTTAGGATCTACCATCATTCCCATAAATCCAAGTTCAGCCATTTTCTTGACTTGCTCGGTTGGGAATTTTGAATATTCATCACGTTCTATAACACCAGGCAAAAGTTCATTTACAGCAAAATCACGAGCTGCTTGTTGAATCATTAATTGTTCTTCGCTAAAATTAAAATCCATCTTTATATTAATATTTTATTTGTAAATCTTTTTTAAAATTTTTCAAATATAGTTGATTAATATGAATTTTTCAAAAGGTTTTCCTAATTTTAACCCATGTTTAAGCACCACTATAATGTTTTAGGAGTAATGTCGGGAACTTCACTCGATGGAGTAGACTTGGCACATATTCATTTTTTTGAAGAAAATGGAAAATGGAGTTTTCAAATAAATGAAAGCGAAACTATTAGTTATTCGGAATCATGGATAAATCAACTTAGAAAAGCAGTCGATTTTTCTGATTTAGAATTAAAAAAACTAAATGAAGATTATACCATATTGTTAGCCGAGATTATTTCTAATTTTATTAAATCTAATAAAATAGAAAATCTTGATGTAGTTTGTTCTCACGGACATACAATTTTGCATCAGCCACAAAACGGAATTACTTTGCAAATAGGAAATTTGCCTCAAATTGCCAGATTAATAAACCAAAAAGTAGTTTGTGACTTTAGAGTTCAAGACGTAAAATTAGGAGGGCAAGGCGCTCCGTTAGTTCCTATTGGTGATCAAATTCTATTTTCAGAATATGATTATTGCTTAAATCTTGGCGGATTTTCTAATGTTTCTTTTAATGAAAACGGAACCCGAATTGCTTTCGATATTTCAGCTGTAAATACAGTCTTAAATTTTTATGCTAATAAATTAGGTTTCGACTATGATGATAAAGGGAAAATTTCTCGCTCAGGAAATGTTTCTAACGATTTATTATCAGAATTAAATGAATTAGATTATTATCAAAAAAGTTATCCAAAATCACTTGGATTTGAATTTGTGAAAACAATTCTTCTTCCAATTATCGAAAATTATAAGTTATCAACAGAAGACAAATTGAGAACATTTACAGAGCATGTTGCCATGCAAATTGCTTTGGCTTTGGTTAAAAAAACAGGTACTTTACTTATCACAGGAGGAGGAGCTTACAACGATTTTCTAATAGAAAAAATACAATTTTTTTTACCAAAAATGAATATTGAAATTCCAGATTTCAAAACAATTGAGTTTAAAGAAGCCTTAATTTTTGCATTACTCGGAGTACTTAAACTTCGCAACGAAATAAATGTTTTAGCAAGTGTTACGGGAGCAAAACACAATCATAGTTCTGGAAAAATTTATAATAATTAAGTTTTTAACTAAAGTTATAGCTTAGAAGTTGGTATATTTTTCTAATTTTGTCCCAAAATTAATTTTTATTAAAAAAATCATGAAAAAATTCATTTTACACTTCATTACAATATTTTTATTTATTCAGTCAAATATTACAACAGCACAAAATCAGTTCGAAACACAAGGAGTTATTGTGCCAAGAACGATAGAATTTGAAAATAAAACATTGAAACTAAACGGTTTCGGAACAAGGTCTAAAATGTGGGTAGATGTTTATGTACAAGCATTGTATCTAACAAATTTATCAGATGATGGACAGTATATATTAGAAAGTGATACAGAAATGGCTGTTAGACTTCAAATACTTTCAAATTTAGTGTCATCAAAAAAACTAACTAAATCTCTAAACAATGGGATGAAAAAGTCAGTTGGCGAAGAAAATATGAAGCAATTTGAATCTCAAATAACACAACTAGAATCATTGTTAAGCACTGAAGAAACTAGAAAAGACGATGCTTTTAATCTTGTTTATAATCCTATTGATACATCAATTTGGGTTTACAAAAATAATAAATTTGAAGGAAAAATTTCTGGATTTGAATTCAAAAAAGCTTTCTTCGGAATATGGCTTTCTAATAATCCTGTAGACTTAGATCTTAAAAACGATTTGTTAGGAAAATAGTATTCTATTCTATTTTATTTAAAAATATACTAATAAATAGATTGTAAAAAATAGAATAAAGTAAATTATGTATTTTAAAATTAGAAATACATAATTTACTTTATTCTATTTTTTTATATTTGTGGCACAAAAAAATAATACCAACAAATAATAGTAATGAAAGATTTATTAAAGAAATTTGAAAATAAGGAACCAGAAGTTGTTTTTAATTGGAAAGATCCAGAAACAGAAGCAGAAGGTTGGACTGTAATAAATTCACTTCGTGGTGGCGCAGCTGGTGGGGGAACACGTATGCGTAAAGGATTAGATATGAATGAAGTGCTTTCGTTAGCAAAAACTATGGAAGTAAAGTTTTCAGTTTCTGGACCAGCTATTGGTGGTGCAAAATCAGGAATTAATTTTGACCCGAACGATCCTCGTAAAAAAGGGGTTTTGCAACGTTGGTACAAAGCAGTTTCTCCTTTATTGAAGAGTTATTACGGAACAGGTGGCGATTTAAACGTAGATGAAATTCACGAAGTTATTCCAATGACTGAAGAGTGTGGCGTTTGGCATCCGCAAGAAGGTGTTTTTAACGGACATTTCAAACCTACAGAAGCAGACAAAATAAATAGAATTGGACAATTGCGTCAAGGCGTTGTCAAAGTAATAGAGAATACTACTTTTTCGCCAGATATTACTAGAAAATATACCGTTGCCGATATGATTACAGGTTATGGCGTAGCGCAAGCTGTTCGTCATTATTATGATATTTATGGAGGAAACGTGGTAGGAAAAAAAGCTATCGTACAAGGTTTCGGAAACGTAGGTTCTGCAGCTGCTTTTTATCTAGCAGAAATGGGTGTCAAAGTAATAGGAATCATCGACAGAGATGGAGGTTTGATTAATGAAAACGGATTCACTTTCGAAGAAATTAGAACTTTATTCCTTAACAAAGATGGAAACAAATTAGTAGCAGATAATATGATTCCTTTTGAGGAAATAAATGCTAAAATTTGGTCTATTGGTGCAGAAATATTTACTCCTTGTGCAGCGTCAAGATTGGTTGCAAAAAGTCAAGTAGACGGTATGATTGCTGCTGGTTTAGAAGTGATTTCTTGTGGTGCTAACGTTCCTTTTGCAGACAAAGAAATTTTCTTTGGTCCAATTATGGAAGAAGTAGATAGCAAAGTAAGTTTAATTCCAGACTTTATTTCAAACTGTGGAATGGCACGCGTTTTTGCCTATTTTATGGAGAAAAAAGTCGAAATGACTGATGAGTCAATTTTTAGTGATACTTCAGACATTATTAAGAAAGCTATCGAAAAAGCCCATGCTTTAAATTCAGATAAGAAAAACATTAGCGCAACCGCTTTTGAAATTGCTTTGAAACAATTGGTATAAGTAAGTCGAAAGTTTAAAAGTCATAAAGTCGAAAGAAGTATTGTTATAATTATGTTTGTTTTGAAAATAAAGATAATTAGTGAAATAATATCAACGTATTTTTAGCGTTATGACTTTTGACTTTATGACATTAAGACTTAAAAAACAATAATTATGGAAGTAGTAATATCAGCAGCAGACAAGAGAAAATCATTTGTAATAACGACAGTGATTTATATTTTGTTGTTGCTGATATTGTTTTTTATACGATTTTGGCCACCAGCAAACATGCAAGAATTAGCTGGTGGTGGTGGCGGAGGCGGTGTTACTGTAAACTTTGGTGATACTGAATTTGGTTCTGGAAATAATTTCGAAAGTGATGTTTTAGACGTAAAAAACGAAACTAAACAGGTTGTAAAACCAATAGAAACTGTTGAAGATCAAATTATAGCTCAAGAAAATTCGACCGAAGAAAATGATGTGGTTGTAGCTAAAAAGCCAATTACGAAAAAACCTAAAGTTGAAATTATAAAAAAAGAAACCCAACCTGTTGTAGTAAAACCTAAAGTTACTAAAAACACCAACGATGCTTTGGCTAATATCCTAAAAGGAGGAAATAAAGGCGGAGACGGAAACTCGAGTACACAAGGTAACCAAGGCTCATCGAACGGAAGTTTGTCTAATGATGGTTATGGGAGCGGAGGTTCTGGTGGAGGAACAGGCGGCGGAAACGGTTCAGGAAACGGAACGGGAACAGGAGTAGGAAGTGGTTCTGGATCTGGTGGTGGTTCAGGAAACGGAAATGGTGGCGGAGTAGGTTATTCACTTGGTGGTCGAAAAGCATTATCTAAACCAGCACCTAAATATACTTGTAACGAATCAGGAAAAGTAGTTGTTGAAGTTTCTGTTGATAGAAATGGAAATACAATTAGTGTGGTTCCCGGTGTAAAAGGAACTACAAACACTGCAAAATGCTTATTAGACCAAGCTCGAATTGCCGCTATGAATACTAAGTGGCAAGCCAGTGATGATGCGCCAGAAAGACAAGTAGGTAAAATTGTTTATAGTTTTAGTTTGAATTAAAATTACGATTAATAACTAGCCTAAAATGATATAAACGTATTATTTGTAAAAATAAATAATTGCAAAAATAATGCTTTAATTTAAAGGATGTTAACTTTTATGTTAATTACAGTACCTTCTCCATTTTTTGATTTTATTTTCATATCTCCTTGCATGTCTTTTACTCTTGCCCGAATTTGAGTAATACCAAAACCATTAGAGGAACTAATATTTTTCCCATTAAAACCTATACCATTATCTGTAATTACGATGCATAAGTTTCCTTCTGTTTCTTCGAGAGATAATTTAGATTTTGAAGCTTTGCTATGTTTCATGACATTGTTTAATAACTCTGAAACTATAAAAAATATTTTGGTTTCAAATTTAGGATTATATCTTCTGCCTTTTGCAAGAGTTGAATGAAAATTGAATATTATTAGTGAATTAGAATTATTTTCACAAAGATCTTTTAATGCAAATGGTAAACCAAATTTCATTAATAATGGGGGAACTAATTCGTGAGACAAATCTCTCACTTTGTCATGAGCATCTTTTAGCAAAGATCGCGTTTTTTTCAAATCGTTAATTTGATCTTTTGTTAAACCATTTTCAAAAGCTGATAAATGCAATCCTACAGATGATAGAACAGCACTTACATGATCGTGTAGAACAGCTGATATTTTATTTCGCTCTTGATCTTGACCATCCAGTGTAGCGCTAATGATTTTATACTGAAGTTTAGTATCTATATCTTTTAGCTTACTTTTTTGTTTTAATATTAAATTTTGATAGTAGAAATAAAAAATAAATCCTGCTAAAATAAATAATGAAGCAAATAGTAGCAATAACTTTTGATTTTTGTCTTGTTTTTCATTTATTATTTTTTCTTTTACTTTAAATTCTTCTTCAACTTTATTTATAGCATATTTTGTTTCAAGTTCTTGGTTAGATTTAGCTAATTTACTCGTGTACTTTTCGTCTTGTAACTCTAAATATTTATTATTGTATAAGTATGCATTTTTATAATCATCTAATTTTTCGTACGCATAGGATATATTAAGGAAAGCTTGAGATAATGCTATAGAGTTATCTTTATTTGGAAACATTTTTATAATATCTAAATATTGTTGTTTTCCTTTTTTATAATCCTTCTCTACAGTCATATAATAAACACCTAAGTTGTTTTTAGAGTTAGAGATTAAAGTTTTATCGCCGATTTTTAATGCAATATTATAAGAACTATCTAAATATTTTTTTGCTTTTATGTTATCGTTTTTTGAAGTGTAATATGAATAAAAATTAGATTGGTTATTAGATATTTCAATCAGATTATTTGATTTTTTAGTATAATAATCTGTTTTGTTCAGATAATATAAAGCACTATCAGATTCAGTCTCCATGCATATTTTAAAAAGACCTTGATTAACTTTTATCAATAAACTATTATTCTTTAGTTTTAAAGCAATTTTGTTAGCTTTATGTAAGTATTTTTTTGCTTTACTGTATTCGAAAATTATTCCATTAACATTGCCAATAGCTCTATATATTAATGCTTGCTTTTCTAATAAATTATTTGTTTCAGCAATATTTCTTGCTTCATAAAGTATTTTTATTGTATTCTCAATATCATTAAGTCCTCGATAAATCTCAGATTTTTGAATCAGGATATCGCAATAGGCATTATAATCTTTAGCTAATAAATAATTTTCTGATTTTTTGTGAGCATAATTTAATGCTTTTATAAAATTATTTTTTTCTAAATAATAAGATACAGAATCTGTTTTGGTTTTCAAATCTTGAAAACCAAAACAGAACTGACTAGCAATTAAAAAAGTTAAAGCTAATATCTTATTTGATGTAGTTTTTTTAAAAACCAATTGTAATATTTGGTTTTTTGATTGTAACTCCAGATTTTTGATATTGTTCAAAATTAGCCACGGCTTTATTGTTAATGATATTGGAGGTTTCTTTGCAGGTTACAAAATTTGTAGAGGGTTGTTTTTCTTCTGGATTTAATTTTATAGCTATTGTACAAATTCCTGCATTGGCAGTAAATTCATAATTACAATTGTCTGGAATTTCAAAACAAATCTGAAAATTTTCGGTGTTTACTTCACAAAAAGAAAACAATCCTAGCATGTCATAGGTCATAGTATTACATTTTTATTGGTTATTTTTTCTATTAAATTATGTTTTGTTGCAAAAACAACAAGTCCGATAGAACTTTTTACATTAAGTTTTTTCATTAAATTTTTTCGATGTGTTTCGACTGTATTTACACTAATATTTAGTAAATCACTAATATATTTTCCGCTTCTTTCCTGACTAATTAGGTTCAGAATTTCTAACTCCCTAGTGGTGATACTAGAAATTAAATCCTCTATATTTAATGTCTGATTGTGGTCATTATTATTTCCTGTATAAATATTAAAGATTTTGTCTTTTATAGCATCAGAAAAATATTGATTGCCGTAAGCAACAGTTGTTATAGCATCAATAATATGTTCACCAGCACATTGTTTTGTAAGGTAACCACTGGCACCTAATTTTATAACTTCTTTAATTAGTTTGGCATCATCATAACTAGATAAAATAATAACTTTACAAGTAAATCCTACTTCGTTCATTTCGCGTAATACTTGTATACCGTCTTTTTCGGGCATATTTATATCCATGATTAAGATATCTGCTTTGTTTCTTGCGACTCTCTCTACAAGACCTTCTCCGTTTAAAGAGAATCCAACCACTTCAAACATCGAGTTTGTTTTTAGCACAGCTAGTATACCGTCTATAAGCACTTGGTGATCATCTGCTAAATGTATTTTTATTTTATTTTCCATTGTGATTTTAAAGTTTTCAAATGTATATGAATATAAAGTTACACGAAATACCTAGAATTAATGATTTTTATCTAACTAAATTTAGTTAGACGAAGCAAAAAATCCGTCTCAATTTCTTGAAACGGATTTTTCTCGCACTAATAAACTAAGATGAAAGGTTTATCTTAATCGATCCACAGATTTTACGAGATCTTCATCTTTCTTGATGGCTTTATTGGATAAAACCAATAAAAAGATAGCTACAATAGGAAGAAACATCCCAATACCCTTCTCTGAAACCGTGGTTTCTCCAGATACAGTTAGTGTCCGATACACAAATAATCCTAGTAAAATTAAGTTTAATATTATATTCAATCTGTTCATCACAAATTGTTGTTTTCTTTTTTTAAATGTAAGTAAACTAAGTAATGATAAAACAGTACTTAATCCAAATAACATAGTGTAAATAATATTACTCATAAAATAAACCGTTTCTCCGTTCTCTAATTTCCATAAATGAAAAACGAAAGTAAGCGCTCCAGTCACTATAAAAGCAAGCAATAAATAAATACTTTGTATTCTCTGAATCATTATAAATCTTATATTATTCACACAAAAATATATTTTCTTTTTATAAAAAACTATTGTTTACTCAAATAAAATTTGTATTATTGCATTAGGAATCCGTAAGCACTTCATACTTCGGAAAATAAGATTAAAAAATCATTCTCATTTATATTCTCAATAATTAATTCACACATCATTTTATGTTTGATATTTCTGTTTTAAAAGAAATGAAGCTCCCTGAGCTACAAGAAATTGCTAAAATTGCTAAAATTGCTAAATTCAAGACGCTAAAAAAAGATGAACTTGTTTATCAAATATTAGATTATCAGGCAGCAAACCCTGAAAAAATAGTTCCAATCTCATTAGAAACTACCCCAATAGCTGAAGAAAAGCCTAAGAGAACTAGAATTGTTGAAACTAAAGTTTCAAAATCAATTACTCCCAAAACACTAGTAAATAAGCCAGTTCAACAAGAAGTAATTTCTTTTGAAGAACCTAAAGTTGGAGTAACTCCAGAATTAGACAAACCAGTTGTTGAAACGATACAAAAACAACGTCCACCCAAAGTAATTCGTTTTACAAAAGACGAAAATAATGTGACTAAAGTAGATAATTCTCATAGAAATAAAAAAGTTGTAAAACCTATAATTACTTCTACAAATGTAGAAGAAGTAGTTTCGGAAATATTAGAAAATACTGAGATAGTTCAAAAAGAAAAACCTGTAAATCCAAATCAAAAAAATCCAAATCAAAACCCTAACGCAAAACATAAAAATAACTTTAGAGAACCAGATTATGAGTTCGAAGGAATTATAGAAAGCGAAGGTGTTCTAGAAATGATGCCAGATGGTTATGGATTTTTGCGTTCATCGGATTATAATTATTTAGCTTCACCCGATGATATTTATTTATCAACTTCGCAAGTACGTTTATTTGGGTTAAAAACAGGAGACACAGTAAAAGGTGTGGTTCGTCCTCCAAAAGAAGGAGAAAAATATTTTCCTTTAGTTAAAGTTCTAAAAATAAACGGACATGATCCGCAGGTAGTTCGTGACAGAGTTTCTTTCGAACATTTAACACCAATATTTCCAACAGAAAAATTCCGTTTGGCCGAAAAAGGAAGTTCTATTTCTACTCGTATTATCGATTTGTTTTCTCCAATAGGAAAAGGACAACGTGGTATGATTGTAGCGCAGCCAAAAACAGGTAAAACTATGTTACTTAAGGAAATTGCTAATGCCATTGCATCCAATCACCCAGAAGTATATTTAATTGTTTTGCTAATAGACGAACGCCCAGAAGAAGTTACTGACATGCAACGTAGTGTTCGTGGCGAAGTAGTTGCTTCCACCTTTGATAGAGAACCACAAGAGCACGTAAAAATCGCTAATATAGTATTAGAAAAAGCAAAACGTTTGGTCGAATGTGGTCATGATGTTGTGATACTTTTAGATTCAATCACACGTTTAGCAAGAGCTTATAATACAGTACAACCAGCTTCAGGAAAAGTATTAAGTGGTGGTGTAGATGCTAATGCATTACAAAAACCTAAACGTTTTTTCGGAGCAGCTCGTAATGTAGAAAATGGTGGATCGTTAAGTATTATTGCAACAGCACTTACAGAAACTGGTTCTAAGATGGACGAAGTAATTTTCGAAGAATTTAAAGGAACAGGTAATATGGAATTACAATTAGATCGTAAAATTGCAAATCGTCGTATTTTTCCAGCAATTGATCTTACTTCTTCAAGTACACGTCGTGATGATTTGTTACTTGACGAAAAAACAATACAACGCATGTGGATAATGAGAAAATACCTTGCGGATATGAATCCTGTAGAAGCAATGGAATTTATAAATGACAGATTCAAAAAAACTAGGAATAATGAAGAATTTCTTATTTCGATGAATGACTAAAAAAAATCCTGAAGCTTCAAAAACTTCAGGATTTTTTTTAACAAAATATATTTTTAATAGTTACCGTTTAACAATTCTCCACCAATAGCTGATTTGGCTTCAATTCCAAGTTTCTTCATCATTTCATAAGTAGTACAGACTGCGGCAGAAGTCACTGGAATTCCACATTCCGCTTGAATTAAATCAATCGCTTCTAAAGATGGCATTTGCACACAAGCCGAAACTACTAAAACATCAACATCAGTTAAATCTAATTGTTTATAGATTTCTAATAAATTCATTGGGTTTTGCGCTGCAACTTCTAAATTATCAGGAATTTCCAAAGCAATACTTTGTTTCACTTTTATGCCTTGATGTTCGATATAATCCACTACCATATCCGTTAATGGTCGCATATAAGGTGTAATTATCGAAATTTGTTTGGCGCCTAAAACCTTTAATCCATTGATTAAAGCGCCAGCTGAAGTTACAATTGGTGTTGGAAATTCATTCGCTACCGTTTCCTGATGTAAATTCACTTCCGAAACACAATGATATCCGCGTCCCATACTCATAATCGCTACTAAACACGCATAACCCATAACATCAACATGCGCATCAGATAATTCCTGAGCACATTTTAAACTCATCGCATCCATCGCTTCCAATTCTTCTTTGGTTACTTTTTTCATGCGCATTCTACTGCTGTGAAACGTAAAACGTTCTGGTAAAATGGTTTCACGTGAGCGAAAGATAGCCGGTATTTCGGTTTCCATCGTTACGTTACTTGATGGAACTATTTGTCCTATTCTGAATTTTTTCATTTGTTATTTTTTATTTGTGCCCAGTCGTTGTGCGTCATTTCAAATTTAATTTCATTTTTTCCATGAGTTCCAACTTCGGTCCAACCTTGCTTTCTATAAAACTTTTCTGCCCTTGTATTTGGGGATGTTCCCAGCCAAACCTTATTTTTAGTTTGAGTAAAATACCAGTCAAGCATAATGTTGTGAAGTTTACTGCCAATACCTTGTTTCTCAAATTCGGGTTTGAGGAATAAAGCCCAGATATTATTGTCCTTAAGATCTGCTATAGAAAATCCTATAATTTCATTTTCAACTTCACAAACCCATCCTTTTCCTCTTATGGTCATAAATTCTTCGCAGTCTTTGTTGGTAACTAAATCCGGATTTGACAAAGTATTTTCTGTTACAGAATTTCTAACTATTTGAATTTGTTTTATATCGTTTAGATTTGCTTCTCTGAAGATCATTTTTTTATTTTTATATCTCTTTAATAGTATTCACAATTGTTCCAATTCCTTCCACAGTTGCTTCAACCACATCACCATCAAACATAAATTCTTGTGGATTTCTTCCTGCTCCAACACCAGATGGTGTTCCTGTAGCGATAATATCTCCAGGTTCTAAAGTGAAAACCGTACTTAAATCTTCAATTAAATCGTTGATATTAAATAATAGGAATTTCGTGTTCGAATTTTGCTTTTCTACTCCATTTACTTTTAACGATAAATTTAGGTTGTGTGGATTTTCAATCTCGTCTTTCGTAACTAAAAATGGTCCCATTGGTGCAAATGTATCTTGCCCTTTAGAAACAATCCATTGTCCTTCACGACGACAATCGCGAGCAGAAATATCGTTAATTACAGTATATCCAAATACATAATCTAAGGCATCTTCTTTGGATACGTATTTGCCTTTTTTACCTATTATAACAGCTAATTCCACTTCCCAATCTAATTGTTCCGTTAATTTTGTGTTTTTGATAATATTTGTATTTGTTCCCGTAACTGTTGTTGGTGGTTTCGAGAAAATAATTGGTTTTGCAGGTAATTTCCCTGTTGTGTCTAATGTTCTTGCACTTTCCGCCACGTGTTCTGTATAATTTAAACCAATTCCGATAATATTTTTCCGAGGTTTTTCGATAGGAGCGAGGAAGGTTACTTTATCGATAGGTAAAGAAATATTATCAAAATCTTGAGAACGTGTATCGTTAATCATTTCCGAGATTTCAGCAATGACTTCAAATCCCATATCGATTAATTCTAGCATATCGTTTGGTAATGGGAAATTGGATATTTCTCCAAAATCTTCCATATCCACAACCATATTATTGTGAATAAATCCTAATCTAGTATCAAGGTCTTTTGTTTTGTAAGTAAGTAGTTTCATCTTTTATAATTTTAAACCTTTAAGATATTAAGGTTCATTAAGTTTTTATTTTTTATTGAAATTGATTTTTGTTATTGCTATTGAACTTGTTGGTGTCCATTATTTTCTTCTAATTCTCTCGATTGGAATAAGCCTAAACTTTCAATGACTGGTAAATCGTTGAATTGAAACAAGCAAGCATCTTCCGTTTCTGAAAGATTATGATGTTCGTGCCAAGCCCAAGACGGAACGCAGAAAATATCTCTTTCTTTCCAATCGTATCGTTTTCCGTTAATAATTGAAAAACCTTTTCCTTTTGCACATTGATATACGAAAGAACCTGTGTGTTTATGCGCTTTTCCTTTGAAACCAGCTGGTAATAATTGCATCGCTGCTCCCATAGTTTGCATCACGTGTCCACCCGTTAATGGATTTGAATATTGCATAAAAATCCCATCAAATGGATTCACTTCTGTTACTTTTTGCGTTTCCAAAAGTGCTGGATACACGTTTTTCCACGAATATTTGAATAATGACGAATAGGGTTTATCCCAAGTTAAATCAACCGGAATTAAACCCGCACAATTATAGGCAATTGGAGAATGATTTAGTGGTTTTTCTAAAGGTTGTTTTCCATCGTAAACCGCATAATCATTAGCTTCCAACGCATTGACTAACGGAATGTCTAATCCATCTTGCCAAATACAGGTTTTACCATTTTCGGCCACACCGTGTTCATGCCAAGCAGAATTTGGAGTAATTACGAAATCGTTGACTTCAAACGTGATTTTATTTCCGTCAACCACTGTATAACCGCCTTCGCCTTCCATAATAAAACGCAAAGCTGAAGCACGATGACGATGTGCAGAAGTACTTTCTCCAGGACGAGTAACTTGAATTCCAGTATACAACCAACCTACAGCTGCCGAAACATCTTTACGTTTGTCGTTAACCAAATAGACAACACGTCTTCCCGCTTGTTCTGGCGTCACTAATTCTGATGATTTCAGTACTAATTCACGTAAATCGTCATATTTCCAAAGCATTGGAACGGATGAACTTCTTGGTTCCCAAGGTTCGATATCATTGGCAACCGTCCATAATGCACCAGCGCCAAGCGTTTCTAATTCTTTATAATACGCTACTAATTCTGGCGAATCTTGTACTCTTGCTCTTCCTATTTGATCGTCTGAATGATTTTCTTTCATTTTACCTATATTTAATTCCTACGGAATAGAATTTGTTATTTTATCTCTTATTAAATTCTTCGTGGTTATCAATAAATGTAATTTTTCGAGTTGGCGCAATATTGACTCTCAAATCGAAAATATCAAATCTGTTGTAATGTCCTAAAATGTCGTGCATTTGTTTCGGTTGAATGCATTTTTCTAAATCGATATCGGCATAAACCATTCCTTCTTCATCAATTAATGGTTCGCCAATTACAGCGCCATTTGGACCAATAAATCCTGAAAAAGCAGAATTTTTACGTGTCAATAATTCTTCTACATTTGGCACATCCTCTTTTAAGGCTTCCATAGTTTCTTTAGAAACTGTTGAACACGAAACAATCGTAAACAATTTTCCTTCGAAAGAATGTGCTGCGGCACGAATTTTAATGGCTTCCGCCATATTATAATCTGGTGGCGCCACTGGCAAGGAAATATAATTCGCAACATGAATCAATTCGCCTTGAGAAAGCAAGGTAAAACGTGCTAAAGTATTGGTATTTTCACCACAAGCTAACGTTCCGATTGGACCAATCTCTGTGTTATATACTTTTAACGAAGAACCATCACCAGAAGTCCACGTTAGTTTTTCTGCCCAAGTTGGCACTAACTTTCTGTGTTTTCCGATTAGAATTCCGTTATTGTCAATGATTAAATTGGTGTTGTAAATTTCACCATAAGAATCGCCACGTTCGTTGATTCCGATTACGATATGAATATTGTTGTCTTTTGCTGCTTGAAACAAAGGTTGCATCGCTTCATCATCTGTTTTTACAGAACATTTGTATAGTTTTTCATACCATTTGCTACCTTGAACTGGCGTCATAATCCAATTCCAATATGGATAACCGGCTACAAAAACTTCTGGAAAGGCAATTAATTGCGCGCCATTTTGACTGGCTTCTTTGATAAATATTATGGCTTTTTCCACTGTTTTTTCTACATTTAGAAAAACGGGTGAAGTTTGTACCGTTGCTGCTTTAAATTTTTTAAAGTCCATTGTCGATTTAATTTAAAATAAATAATGAAAGAAAAACAGCAGTGCCAGCAATAAGCATATATACACCGTGAACTCTATCAGATTTTGAGTAAATATATTTTTTTGAACCATCTGTCATAGTTCTTTTTCCAGTTAATAAGAATATTGCAATTCCAATTCCCGCCAAGCCACCCATTATACAAAAACCGTAACCCATAATAAGGGTTAATGAATTTGTTTTTTCAGGTTGTTGGGTTTTAAGTTCTTTTTGAAGCTGTTTGTCAATAATTTCGGAAACTTCAACGGTTATACTCTCTTTTTTTAAAAGATGCTTAGCCAATTTAACATCTAAAGGATGCCATTCATCATAATTTTTCACAACATCTTTTAGTTCATCTATAGTGAAAGTAAAAAGTGGATGAAGAGAATCAATTTCATTAATATTGAACTGCATGTTCTCATCCAGTATTCTAGAAGATTTATCAAAATCATTGGGATTAAGCATAATAAGTATAGAATCCTGTGCTTTATTATTAGCAAAAGTAGCATCAAAATCTTTTGACGTATCTTGTATTTTGAAAGCAATTTTATTAACTTTCAAAATCTGAATCATTTCTTCGGCAACAGAAGAATCAGTTAAACTCATGAATGTTTTAAATTCAATCATTTTGAATGAAATTTGAAATTTTACTTATCATTTCCTCGTTAAAAGGTTCTGCTTTGATATCGGTTTTGTTTTCTTGAAAGGCAACATTTACCAAAGTAACTTCACCTTCTAAGCAAATTTTTTCTTGTTGATCTTCAAATGAAAATCCGCATAAAATTGAAGCGCTACCAAGATTTTTTACCCATAATTTTTTGGTTAAAATTTCTCCTAATCGAGCCGCTTTTTTAAATTGTACTTTCAAATCTACGGTTGGAATTCCGTTAGTTTCGTGCATTTTTGAGAATGGTCTATCTAAAGCCTCTTCAAACCAATCTTCTACCAATCCATTTAGCATTTCTAGAAATCTTGGATAGAAAACTATTCCTGCATAATCAACGTGCTGAAATCGGATTTTTTCTTGTTTTATAAATTCCATTGTTTTTGTTTTTTCAACTCTGTCAAAATTTTGAACTTTGACAGAGTTTAGTGTTTATTTCGTATTACTAAAACTTATCGACACTTGCTTTTTTCCAAACTTTAAAAAGTTCATTAGGAACGGTGCTTCCGTCTAATAAGGATCCCGTTTTTATTTCTGGATATATTTCTTCAAAAGTTTGTGTTTTGCCAACAAGAACTCGCGTACTCACAACTGATCGATCCACTTTATCTGGATGATCTATTCCAGCTGATGCCATTAAATCCATTGCACTTTTTACGGTTTCGTGTTGAAACCTTGCCACTCGAATACTTTTTTCTTCGGGAACTAATCCTTTCATTAATTCTGGATTTTGTGTTGCAACACCTGTTGGACAAGTATTGGCGTGACATTCCAACGCCTGAATACAACCCAATGCAAACATCATTCCACGAGCAGAGTTACATAAATCGGCACCTAATGAGAGATTTCTAATAATGTCAAATCCTGTAATTACTTTTCCGCTACAAATAATTTTGATTTGATCTTTGATTCCGAAACCATTTAAAGAATCATAAACGAAAGCTAAAGCATCGCGCAACGGCATTCCAACATGATCAGAATATTCCTGTGGAGCTGCACCAGTTCCGCCTTCGCCACCATCTACAGTGATGAAATCGAGGTAGGTTTGGGTTTCGACCATTGCCTTACAAATAGATAAAAATTCTGATTTATTTCCGATACAAATTTTCATTCCAATAGGTTTTCCGCCAGAACCTTTTCGTAGTAATTTTACAAAATCCATTAATTCTAAAGGTGTTGTAAAAGCAGAATGACTAGGTGGTGATAAAATATCTTGACCTTTTGAAACCAAACGAATAGCTGCAATTTCGTCAGTTACTTTTTCTTTAGGTAAAATTCCTCCATGACCAGGTTTTGCACCTTGTGAGAATTTTATTTCAATCATTTTTACATTATCTAAAGTGGCTCTTTTTATGTATTCATCATAATTAAAACTTCCGTCTTGATTACGACAACTAAAATAACCAGTTCCGATATTCCAAACCACATCGCCACCTTGTAAATGATATGGAGACAAACCACCTTCACCAGTATTGTGATAAAAACCGCCTTGTTTGGCTCCATTATTTAAAGCTAAAATGGCATTTTTACTCAACGAACCAAAACTCATTGCACTTATATTGAATAAACTAGCTTCATAAGGTTTTGTGCATTGTGATGATCCAATATGAACTCTCGGGTTTTCGTTTACTTGCGAAAATGGAATGGAACGAATGCTATGGTTAATCCATTCATAACCTTCTTTATACACGTCTAATTGCGTTCCGAAAGGCATAGAATCTGTTTGTTTTTTACTCCTTTGGTATACAATACTTCTTTGCAAACGGTTGAAAGGTTTTCCATCTAAATCGGTTTCAACAAAATATTGTCGCATTTCTGGCCCGATAGATTCTAGTAAATAACGCATTCTTCCTAGTAATGGGAAGTTTCTGCGTATTGTTTTTTGGGATTGAAACATGTCATATAATCCCATAATAATTAACGGAAGAAATATTAAAAGTAAGAAACTAAATTTCCAATTAATGTAAATTAATATTCCAGTTAAAGATAAAATGGTTATGCTTATAATTAAGAATGCTTTTCTCATCGTTTTTTATTTCAATTTAAATCGTTGAATTTTTCCTGTTTCTGTTTTTGGTAATACTTCTACAAAATATAATAATCTTGGATATTTATATGGAGCAGCTACTTCTTTAAACCAATTTTGCATTTCTTTTGCTAATTGATTTGAGGCTTCATTATAATCTTTCAAAACTACATAAGCACAAACTAACATGCCGCGTTCTTCATCGGGTAAACCGACAACGGCACATTCTAAAATAGCTTCGTGAGTTAAAAGTACGGATTCTACTTCAATTGCAGCAATATTATACCCTGAAGAAATAATCATATCATCGCCACGAGCAACAAAATAGAAATAGCCATCTTCATCTTGACGGAAAATATCGCCAGTCACATTCCAAGCGTTTTCTACGTATTCTTTTTGTTTGTCTTCTCTATTTAAATATTTACAACCTGTAATTCCTCTAACGGCTAATCTTCCCGCTTCATTATTTGGAACTTCATTTCCATTTGCATCAATAATTTTAGCTTCGTAACCTGTAATAGCTTTTCCTGTGGAACCAGGTTTCATATTTTCCTCGTTGGACGAAATAAAAATATGCAGTATTTCTGTGGCTCCAATTCCGTCGATAATTTTCAACCCCGTTACATCATACCAATCTTGCCAAACTTTTAACGGTAATGTTTCACCGGCAGAAATACATTTTCGAAGACTTGAAATATCGAACTCTTTTATTTTTGTTGTGATGATTCGCCAAGCGGTTGGAGCTGTAAAACAAATAGTAATTTTATATTCCTCGATCGCTTTTAATAACAAATCGGGACTTGGTTTTTCAATTAAGAATGTTGATGCTCCGAAATACATTGGAAATAATACCAATCCACCTAAACCAAAGGTAAATCCAAGTGGTGGACTTCCAGTAAAAACGTCACTTTCTTTTGGTTGCAAAGCATATTTTGGAAAAGCTTCGCAAATATTTAAAATGTCTTTATGATAATGTGCGGTCATTTTGGGTAATCCCGTTGTTCCAGAAGTGAAACCAATTAAAGCCACCGAATCAAATTTGGAATGATAATTTTGAAACGTTTTTAGCTTCGATAGCATTAATTTTTCTAAATCGGAATTTCTGTAGAAACTCACTTTTTTTAAAAAATCAGATTGGACTAGATTCATTTCTTCGGCTAAATCGCTATCGCAAAAAGCGTGAGATATTTCGGCACAATCAATTACAGTTGTTAATTCTTTCGAACGTAATAAAGGCATAGTTGCTACTACAATTCCGCCCGCCTTTAACACCGCAAACCAACAAGCCACCATCATTGGGTTATTTGCGGAACGAATCAATACGCGATTTCCAGATTGAAAACCTAAATTGTCTACCAAAACATGCGCAATCTGATTGGATTTTTCGTATAAATCGTTATACGTCCAAGTTTCTTCAAAAGTTTGTATACAAGTATTGTTACCACGACCTGCTGCAATGTGATTATCCAATAATTTTTCCACACAATTGAGCATTTCTGGTCGATTGAATTGTGGTAAATCCAAGAATTTATATTCTGGTTGCAATTCCAGATTGGGTAAGTTTATGTGTGCGAAATTATCTTCGTAATGTTTCATAATTTCTAATTACTTCTAATTACTCTTTGGTTTCAATGCCTTTTTCATTCCTTCAACCTGTTTTCTTTCAGATGCTTTTAACGGATACAAATGTGAAATTCCCATTTTGTATTGATTTGGGATATCAGTTGGTTGAAATTGTTCGTAAGCTTGCGCATTTCTTACAAAATTTGCATCTAATAATAATGGTCTTCCTAAAGCGACTAAATCTGCTCTTCCATTTAGAATTATCGTATTTATTTGATCAATATCTTGAATATAACCAGCCGTTATGGTTGGAATATGAACTGTATTTCTCACCGCATCAGAAAAAGGTGTTTGCCACATTCTTCCTGTTTGAGGTTTTTGATTGGCGACCGTATTTCCTGTAGAAACGTTGATAATATCGGCTCCAGCATTTTTGAAAGCTTCAGAAATTGTAATTACATCTGTTGCTGAAATTCCGTTTTCCGCCCAATCTGTTGCTGAAATTCGAACTGACATGGGTTTTTCTTTTGGAAAAGCGTTTCTCATTTCGGTGAAAACTCGTAATGGAAATTTTAATCGGTTTTTGATACTTCCACCAAATTCATCTGTTCTAGTATTTGTCAATGGCGACAAGAAAGAAGCTAGTAAAAATCCGTGATGAGCTTGCAATTCAATCATGTCAAATCCTGCTTCATTTGAGTTATTTGTAGCTTGAACAAATTGAGAAGTAATCAAATTCATATCCGCTAAAGTCATTTCTTTTGGCGTTGCCGAATTTTCATGGAATGGAATGGCTGAAGCGGAAAGTAATTCCCAACTTGTTCCAGTAAATGAATCTTCCCAAGGTTTTTTCGTCGCACCTTTTCTTCCGGAATGTCCTAATTGTATTCCGATTTTTGTTTGAGTATGTTGATGAATGAAATCGTTAATGCGTTTCCATTCTGTAATTTGATTTTGAGTGTAAATTCCAGCACAACCTTCTGTAATTCTTCCGGTTTCTGAAATGGCGGTCATTTCGTTTAAAATTAAACCTAAACCACTAATTGCTCTTGAGGTGTAATGTTGAAAATGCCAATCGTTTACTAAGCCGTTTTCTGCCGAATATTGTCCCATTGGCGCCATTACAATTCTATTTTGTAATTCTAAGTTTCTTAGTTTGAAAGTTGAAAAAGCGGCCGATTGATTTATGTCATTGACATTATTATTGTCATTGAATTCTTCTAAAACTTTATCTGTAAATGATTTATCGCGCAAGCGTAAATTTTCATATGTTACTTTTTTTGCACGCGTCATGCATCCAAAAGCAAATTGATAAAACGGGTGTTGGTTGTGACGGTTCATGTTTTCGAACCAATCTAACGAAACCAAAGCTGCGTATTGAATCATTTCAACTGTATTTCTTCGAGTTTTGTCATATTGTTGAAAGGCAGCTTGCACATCAGTTGGATTGGCAATCACGGCGTCCGATAAACCAATTGCAGAATCCATGGCTAATTTTGTTCCTGAACCGATGGAATAATGAGCTGTGGCTTTTGCATCACCTAATAAAACAATGTTTTTATGATACCAATTTTCGTTTGTAACATGGGGAAATTGGCGCCAATGTGATTTATTTGAAATTAACGAATGGCCGTCTAATTCTGCTGCAAATATTTCTGAAATTTTAGCGATAGTATCTTCTTCGTTGGTGACTTCAAAATTAAATTTCTGCCACGTTTCATCCGAACATTCAAAAATCCAAGTACTCATTCCTTCTTGATATTGGTAGGAATGTGCTACGATTAAGCCGTGTTCTGTATTTCTGAAAAAATAAGTAAACGCATCCAATGGTTTTGTAGACCCTAACCAAACGAAACGGTTTTGTTTCATTTCAATTTTCGTACCGAATTCTTTTTCGTATTTGGTACGGACTCCACTTCCAATTCCGTCTGAAGCGATAACCATATCCGCATTTTCGAAGAGAGAAATATCATCTACATTTTGTTCGAAATGCAAATTGACACCTTCTTCTATACATCTTTGTTGCAATAATTGTAATAATGTTTTTCTGGAACAGCCGCAAAATCCATTTCCAGCAATGTTAACCGATTCTCCATCGCGAGCAATGATAATATCATCCCAATAGGCAAATTTGCTTCGAATTAATTCATAAGATTGCATGTCGCGTTTTAAAAATTCGCCTAAAGTCTCGTCAGAAAAAACTACACCAAATCCGAAACTATCATCGGGTTTGTTGCGTTCATACACATCGATTTGACAATGCGGCATTGCTTTTTTAGTTAAGATCGAAAAATAAAGTCCTCCTGGACCACCACCAATTACTTTTATTTTCATATTTTTAATTGAACGCGGATAAAACGGATTCGCAAAAGCGAAGACGCAGATTCACACGGATTTTTATTGTTTATGTTTTTTTAACACCGATTAAAGAATTAGAATAATTTTTGAAATTTGTCAGATTTCTCTAATTGATGTTCCTTGATTATATTAATTTTAAAATTTAACCTCTTTTAATAGAGAATATTTCTCCAATTTTCGAATAATTTGAACCTGCTAAACGAGCTACAGGTTTATAAGTATTCATATTTATTTTGTAATTATCTAATAAGACACTTTCATCAATGTGCATCATTATTATTTTACCAACAATCATTGTAGCTCCGCCAAATTTGTGATTTTCTAATGAGTAGTGGTGTACTAATTCACATTCGAAAGTAATAGGACTTTCTTTAACACGCATTGGTTTTACTTTTACGGAAGTAATAGGAGTAAGGCCAGCTAGTTCAAATTCACTTTCATTAGCTGGAATTGATTGTGAGGTCATATTCATTTGTTCAACTAACTCTTCTGTAACCATATTAACCACAAACTGCTTGGTAGACAATACGTTGTTTAAAGTGTCTTTATTCGTATTATTTCCTCTGACTGTTGAAAACATAACATGAGGAGGATCATCTCCAATCGCATTAAAAAAAGAAAAAGGAGCAAGGTTGTTTATTCCATCTTCACTTATACTAGATATCCAACCAATAGGCCGTGGAATGACAGCTCCTGTAAGTAATTTATAAATAGCTGATTGTTCAAGATTTTTTGGATCGAATTCCATATAAAGCGATATTGTTATACTACAAATTAAACGAAATAATAAGGATATATATAAATCAGTTATTAAAAATTATTAACTTTTAATAAAAAGGTATCTTAATACTCTGTAAATGATTTAGAAAGCAAAATTTTCAATAAATTATTATAAATGTAATTTTTTACAAGTAAAATTAACTACTACATAATTCTTAATGTATAATAATAATAAAAATGTTTTTATTATTATTGCTAATTTAATATATTTATGCAAAATTTATATACATGGAGATTTTAGCATGCCCGAAATGTCAAAACAATAATATTGTAAAAAGTGGTGTGATTAATAATAAACAAAGGTATTTATGTAAAAAATGTAATTATTATTTCACGGTCAATAAACTAGGTAAAAAGATAGATAATTATTATGTTATCAAAGCTATGCAGCTCTATCTTGAAGGGCTTAGTTATCGAGAAATTGAACGTATTATTGGGGTTTCTCATGTTACAGTAAGTAACTGGGTAAAAGAATATAAAATAAAGAAGCCTCCTCATGGCGATTACCATCCCACTTATAAGATATTTAATCATTTAGAGCTTGTAGAATACGTTAAAAATAAAAATTCATTATCTGGAGCAGGTATGGTTATAACCGAGCTAGGGGATAAGTTTATGCTTATAAAATGGGAACGTTTTAAAGATTAACTATATTAGTTTACATATATATATATTATTATTTTTTTTCTTGATTAAAAGTTACAATTTGGCAGTGTTAAAACCAACCAACTAATTAACCAAATTGTATCTATTATGAAAAAACACTATTTAATTCTTTTATTAGGAATGGCTTCCATAAAAGGATTTTCACAAACACCAGCCACAGAAACAATTCCTATTGTTCCTACTCCTATACCTGTAGAAAAAGAATGGGATGTTAGCCTTTATGGTTTCATTAGAACTGACTTCTTTTATGATACTAGAAAATCTGCACAAGTAAGAGAAGGTGAATTAAATCTTTATCCGTTAGATTCTCCAGTTTCTGGCGATGATTTTAATGATGTTCCTTCATCAAACTATTTATCTGTAATCTCAAGACTTGGAACTAAAGTAAAAGGACCAAATGTATGGGGTGCAAAAATGAGCGGAACATTAGAAGGCGATTTCTTCGGAAATGTAGAAGGTTCTTCAATTGGGCTTTTTAGATTAAGACATGCTTATGTTAACATGGATTGGTCAAAAACTTCATTGACAGTCGGGCAAACTTGGTATCCAACATTTATTCCAGAGGTTTTTCCAGGTGTAGCAAATTTTAACACAGGAATTATGTTCAACCCATTTGGTTGGGCAACTCAAATAAAATTAAAACAAAACTTCACTAAAGAATTGTCTTTTGCTTTAACAGTATATAAAGAGAGAGAGTTTGCTGCAACAACAGCAACAATTGGAACCCAGAACTCAGGTACAATTAATTCTGTGATGCCTACTTTACACGGACAATTTCAATATAAAAATAAAAACTGGATTGCAGGTTTGGGAGCGGAATTTAAATCTATCCAACCCTTAACCGATTTTACTTTAGCTCCATCAGGGACAAAAGTTTTAACGACTGAAAAAGTAAATAGTTCGTCTGTTGTGGGATATGTTAAGTATTCTAATGATAAATTTTCTGTTAAAGCTTACGGAATTTCAGGTTCGAACATGCAAAATCAAGTCATGTTAGGAGGTTTTGCTGGTTACACTGCAGTAAATGAAGTTGAAAAATACGAAGCATCAAAAGCAACTGCTTTTTGGCTAGATATAGCTAGTAATGGTAAAAAAATTGCTCCAGGTTTGTTTTTTGGTATGACAACTAATAATGGAACAGGTCGTTCTTTAAATCCTGGTGAAACAGTAAAATATTATATGAGAGGTGTTTCTGGAACTAGAGTTGTTGATCAAGTAATGAGAGTTGCAGGAAGAGTAGATTTTAAACAAAATAAATTCAGAGTAACTCCAGAAGTTGAATATACAACAGCGACTTGGGGTGATTTAAATGCTAATGGAAACGGATCAGCCGATTTAAACTCTAGAGATGTTTCTAATGTTAGAGTAATGGTTTCTTGCGCTTATTCATTTTAATAAAAATAAATTTAAAAAGTATACTATATGAAAGAAAAATCAACAAAAGGAATCTGGAAAGTAATTTCAGCCTCCTCAATGGGAACAATGATAGAATGGTATGATTTCTACATCTTTGGAAGTTTAGCAGTAGTAATTTCTACTAAATTTTTCCCTTCAGATAATCCTACAGCTGCCTTCTTATCTACATTAGCAACATTTGCAGCAGGTTTTGTAGTTCGCCCTTTTGGAGCATTATTCTTTGGTCGTTTAGGTGATTTGATTGGAAGAAAATATACATTTATGGTTACATTATTATTAATGGGTGGAGCCACTTTTTTAATAGGTTGTATTCCGAGTTATGAAAGCATTGGTTTTTTTGCCCCATTATTAGTTTTAGTATTACGTTTGTTACAAGGTTTAGCACTTGGTGGCGAATATGGTGGAGCTGCAACTTATGTAGCAGAACACGCTCCAGCGGGTCAAAAAGGATATTGGACTTCATGGATTCAAACTACAGCAACAGTTGGTTTGTTTATTTCATTGATGGTAATTCTTATAACAAAAAGCGTTTTATCTAAAGAAGCTTTTGACGAATGGGGATGGAGAGTACCGTTTTGGGTTTCAATCATCATGGTATTTGTATCGTATATGATTCGTAAAAATATGGATGAATCTCCTGTATTTGCAAAAGCAAAATCAGAAGGAAAAACATCCACAAATCCTCTAAAAGAAAGTTTTGGAAACAAATACAATTTAAAATTTGTTTTGCTTGCATTGTTTGGTGCCACAATGGGACAAGGAGTTGTGTGGTATACAGGGCAATTTTATGCGATGAACTTTATGAAAACTGTAATGGGTGTCGATTCTTCTCAAGTAGATATGTCATTAGGAATAGCTTTAATTTTTGGAACACCATTCTTTATCGTGTTTGGTTGGTTGAGTGATAAAATAGGTAGAAAATACATCATGATGGGAGGAATGTTATTAGCAATTTTGCTATACAGACCAATATACAAAGCCATGTATCAAACTACAGATTTAGCTTTAAAAACTGAAATTGTAGAGCAAACTAAAGTGGTTCCATCTATCAAAGAAATTGATGCTACTAAATTAGATTCTATTTATACTACTACAAAAGCGTATGTAGATGGAACTACCGTAGAAGAGATAAAAACCATTCACATAGAAAACGGAAAAGTATTGGTAGATGATAAAGGAAAAGACAAAGTCGATACTAAAGTGACTAAAACGATTAATAGTAGTGATCGATGGATGCTTATTTTTCTAGTCTTTATTCAAGTAATTTTTGTAACTATGGTTTATGGTCCAATTGCAGCTTTCCTTGTTGAAATGTTCCCAGTAAAAATTAGATATACATCTATGTCATTACCATATCATGTTGGAAATGGTATTTTTGGTGGATTACTTCCTGCAATATCTACTTATTTCGTAACTTCGGCTAAAGATGCTGGAAACCCAGAATTTTATTTAGAAGGATTATGGTATCCAATAGGAATTGCAGCAGTTTGTTTCGTAATTGGAATGATTTACATTGATAAAAAAATTAATACACTTCACGACTAAAACATAAAAATTATGAACACAATAAAAAAATATTTAGGAATAGTTTGGATTGCTTTATCTATCGTGATTGCTTACTATAGTATCGGAATATTTGGAGGAAAGTTAACTTCAGGAAAACAAGATGACTTGGTTTTTGGAATAATTATATTTTTTATTTTATTACCTTTAATTGTTACAGGTTTGACTATTTTTGGATGGTACTCATTAACTAACGAATATGAAGATTAATTAATAATTGTATTAAATCTAAAGCTCTTGAATTTTCAAGGGCTTTAGATTTTTTAATTAGACATGAAAAAAAGACACCAACAAAAATTAGTAATTGTATCTATAGTTTTACTCATAGGGCTTAATCTTCCTATTGTTTTACTATTTGATTCTTCACAAAATGTGCTGGGATTTCCTGCCATTTATATTTATTTTTTTTCTATTTGGCTTTTTTCTATTTTAGTTTCATTATTAATTGTAAAACGATACAATGAATAGTATAATACTTCTAATTATATTGTCGTGCTATTTGGCTGTTCTTTTTTTCATTGCGCATTGGGCAGAGAAAAAAGGGAATAGCAAATGGACAAACAATCCTTATGTATATACATTGTCATTGGCAGTTTATTGTACTGCTTGGACTTATTACGGAAGTATTGGTGTGGCTGCTAAAAGTGGATTAGGCTATTTGCCCATTTATTTAGGTCCAATAATTATTGCTCCTTCTTGGATTTTAATTCTAAAGAAGATTATCAGAATTTCAAGAGTTAATAAAATTTCAAGTATTGCCGATTTTATTTCTCTACGTTACGGAAACAGTCGTTTTTTAGGAGCAATCGTTACAGTGATTTGTCTTACAGGAATTTTGCCTTACATCGCATTACAGCTCAAAGCAATTTCTGAAACTTTTCATTTAGTTACTAAAACAAATACTAATTCATTTATATTTGATGATACCACAACATACGTTGCAGTAGCATTAGCGCTATTTGCTTCCTATTATGGAACTCGTTACGTAGATGCTTCCGAAAAAAGAAAAGGAATTGTTACTGCGGTTGCTATGGAGAGCATTTTAAAACTTGTTTTCTTTGTTATTGTTGGGATTTATGTCACTTATTTTGTTTTTGATGGTTTTGATGATATTTATCAGAAAGCCTCTATGTTAGAAAATTTTAAAGAAAAAAATACTATTGGTGGTTTGCCACAAGCCATAAACTGGTTTTTACTTTGTGTATTATCTATGTTTGCTATTTTCTTATTACCAAGACAATTTCAGGTTTCGGTTATCGAAAATAATCGAGAAAATCACATCAATACTGCGGTTTGGTTGTTTCCATTATACTTATTAATCTTCAATATTTTTGTATATCCAATCGCTTGGGGAGGTAATATTTTATTTGACGGACAAAATGTAAATTCAGATACTTATTCCTTGTTAATTCCACAGTTTTTTAACAATAAAACACTAACTGTTATTGTTTTCCTTGGCGGATTTTCAGCAGCTATATCTATGATTGTTGTTTCTTCTATTGGACTTTCCACAATGTTAACCAACAATGTTTTAATTCCATATAATTTATTAGGAAAACTAAAAAGCAATGAGCAAACTATTAGTAGCCGAAAAATAGTAAACAGTCGAAAATTTGGAATTTTCATGCTTATTATTCTCGCTTATTTTATCTATCGATTTTTTGCATTAGATTATAGTTTGGTTTCTATAGGCTTAGTAGCATTTGTTATTATAGCCCAACTAGCACCTGCTTTTTTTGGCGCTTTGTTTTGGAGAAGAGGTTCAAGATTGGGTGCTATTTATAGTATTATTATTGGGTTTTTAATCTGTATTTATACTTTATTAATTCCTTACGCTATCGGAATAAGTAATGTAGAAATCTCATTTATTTCTAAAGGATTTATGGGAATAGAGTTATTAAAACCTTTTCAATTATTTGGGTTAGATTATTTGCAACCAGTTCCACATGCTTTATTTTGGAGTTTATTGTTTAATTCGTTTACCTATTTTGCAGTTTCGGTAAGTTTCAAAGGAAATTATCGGGAACGCAATTATGCTGAAATGTTTGTAGATATAAATAAGTATATTACCAATCATGAAAATGCTTTTATTTGGAAAGGAACTGCGTACCGAAATGATATTGAAAAAGTGCTAATTCGTTTTTTGGGAGAAGAACGTACTAAACGGGCTATGAATATTTTTAATGTAAAATATAATGTAGATAAAAATCAAGAGCTTGCTGATGCCCGATTAATTAAATTTTCCGAAAATTTACTAACAGGTCATATCGGAACGGCTTCTGCCAGAATATTAATTTCCAGTGTTGTAAAAGAAGAAAAGATCAGTTTGCCAGAAGTTTTAAAGATTTTAGAAGAGTCGAAAGAGAATATCATTATCAATAAAAAACTAACCGAAACGTCTAAAGAATTAAAAGAAATCTCAGCCAAATTACAAACAGCAAACAGTTCTTTGATTAAAAAAGACCAGCAAAAAGACGAATTTCTAGATACCGTAACACATGAATTGCGAACGCCAATAACAGCCATAAGAGCAGCAAGCGAAATTTTACATGATGATGACGAAATTCCTGAGGATTTAAAAAAACAATTTCTTCAAAATATTATTTCAGAATCGGATAGATTAAATCGATTGATTGATAAAATTCTTGATTTAGAGAAATTTGAAACAGGAAAACAAACCATTCATTCAACAAAAAATAATTTAGTAAATACCATCGAAAAAGCCATTGAAGCTTTACAACAATTAATTAAAAATAAGAATATTACGATTCATATTGAAAGCAAACATAAAATAAATGCTTACTATGATGAAGATAGAATTTTTCAGGTAATAACCAATTTAGTTTCTAATGCTATAAAATTTTGTCCTGAAAAAGAAGGATTAATTACCATTCAAATTTCTGAAAAAGAAGATTTTATTCAAACAGTTGTACAAGACAACGGAAAAGGAATAAATACGAATGATTTTGAAGTGATTTTTGATAAATTTTACCAATCAACCAATCAAAATATTAAAAAACCTGTTGGAAGCGGACTAGGATTGGCGATTTGCAAACAAATTATAGAACATCACAAAGGAAAAATTTGGGCGCAAACAAGTCTAAAAGGAGCTTCCATCGCTTTTACTTTACCAAAAAATAAGAATATCGAAATAAATATGTCATGAAGAAGATCTTAATTGTAGATGATGAACCTAATATTGTAATGGCTCTTGAATATACATTCAAGAAGAATAATTATCAAGTATTTATTGCACGAGACGGACAAGAAGCACTAGATATCCTAAAAACCAATTATCCAGATGTTATTATTTTAGATATTATGATGCCTATGGTTGATGGTTACGCTACCTTAGAACAAATTAAAAAAGATGAAAATCTTAAGCATACAAAAGTCATTTTTCTTTCGGCCAAAAATAAAGAAAGCGATATTGAAAAAGGATTATCACTTGGCGCGAATGCTTATATGACAAAACCGTTCTCTGTAAAAAAAATTGTAGATCAAGTAAGTGAGCTTTTAGAAAACTGATTTGATAAATATAAACAACAAAACAATAAATGAATTATTCAGAATTATATAAAAAAAGTATCGATTTTCCTTCAACATTTTGGGAAGATCAAGCAAATCAAATCGAATGGTATAGCAAACCATCAATCATTTTATCAAAAGATGAAAATGATTATCCACTTTGGTTTAAAGATGGAGAATTAAATATTTGTTATCTAACTTTAGATAAACATATTCAAGATGGATATGGAGATAATATTGCCATAATTTATGATTCGCCAGTTACACAAACTGTAAAGAAATATACTTTCAACGAAGTGAAAACCGAAGTAGCTAAATTAGCAGGAGGAATGGTATCACTTGGATTTAAAAAAGGAGATACAGCGGTAATTTATATGCCAATGATTCCTCAAGCAGCATTTGCTATGTTAGCTTGTGCCAGAATTGGAGTGACACATTCGGTAGTTTTTGGAGGTTTTGCACCACACGAATTAGCTATTAGAATAGATGATTGTAAACCAAGAGGCATTATTACTGCCTCCTCAGGAATAGAAGTTGATAGATTAATCGCCTACAAACCACTTGTTGACGAAGCCATAGAACTATCATTACATAAACCTAAAAAAGTAATTGTTTTCAACAGAAAATTAGGAGCAAGAATTCCGTTTAAAAAAAATGATGTTGATTATGATGCATTAGTTTATGGTTCAGAAGAAGTATCATGTATTCCTGTAAATGCTACTCATCCATTATATGTTTTATATACATCAGGAACCACTGGAAAACCTAAAGGGATAGTAAGAGATACTGGAGGTTATGCTACAGCGCTTAAATTTTCAATGCAATATATTTATGGTGTAAAACAAGATGAGGTTTTTTGGGCAGCATCTGATGTAGGCTGGGTCGTTGGACATAGTTTTATTGTTTATGGACCATTAATCAATAGAAATGCAACCATCATTTTTGAAGGAAAACCAATTAAAACTCCAGATGCATCTACTTTTTGGAGGATTATTGCAGAACATAATGTAAATGTTATGTTTACTGCACCAACAGCTATTAGAGCGATCAAAAAGGAAGATCCAAAAGGTGAATTTATAAAACAATACGACTTATCATGCCTTCGTACTCAGTTCTTAGCTGGGGAACGTTGTGATATTGCTACTTTAGAATGGTACAATGAAAACATTCCTGTTCCAGCAATAGACCATTGGTGGCAAACAGAATCAGGTTGGCCAATGATTTCAAATATGATGGGTGTAGAATATTTACCAGTAAAACCTGGTTCAGCCGGAAAAGCAGTTGCAGGTTATGACATTCAAATATTTGGAGAAAACGGACAAGAATTGGGTCCAAATCAAGAAGGATATGTTGTTATCAAATTGCCATTACCTCCAGGGACAATGCTTGATTTATGGGGTGACAGTGAACGTTTTAAAATGGGTTATTTAAATAAATTTCCAGGGTATTATTTTTCTGGTGATGGCGGTTTTAAAGATGATGATAATTATATATTTATTACAGGTAGAGTAGATGATGTTATTAATGTTGCAGGACATCGTTTATCTACTGCCGAGATGGAAGAAATAGTTTCTTCTCACCATTCGGTGGCAGAATGTGCTGTAATAGGAATTAATGATGAACTAAAAGGACAAATTCCATTAGCATTAGTAGTTAATAAATCAGGTGAATCTATCGAACATTTTCAATTAGAACAAGAGATTGTAAAACTTGTAAGACAACAAATAGGCGCAGTTGCTTCTTTAAGAAATGTTGTTATAATAGAAAGATTGCCTAAAACACGTTCTGGAAAAATTCTTCGAAAATTAATTAGAAGTATAGCAGATGGAGAAAATTTTCAAATTCCGTCAACGATCGATGATGAATCCATTGTTGAAGAGATTATTGATGTTTTAAAAAAATATAAAATAGGTGTTTACAATAAAAATTAGAATTAATAAAAATAAGAATAGTTATGAGTTATTACAAAATTGACAATTTAGAACAATACTTTAAACATTATAATAAATCAATTCGAGAACCAAGAAAATTTTGGGGAAAAATTGCTTCCGAGAATTTTACTTGGTATCAAGAATGCGAAAAAGTAGTAGAATTTGATATGGCCGAAGCCAAAATAGAATGGTTTAAAGGAGCAAAAGTTAACATTGTAAAAAATTGTATCGATAGACATTTGGCACGTCGTGGCGAAAAAACAGCGATTATTTTCGAACCAAATAATCCAAATGAAGAAGCGCAAAATATTTCGTATAACGAATTATATGTACGTGTTTCAAAAATGGCAAATGTATTAAGAGAACAAGGTATCGAAAAAGGAGATAGAGTTTGTATTTATCTACCAATGATTCCCGAATTAGCTATTGCAACTCTGGCTTGTGCTAGAATTGGCGCAATCCATTCGGTAGTATTTGCTGGATTTTCTGCCTCTGCAGTTGCCTCAAGAATTAATGATTCCGAATGTAAAATGGTCATCACTTCCGATGGAGGATTTCGTGGCGAAAAAACTATCGACCTAAAAGGAATTATTGACGAAGCTTTAGACAAATGTCCTTGCGTATCTAAAGTTTTGGTTGCAAAAAGAACCAATACTTCCGTGAAAATGAAAGAAGGTCGTGACCAATGGTTACAACCACTTTTAGACCAAGCATCAGACAATAATGTGGCTGAAATTATGGATGCCGAAGACCCGTTATTTATCCTTTATACTTCAGGATCAACAGGAAAACCAAAAGGAATGGTACACACTACGGCTGGTTACATGGTATATTCAGCTTATACTTTCAAAAATGTCTTTAATTACGAAGAAAATGATGTTTTTTGGTGTACTGCTGATATTGGTTGGATAACAGGACATTCCTACATACTTTATGGTCCACTTTTAAATGGAGCTACGACTGTAATTTTTGAAGGAGTTCCTTCTTATCCAGATTTCTCTCGTTTTTGGGAGGTGATCGAAAAACACAAAGTGACTCAATTTTATACCGCTCCAACCGCTATTCGAGCTTTGGCAAAAGAGAATTTATCATACGTTCAAAAATTCCCATTACAATCCTTGAAAGTAATTGGTTCTGTTGGAGAACCTATTAATGAGGAAGCTTGGCATTGGTACAATGATCACGTAGGAGGGAAGCGTTGTCCAGTTGTAGATACTTGGTGGCAAACAGAAACAGGAGGTATTATGATTTCACCAATAGCCTTCGTAACACCAACAAAACCAACGTATGCCTCATTGCCATTGCCTGGAATTCAACCAGTATTAATGAACGAAAAGCGTAACGAAATAGAAGGAAATCAGGTTACAGGAAGTTTGTGTATCAAGTTTCCATGGCCAGGAATAGCAAGAACAATTTGGGGAGATCATCAACGTTATAAAGAAACGTATTTCTCTGCCTTTCCGGGTAAATATTTTACTGGTGATGGTGCTTTGCGTGACGAAGTTGGATATTATCGAATTACAGGACGAGTAGATGATGTCGTAATTGTTTCTGGGCATAATTTAGGAACAGCACCGATAGAAGATGCGATAAATGAACATCCAGCTGTTGCGGAATCTGCCATTGTTGGATTTCCTCATGATATAAAAGGGAATGCGTTGTATGGTTTCGTCATCTTAAAAGAAAGTGGAGAAACTCGAGATAAGACAAATCTTGCCAAAGAAATAAACCAACATGTTTCCGATCATATTGGTCCAATTGCTAAATTAGATAAAATTCAGTTTGTGTCTGGTTTGCCTAAAACACGTTCTGGAAAAATTATGAGACGTATTTTAAGAAAAATTGCGGAAGGTGATTTTTCTAATTTTGGAGATATTACTACTTTATTAAATCCTGAAATTGTTGATGAGATAAAGAACGGGAAGTTGTAAAAAATAAAGAAATAAAAGGAGAAATCTATAATTAGATTTCTCCTTTTATTTTAAAAAGTAGATTAAAGAAAATAGTTATAAAATTTCATCAATATTTTTTTTGATATTTTCGGTAATCCTTTCAGTTGGTAAGTCATTTTCATCATTCCCAAAAGGCTCTTCAATTTCTTCTGCAATAAGCTCTAAACTTGCTAGAACATAAAAAATGAAGATAACCACAGGTATAGTATAAAAACCTAAATTAAATACATAACCAAAAGGCAATGTCATTACATAAAAAAATATAAATTTTTTTAAGAAAACACTATATGAAAAAGGAATGGGTGTATTCTTTATTCTTTCGCAAGCACCACAAATATCCGTAAATGATATTAGCTCTTGGTTAATAAAAAGAAGTTGTTCCCCAGTTATTTTATTACCTATAAATAATTCGTTTACTTTTTTAAACATTAATTTTACAACCTGATTTGGTTTGTGCTTAGTAAGTTCTATTTTTATATTAAATTCCTCAAAAAGTTCTTGACTAATATTTTGGTTTTTGAGATGTAAGTTTAAAACGTGTGAATAATAAGGAATAATTTTTTTAAAAAATAATCTATCTTCTTTTTCAACTAAAATTACAGAAAGTTTTAATGCTAAGTTTCGGCTATTATTAACTAATGCTCCCCATTGTTTTCTACCTTCCCACCAACGATCATAAGCAGTATTTGTTCTAAAAACTAATAATAAAGAAATTACAAAACCAAGCATACTATGCATGATGGTTATATTTTTAAGATGATGATTATCCGATAAATGAAAATAGTTTTGTATAAAATATACAATAATTGCACTATATATTGATATGCCAATAATTAATGGAAATAACGTTCTAAAAGTATCTGCTTTATGAAATCTAAATATAAATGTAAACCACTCTTTAGGATTATATGAAATCATATTTTATAGTTTTACTCAACTCGACACAATTCAATTTTTTCTGGTGCGTGAAGTACCATTGGGAATTTTTCTACTTTTACAGAACTACTATCCAATCCGAAAGCTTGTTCTTCAGACAAACTTAATTTTTTAATAAAAAAGTAAGTATTCATCACTAGCTTTTCGTGCCAATGCATAAAACTATCATTTGATAAGAATTTTTCTGATAATACAAATTTAAAATCACCAATGATATTATTCTTACTTAATGACTCGTAGCGACTTGTAATATCTACCTCGCCTTTTTTTACCATATCCTTAAGAACTTCTTTAAACATGAGGTTTATTTTTGTAGGCTCTCTAAAACCAAGATTAAAATCGATTCTAAATAAATCATCTTTTATAATCTCAGTAACTTTATATTCTTTTCTATAAGGTTCGTTTGTAATATTTACATGTACAAACCAATATAGATCGGCTCTTTTTGGTCGTTTTTGTAAAATTGAATACATTACTTTTTCCTCAATTTCATCTACACGATTAGCGTTTGTCATATAAACTAAATGTGTTGCGTATTTAGGTATAGATAGATCGACACTTAATTCTGCAAGAACTTTTTTGTAATGGTCTATTTTTACAATTTTCGTGTAGTTTTTACTGATTTTTTTAGCAGTAAACCAAATAGACATTATAAAAATTAATATGGAAGCAATAATTAACGTCACATAACCACCGTGAGGAAATTTATCTAGATTGGCAATTAAGAAACTAAACTCTATCACTAGATATAATAAAATTAATGGTGCAATTATAAACCAAGAAACACGTTTAAGTATCATAAAATAAGTAAGCAATATGGTTGTCATAATCATACATAAAACGATAGCAAGTCCGTAGGCAGCTTCCATTTTACCAGATTCTTCGAAATGCAATACAATACCTATACAACCCAAAAGCAATAACCAGTTAATAGAAGGAATATATATTTGACCTTTTAAATCTGTTGGATATTTAATCTTAACCTTTGGCCAAAAACTCAATCGCATAGCTTCATTTATTAATGTAAATGACCCACTAATAAGTGCTTGAGAAGCAATTACGGCAGCCATTGTAGCAATTACAATTCCGAACGGTTGAAACCAGTCTGCCATAATTAGATAAAAAGGATTTCCGTTATTAGCATTTATACTAAGTAATGTTTGTCCTTGATGTTTAATTAGGTAGGCACCTTGACCAAAATAATTTAAAAGCAAAGCTATTTTAACAAAAACCCAACTAATACGAATATTTTTTCGCCCACAATGTCCCATGTCAGAATACAATGCTTCAGCACCAGTTGTACATAAAAAAACAAATCCTAGTACATAAAATCCATCAGGATGTACACTTAATAATTGATAAGCATAAAAAGGATTTACAGCACATAAAACACTTGTGTTTTGTGTGATTTGTAATATTCCAAGAACTGCTAACATCCCAAACCAAATCATCATCATTGGAGCAAAAAATTTCCCCACTAACTTAGTGCCAAACTGTTGTATGGTAAAAAGTACAACTAAAATTGCAATTACAATTGGTATTGTATTTATATCTGGATAATAAGTTCGAACGCCTTCAACGGCTGAAGCAACAGAAATAGGAGGTGTTATAATACCATCAGCTAATAAGGCACTACCTCCAATAATTGCGGGAATAATAAGCCATTTTACTTTGGTTCGTTTTACTAAGGCGTACAATGCAAAAATTCCACCCTCGCCATGATTATCTGCAGAAAGCGTTATTAAGACATATTTTAAAGTTGTTTGTAGTGTAAGTGTCCAAAAAATAGCAGAAATTCCTCCTAGAACAACCGCTGTATTGATTGTGTGTAAACCAATAATTGATTTCATTACATATAAAGGAGAAGTTCCAATGTCTCCATAAATAATTCCTAATGTTACTAAGATTCCCCCAAGGGATAATTTACTATGAAGATCGTGATGTGATGAAGCACTCATTATTTTATATTTGAAAAAGTGTACAAAATTAAAATATTTAATCCGATTAAAATCTAATTTTCACTAAAATTATTACTGCGTTTCATTCAAAAAATAGTAATTTAGAATCTTTAAATTATAGTATGAAAACCATATTTCTCACTTTTTTGATTATCAGCGTTTTATATTCCTGCAATGTGAATAAAAAGATAATATATAACTCACAATTCACACAAGTTTCAATTGATACTTTATTGAATGAAAAAATAAGTTGTCGGGCAATCCTTATCGATAATAATAAACTTTGGTATGCGGCTAATAATGGCAATTATGGTTTTATTTCTCTTAATTCTCCAGCAAAATTTGAAACAAAAATTAATAAAGAAAATGATAAAATTGAATTTAGAAGTATAGCACAAACGTCAAAATACATATTTATTTTATCAGTAGCCAATCCTGCATTATTATATCGAATTTCAAAAGAAGGAATAAAATCTGAATTGGTGTATCAAGAAAATAACGAAAAAGTATTTTACGATTCTATGCAATTTTTTAATGACAATGAAGGAATTGCGATAGGCGATCCAAACGAAGATTGTCCGTCTATGATAAAAACTATTGATGGTGGAAAAACTTGGAAAAAAATCCTTTGCAATAAACTACCGAAATTTGCAAATGGTGAAGCTTTTTTTGCCGCAAGTAATACAAATTTAATTATAAAAAATAATAATGTATGGATGGTTTCTGGAGGAAAAAAATCTAGAGTTTTTTATTCAGCAGACAAAGGTGAGACTTGGAAAACATCTGAAACGCCAATTGCTCAAGGTCAAACAATGACGGGATCTTTTACTGCCGATTTTTATAATGAAAAGATTGGTTTTATTGCTGGCGGAAACTACGAAAAATTAGAACAAAACTTTCAGAATAAAGCTATTACAAATGATGGTGGTAAAACATGGAAGTTAATTGCCGAGAATGAAGGCTTTGGTTACGCATCATGTCTTCAGTATTTGCCTAATAGTAAAGGAAAAGGCATTGTAACTGTTGGTGCAACAGGAATTTATTATTCAAGTGATGGAGGCGAAAAATGGAAACAATTATCTACCGATAAGGATTTATATACAATTAGATTTATAGATAATAAAACAGCAATCGGTGCTGGTAAAAATAAGATTGTAAAATTAAATTTTAAATAAGTTATAACCATTAGAGCTAGTTTAACAGTTATAACTTATTTTAAAAATATTATTTAGTTTATAGTAAGAAACTAATTCCTAAAACAATGTTTCTCCCAATGTTAGGAATACCGTCTGTTTTTAGTCTAGAAAGATGTGAAATATAGGTTTTGTTAAGCATATTATTTGCATTAAAAGAAACATCAAAATTTGATTTGTTAATGTTTATATTTCCACCTAAGCCTAGATTAACTAAAGTGTAATCGTTACTTTTTGTTTCAAACGTACTATTGTTATTTTGTTTAAAATTACTTTCAACATTTACTGTTGCATATCCTTTTTTTACCCAATTTTTGAGATTAAATTCTGTACGAATATTATTATTCCATTTGTTTGCAGGAATAAGAGGTAAATATTCTCCATTTTCCTTCTTGCCAGTTACAGTTTCAAAACTACTAGTAATATGCAACCAATCTAACGGATGCGGATGAAAATGAATACCAAATTCTCCCCCATATAATTTTGCATTGGCTTGTACATAATCGAAGACATTGTTTCCTGCGATTATATTTCCGTTTGGAGAAATAAATATGTAATTGTTAATATGATTATAAAAACCATTTGCGAAAAACTCAAAATGAGAATTCCCGTATTCGAGATTCAAATCAGTTTGGATATTTTGCTCATTTTTTAAGGTAGTATTTCCAATCTCATAGCGATTACTTCCTTCATGAACACCGTTTGAGGTTAGTTCAGCCAAGTTTGGAGATCTAAATCCTGAAGCAACATTAAATCTGAAAGATAAATTGTCTGTTAGTTTTGTTTTGTAACCCAATGAAGCATTAAAACTACTGAATTTTTTGTTGATGGCTTCAAAATAACCTTCATCTCCTAAAATTCCATGAGTTTCGGTATTAATTTTTCTTGTGTCATAACGAAATCCAGCTTGTATGACATTCGATTTCCATTCGTAATTTGTTGTTACTAAAGTACCAATATCATTTGTATTGGCATCAGGGATTAATAATTCTGAACCAGAATTTCTATTGGTTTGACTCATACCTTGAACACCAACAATAGTTTCTAATTTTCCAATTTTTGGTAAGTAATATTTTAAATCATAGTTTAAAGTATTCAAATTCATATCTAAAATAGGAATTGTACTGTCTGCAAATTCCTTACGGCTGTTAGAAATATATCCGAAATCGGCATCAAATTTTGAGTTTTTGAAGTAAAAATTATTATGCAAACTCAAAATATGATTTAAAACACCTTGTCTAGGATAGTCAGGATCTCTTTTTCTGGTTTGTAAACCTATTTGTTCTGGAATTCCTAAATTTAAATTATTCAAATTGTATCGCAAAACACTAGAAAACTTTGCATTGCTATAACCAACAGCTGTTTTTACATCAGCTTCTTCAAAACGAGTATTGGTAACCAAACTATCATTTGGCATTTTGTAATCGCCATGGTTATTATAGCCACCACGAATTAAAAATTTCCAATTATTAGAAGATGATTTCAGTCCAAATGAAGTATTGCTTCCTTGCGTATTGGAAAAGAATTTTTGACTAAAATCTGCCGAATAGGAGTTGGGCTGAGCAAATTTTTCAGGGTTAAAGTACAAAACGCCACCTAATGCATCTGAACCATAAAGTAAAGAAGCAGGTCCTTTTATAACTTCGACACTTTCTATACCACTATCACTAAGTCCCAAACCATGTTCTTCTCCAAATTGCTGATTTTCTAATCGAACACCTTGGGTATAAACCAAAACGCGATTGCCACTTAATCCCCGAATAACAGGTTTTCCTATAGATGTTCCTGTAGATACTTGTGCAACTCCAGGAATTGAAGCCAATCCTTCCATTAGTGTTGCCGCTCCTTTTTGTTGCAATTCTTTGATGCTTTTGTGTTCAATTTTCATCACATTTTGTGATTGAATTTTATTGAAAGCAGTGGAAGAAATTTTAATTTCATCCATTATGTATGGTTTGTCTTTATGTATTGTATCTCGTACAATTTGGGCATGAATCATACCTGAAAACCCTAATAAAAGGGCAACTAAAAATAATTTCATATTAAATGATATTTTATTGTTTAAAAAAATAAATTGTAAGTATTACTAAAAGTTATTAGTAATAAAAAAATTAAACAATAAAACAGGGAGGAGCTCGAAGCGCAAAAAGGCTTCCTTTAAAAAAGTTAGTTATTTCTTTAGAATAGATAAAAGAATATCCAGTAGAAACGGGTCTTTTTATAAATTGAAAATAAGAAATACTTGAATTAACAAATGCACCTAAAGTAAAATCACAAACAAAACAGTGGTCTAAATTATGGTGTTGATGTGTTATTTGAGAACCAGAAGTTAGTTTGTGATGGCAATGTTTTTCAGAAATTTGTTTTACCAAATGCTCATAACTATGTATCGATTGAAATAGTATCGAAAATAATACTACAATCGCTAATAATGAGTTGATGATGATAAATTTCTTTTTCATGCAAGACAAATGTAATAAAGCAAAAAATAAAATCCGTTTAAATTTAACAAAATTTATGATTTGCTGGGTATGGAGACGGATTCTTCTTCTAAATAAAAAATTTGTTTTTGTTTAGAATAAGAGCTTTGTTTTTAATTCGTTAAGGGCATTTTCGTATTCATTTTTTTTAAATTCTTTTGGTTGAACATCTAAATAATCAAATTCTGTCAATTCAAATGAATTATTTTCATGAGCAAATTTTTTCCATATATAAGAATTTTCATTTTTTTGTATGTCTATAGTTGTGGCTCCACAACCAATATCTCCACATTCTCTACAAATAAATAATGATATTCTTCCAGTATCCAGTTCGGAAGGTTTAGTTTTCAAAAATTGATTTATAATATCAATATTTAGATTTTTTTTATCATAATAACCGAAAATACAAACACTATTATTTTCATCACATTCTAATTCATCAAAAAGTGATATACCATCTATTAAAACATCATAAAAAAAAATTGGCTTAATATTTTTCTTTTTGTCCGCTTCAAATGTTCTTTTTATGAATTCTATTTTATTCAATCTATTGGATATTTTTATGAAATTCTGTAAAAGGTACTTTGTTATAATAGCTTAGGATTAAATCAAGTTTTATTTTGGATTAAATAAATCATCAAAAAACAATTCCCCAAATCACTAGCACAAGTGCTATACTATAGTTTCTTTACTTTTTCTTTTTCAGACCATCTAATATTTGTCGCATCGATATCGAATCTTTAGATGTGTAATTAATTTTAGATAAATGAATATTTACAAATATATTTTTGCCAAACATACAGTATGCATACATATTCTTCTGATTAATTTTGGTTCCTTCTACTTGAATAATATCATTTTGTTTAAACATAAAATCATCAGTAGATTCTCCCCAAATTTTATTGTTTTGTTCATACTTCTTCAAATTTGAATTCATGAAATGAGTTAGTGGAAGAATAGGACTTGTGGTTTCTCCTTCTGGATCAAATGAATCTACCATCATTTTTTGTTCATTTTTATTCAGTTTGTAAAAGAGTACTGAACATATAATTTGGTCTTTTCCATTTTCGCATATATAGTAATAATCTTCCCCACGCCACTCTTTTTTAAATTCCTCAAATTTCTCAGTATTCATAATGACCACTGCTTGGTTATTTTTTGGATAACTAAATTCTAAATCTTTTTCATTATTGGAAAAAGAAAAAATAATAATTATTGAAATTATAAAAAGTAATTTTCTAGTCATTGTTTGGCTCTCTTTTTTTTACAGTGTATTACACCAAACTATTCTTAACTAAATATTCAGCAATTTGTACAGTATTTGTAGCAGCACCTTTACGTAAATTATCGGCAACAATCCACATGTTTATTGAGTTGGGTTGGCTTTCGTCACGACGAATTCTTCCTACAAAAACATCATCTTTTCCTTGCGCATACATAGGCATCGGATAGGTATAAGTATCATTGTTATCTTGTACCACAACTCCTGGTGTATTATGCAAAAGCTGGCGAACTTCATTCACATCAAAATCTTTAGAAAACTCGACGTTTACGGCTTCACTGTGTCCGCCAACGATAGGTACACGAACGGCAGTAGCTGTAACGGCAATAGTTTTGTCATCAAGTATTTTTTGAGTTTCACGAACCAGTTTCATTTCTTCTTTGGTATAACCATTTTCTTCAAAACTGTCACATTGTGGAATCGCATTTCTGTGAATAGGATATTTATACGCCATTTCGCCAGAAACTCCAGCATATTCGTTTTCCAGTTGTTGTACTGCTTTTACACCAGTTCCTGTGATAGACTGATAAGTTGAAACAATGACACGTTTAATATTATATTTTTTATGCAAAGGCGCTAAAACCATTACCAATTGGATAGTCGAGCAATTTGCATTTGGAATAATTTTGTCTTCTTTTGTTAATATAGAAGCATTTATTTCTGGAACAACCAGTTTTTTAGTTGGATCCATTCTCCAAGCCGATGAATTATCTATTACAGTTGTACCAGCTGCTGCAAATTTTGGAGCCCATTCTAAAGAAGTTTCTCCACCAGCAGAAAACAAAGCAATATCAGCTTTCATATCTACTGCAGTTTGCATTCCTACGACTTTATATTTTGTTCCTTTAAATTCTATTTCTTTTCCTACAGATCGCTCTGAAGCAACAGGAATTAATTCGGTTACGGGAAAATTTCTTTCGGCTAAAACTTGAAGCATTACTTCTCCAACCATTCCGGTTGCGCCAACAACTGCAATTCTCATAATTTGTATATTAAATTTTGTAGTGCAAAAGTAATAAATATTGATTTGATTTTGATAAAACAAATAAAAAGAAAAACCGTTTCGATGAAGAAACGGTTTAGTTAGAATATGTGTGTAGCGGAAATTATTTTTTTAACAAATCTCTAATTTGTGTAAGCAATTCTTCTTGAGTTGGTCCAACTGGTCCAGCAGGTGATTCTTCTTTCTTTTTCATTCTATTAAGTCCCTTAACTAATATAAAAATAACAAAAGCAATTACTAAAAAGCTTATTACGGCAGCTAGAAATTTACCATACAAAATTCCTCCATCAGTTTTTAAACCTGCTAAATCTGCAACTTGAGCTGCTTTTAAAGCTGGATTTAGTAATGCCGGAGTAATTACATCGGATACTAATGAAGTAACAATTCCTCCGAATGCACCACCGATTATAACCCCTACTGCCAAATCCATTACATTCCCTTTTGCAATAAAATCTTTAAATTCTGAAATCATTCCCATAATTTGTTTGTTTTTAGGTTAATTTATTTTGTTATAAAAAGCTAATTTAACATTTTATTCAAAATAAAAATCAAAAAAAGATCGATTATTCTCGATAAAAAACCCGTTTTACTCTGCCAGAAATACTGGTCAATATTTCGTAAGGAATTGTATTTATAGCTTTTGCAATGGTTGTTACTGATGGATTTTTACCAAAAATAATCACTTCATTTCCTTCAAAACAATTAATTTCGGTTACATCGACCATGAGCATATCCATACAAACACTTCCTACAATTGTTGCTTTTTGATCATTAATTAGGACATAACCAACTCCGTTTCCCCATGCACGAGAAATTCCGTCGGCATAACCAATAGGGATTGTGGCAATTTTTGTTGGTTTTTCCGCCATAAAGCGGCGACTATAACCTACACTTTCACCAATGTTTAAAGTACGTATTTGTGAAATTATCGATTTTAGTGTTCCTACATTTTCCAACTCTTTTGTTTCTTGTTCGTCATTAGAAACGCCATACAAACCGATTCCTAATCGAACCATATCAAATTGTGCTTTTGGATAATTACTTATTCCTGAAGTGTTTGAAATATGACGAATAGGATCTATTTTCAGGTCTGTCTTGATTTTACTAGATATTGTATCAAAATCCGAAATTTGTTTTTTTGTAAAAATATCTTGTTTTAAATCATCGCTGGCAGCTAAATGTGATAAAATACTTTTTACCTGAATTGAATTGTTTTTTTGCAGAATTGCAATGAGTTCAGGGATGATTTCATCATCAAAACCCAACCGATTCATCCCTGTATTTATCTTAATATGAATGGGATAATTAACGAGTTCTTTCTGTTCCGCAATTTTTATAAATGCTTTTAAACCTCGAATACTATAAATTTCGGGTTCTAAATGGTATTGAATGATAGATGAGAAACTGGTCATTTCGGGATTTAACACCATAATAGGCAATTGGATTCCTTCTTGACGGAGTTCGATTCCTTCATCGGCAAAAGCCACACCAAGATAATCTACTTTATGATGAGCTAGGAGTTTTGCAATTTCAAATCCGCCACTTCCATAACCAAAGGCTTTCACCATAACCATAATTTTGGTTTTTGGATTCAGTTTCGATTTGTAGTAATTTAAATTGTGACTTATGGCATTCAAATTAATTTCTAATACTGTTTCGTGTGTTTTTTCTTCGAGTACCGTTACAATTTTTTCGAATTGAAAATGACGAGAACCTTTTATCAATATAGTTTCATTCGCAAAATCTAAATTTTCAAAATCGGCAATAAAATGGTCTGTTGAAACATAAGAAATGACATTGAGAAACTTGTTTTTATATTTAGAAATTACCTCTCCAATACAAATTACTCTATTTATTTTATTTGAAATAATAAGTTGTGAAACACGAGCGTACAAATCTTCATTTTCTAATCCTGATTGATAAATATCAGATAAAATAAGTGTTTTCTTTAAATGTTGTTTTTGGTTTTCAATAAAATCTAAGGCAATTTTTAATGACTGAAAATCAGCACTATAACTATCATCAATCAAAGTGCAATTATTAATTCCATTTTTGACTTTCAATCGCATTTCGACAGGAAATAATTGGCTTACCCGATGCTCGATTGTATCCAAATCATATTTCAAATATAACATTGTCAAGATACAATGCATGCTATTTTCTAGTGAAGCTTCGTCGGTAAATGGAATTTTTATTTTAAAACATTTATCCTTATTTGTAATATTTAAAATCGAATAATCATCGAAGGTTTTCTTCTGAAAAAAAACATCGGCAGATTGATCATTTGTACTCCAAGTAAAGGTTTTAATCTCTTTATTTATAAATGCTTCGATAGTTTTATTCTTATTCAGAATTAAAACATCAACATTAGTAAATAGTTTGAGTTTTTCTTTTATTTTTTCCGAAATATCACAAAAACCTTCATCATGAGCGGTTCCTATATTGGTTAAAATTCCAATGCTTGGTTGAATTATCTTCTGAAGATTTTCCATTTCTCCTTTGGTAGAAATACCCGCTTCAAAAATTCCAAAATTATGATTTTCATTAATCCCAATTACTGATAGTGGAACACCAACTTGCGAATTGTAACTTTTTGGACTTCTAATAATATTATAATCAGGACTTAAAAGAAAATTAAGCCATTCTTTTACAATGGTTTTTCCGTTACTTCCTGTAATTCCTATTACTGGAAAATGAAATAAATTACGGTAATAACTGGCAAATTTTTGTAAAGCAACGAGTGTGTTATTTACAATTAAAAAATTTGCTTTATCCTTCAATTCGTTTGGAATATGAGTTACAACAAAGTTTTTGACGCCTTTAGATATTAAATCTTCAACATAAATATGAGCGTCATTATTAGGCCCAACTAATGCAAAAAATAAAGTATTCTCGTTGTTTTGTAAAGAACGACTGTCTATAGATATATTGTTGAAATAAATAGTTGAATCAATACCTTGAAAATCGGCATTTAGAATCGGCATTATATGGTGTAAGGATATCGTCAATTGGTCTAATTATTTTTCTTTTGATAAATGTTCGGCATCTTTTACAATCATATTCTCACGCATCGCATTATAATAGGCAGCACGACTTAACGGCTCATATTCTTCGGTTTCGCCAAGCATTACGAGTTTGTCATTATCGGTTTTACGAAAACTATAATTGGCAAGATTTCCTGTGCGAGTACAAACAGCGTGTACTTTTGTAACATATTCGGCAGTTGCCATAAGTGCTGGCATGGGGCCAAAAGGATTTCCTTTAAAATCCATATCCAATCCAGCGACGATTACTCTAATTCCAGAATTGGCAAGATCATTACAAATTTTGACAATCTCATCATCAAAAAACTGGGCTTCATCAATCCCTACAACATCACAACCTTGTGCCAAAATCGCAATATTGGCGGCGGCCGGAACAGGAGTAGAGCGAATTTCGTTTTTATTGTGCGAAACTACCATTTCTTCATCGTATCTGGTATCGATAGATGGCTTAAAGATTTCGACTTTTTGTTTGGCAAATTGTGCTCTTTTCAATCTGCGAATTAATTCTTCGGTTTTGCCCGAAAACATCGATCCGCAAATAACTTCAATCCAACCAAACTGCTCTTTATGATTTACTGTATTTTCGAGAAACATTTTTTATTTTTATAACGATAAAAATGAATAGTTTTTATTACTTTGTAACAGAACAAATTTATTAAAAAAGAAAAGCTTTATCGAGTATAATTTTAAAAGTTATGAAATAATTATTAAAATAACTTTTGTATGAATAAATGTAGTACCAATAATTATTACATGTTCCGAAATATAAAAATATAGAATACACATGAAAAAAAAGTTAGAGGCCGAATTAATTAGCATTGCGCACCGAATTTTACAACTAAAACACAAAGAAGATGTTCGTGAATTGCACCACGAAACTCAAAAATTATACGAAAAATTGTCTGTTTTACTATTTGTAGAAGAACATTTTGGCGAAACAAAACCTACCATTGGTTTGCATGATATAGAAGTTATAATTGAAAAAGCATTCGATTTTGATGAGAAAATTCCAACTGTAAAAGCTAAAGATGAGGAAATCATCATTCATGATATAAATGAAGAAGTTTCTCTTGTAAAAGCAGAAGCAGTCGTTGTTCCAGAAACAAAAGTAACGGTTGAAGAACCAAAAGATGTGATTGAAGAACCAAAAATAATAATAGAAGAATCTCCGATTATCGAAATTCCTAAGCCTGAAAAAAAGCAAGTTTCGATAGATGATTTTTTAAGTAATATGCAACCAGAACCTGTTTTTGAAAGAGTTTCTAATGTAAAAAAAACAGAAGATTCTGTAATTCCAGTTGAAATTTCAAAAATTATAGAGGATAAAATTGAAGAAAAAGTTGTTATTCCAGAGGTGAAAATTGAAACAGAAATTATTTTCGAAAAAGCAGAACCTAAACCTGCTATAAATCTTAATGATAAACTGAACAAAACTGTCAATATTGGTTTGAATGACAAATTGGCTTTCGAAAAACAATTATTCGACGGAAGTCCGGAAGACTTTAATCGCGTAGTTTCACAAATATCTACTTTCGATTCACTAGAAGATGCTAAAAATTTTATTGATGAAATGGTGAAACCAGATTATAACGATTGGAAAGGAAAAGAAGAATTTGCAGATCGTTTTATGGAATTTGTAGCCAGTAAATTCGTGTAAATGGGAAAATTATATCTTGTTCCAACACCAATTGGTAATCTCGAAGACATGACTTTTCGTGCCATTCGTGTGCTCAAAGAAGTCGATTTGATTCTTGCGGAAGATACGCGCACAAGCGGAAAACTCCTAAAGCATTTTGAGATTTCGACACACATGCACAGTCACCACATGCATAACGAACACAAAACTATAGAGAATATTATAAAACGCATACAAACAGGCGAAAATATTGCGCTAATTTCCGATGCAGGAACGCCAGCCATTTCAGATCCAGGTTTTTTGCTCACTCGAGCTTGTGTCGAGAATAATATAGAAGTAGATTGTTTGCCAGGCGCAACTGCCTTTGTTCCCGCATTGGTAAATAGTGGTTTTCCTAATGATAAGTTTATTTTTGAAGGGTTTTTACCCGAAAAAAAAGGACGTCAAACCCGTTATTTGGCTTTAGCGGAAGAAACAAGAACCATGATTTTATATGTTTCTCCACACAAATTAGTAAAAACATTAGGCGAATTTGTCCAGTATTTTGGTGCCGAAAGACCCGTTTCTGTTTCTAGAGAAATATCTAAATTGCATGAAGAAACCATTCGCGGAACTGCTGATGAAGTTTTGAAACATTTTGAAACAAAACCACCAAAAGGAGAAATTGTAGTGATTGTAGGTGGGAAAATCTCGGTAAAAGAAAAAAAAGAAGGCAAATATGATAATGAAGATTAGATTGAACCAAATTGATTATTGATTCAGTTTAAATCACTTTAGAGATAGATTATTTAATGAAAGAAAAATATACACAAGTTACAATCAAAATTTTAATTTGTATTCCTATATTCTTTAGTTTGTTCATTGTTGATCAATTGATTTTACCACAAAAACAAATTAATGATAAAATAACTGCTTACAGTCAAATTATAATTAGTCATCGTAATAGATATAGTATTAGTAGTACTAAAGAATTCGTTGGTAATAAGTTTTACACTGAAAAAGGTTATGAGTTTTCAATAAGAAAAACATTTATTGAAGAAAACGATATAACAATTGGAAAAAGTTATATTTTTCAAAACATTAATTCGATTAAATCTAAAAGTACAGATTATTCTGATAAATTAATGTCAGGTCTAAATGGAGCTTGTTTTTACTTTATATTAGGCTTAACAATAACTACTATAATTAGCTTACTTATGCTTAAATTCAATAAAAAATTATCTGAAAATGGTTTCCAAAATATCATCTTGATTAACACATTTTTGGCGCTAATAGCGTTATATGTATTCTCAATTTATAACTGAAAATTTAAAAAAGTTTTACAACAGCCGTTTCGCTCAAATAATTTATTCCACTTCCAAATCCACAAACGAAAAAGTATTCCCGCTAAACAAACCTTTATCAGATAATTTCAAATCAGGAATTACTAGAAGTGCCATAAACGAAAGTGTCATAAATGGCGCTTTTAGATTGCTTCCTAAATCTTTTGCCATGGCATCAATTTCTTGGTATAATTTTCCAGTTTCCCAACCATCTTTATCACTCATAATTCCGGCTACGGGCAAGGCTAATGATGTGTTTTTATTGCCATTTACAGCACAAATTCCGCCACTGTTTTTTATAATTAAATTTACTGCATTACAAATCTCTTCGTCCGATGTTCCTACTACCACAATATTATGGCAATCATGGGCTACGGAACTTGCAATAGCGCCTTTTTTTAAACCAAAATTTTTAATAAAAGCGACTGCCGGTTTGGTATTATAATATCGGTTTACAACTGCCATTTTCAGTATATCATTCTCTATATTTGAAACGAGTTTTCCGCTTTCGATAAATGAATTATGATGAATTTCGTTGGTAATTAATTGTCCTTCTAAAGCTTCAATGACTCTAATTTTCGAAGCTGAACTTGGGATTTCGAAATCACTAATTTCCTTTTCGGTAATGTTAAAGTTATTTGGCGTTTCAAAATCAACATGTTTTACGAATGATTGTCCGTTTTGAGCAACCAACTCACCATTTATGTAGGTTTCATTTACTTTAAAATTGATTAAATCTTCTACAACAATAAAATCGGCAGCGTCATTTTCTTTCAACAAACCCACCTTCATTTTGTAATGATTTACTGGATTTACACAAGCTACTTGTAAGATTTTAAAAATATCCATTCCTTTTGCCACAGCACGAGCACAAAGCAAATTAATATGTCCTAAAATTAAATCATCGGGATGTTTGTCATCAGAACAAAACATCATGTTTTCGTAATTTTCTGGAAGTAAATCGATCAAGGCTTCAAAGTTTTTGGCAGCACTTCCTTCACGAATAATAACTTTCATGCCAAGTGATAATTTTTCTTGCGCTTCATCATAAGTAAAACACTCATGATCGGTTGTAATTCCTGCCGAAATATATTTTTTAATAGGTTCTCCTCGCAATCCTGGCGCATGACCATCAACAGGTTTATTGAAATGCTTTGCCCAAGCAATTTTCTTCAAAACTTCTTCGTCATTAAACAAAACACCAGGATAATTCATCATTTCCGACAAATAATAAATATCTGGGGAAGCCATCAATTCTTTAATTTCTTCAGAATCGATAATGGCTCCCGCTGTTTCAAAAGCAGTTGCAGGAACGCAAGACGGAGCGCCAAAATGAAATTTTAAGGGCACTTTTTTCCCGTTTTCAATCATATAGTAAACACCTTCTTTTCCCAGTACATTGGCAATTTCGTGCGGATCAGAAATAGTAGCAACCGTTCCGTGAAGTACAGCCAATTTTGCAAATTCAGAAGGAACAAGCATAGAACTTTCGATATGAATGTGAGCATCGATAAATCCTGGAAGAATAAAGTTTTTTACCTCATGATTTTTCTCAATTATCGAAACAATCTTACCGTTTTCAATGGTAATTTCTCCCGAATAAATTCGTTTGTTTTCTATATCAACAATTTGTCCTTGAATCTGCATTTGGTTTATTTTAAATAAAGTAATAAAAGCCAAAAGTAACACCATTTTTTATTTTTGTCACTTTATTATTCGATGTTTTACCCTAAATTTGTTTTTATATACGACGATAATTATAATTTCTAATCCGTAATTAACTATGCGCTGGACAATAAAGCCAAAACCTGCTGAAGAAAAAGTCAAACATTTGGCGCAAGCCTTGAATATTGAAGATTTTGTTGCTTCCTTGTTAATCCAACGCGGAATTGAAACGTATGATGAAGCCAAAGCATTTTTTCGTCCTAGTTTGGCTGATTTGCACAATCCTTATTTGATGAAAGATATGGATAAAGCGGTCGAAAGAATAGAAAAAGCCATTGCCAACAACGAAAACATCATGGTTTTTGGCGATTATGATGTCGACGGAACAACTGCAGTTTCTTTAGTTTCGTCTTATTTAAAATCCTATTATAAAAATGTAGCCACTTATATTCCTGATCGTTACGACGAAGGTTACGGAATTTCGTATAAAGGAATCGATTATGCCGATGATAACAGTATTACACTTATTATTGCACTAGATTGTGGTATAAAATCAACAGATCATGTGGTATATGCCAAAGAAAGAAACATCGATTTTATTATTTGTGATCACCACCGTCCAGGCGAATTTTTGCCTGAAGCCGTTGCTGTTTTAGATCCAAAACGAGAAGATTGTACTTATCCTTACGACGAACTTTGCGGTTGTGGCGTTGGTTTTAAACTCATACAAGCTTTAGGCCAAAACCGAAACCAAACGATAGAAGATTTTATTCCGTATTTAGACTTAGTAGCCACAGCCATTGCTGCCGATATTGTTCCTATGACGGGTGAAAACAGGGTTTTGGCAAAATTCGGGTTGGAAGTTATTAATACCAATCCAAGACCAGGAATTCAGGCTTTGGTTCAGAATTTGAAGAAGAAAGTTTTAACAATTACCGATGTAGTTTTTATAATTGCACCAAGAATCAATGCTGCAGGAAGAATAAAACATGGTAATTATGCAGTCGAATTGTTAACTGAATTTGATTTGTCACAAGCAGAAGAATTTGCTTCACAAATAGAAATTTTTAATGCCGACAGGAAAGATTTAGACAAACAAATCACCCAAGAAGCATTGGTTCAGATTGAAACAAATGATGAAAGCAACAAATTTACAACGGTCGTTTATCAGGAAGATTGGCACAAAGGAGTTATCGGAATTGTGGCTTCAAGACTGATAGAAACACATTATAAACCAACGATTGTTTTTACAAAAAGTGGCGATAAATTGGCTGCTTCGGCACGTTCTGTCAAGGATTTTGATATTTATAATGCCTTAGAATCTAGTGCGGAATATCTAGAACAATTTGGCGGGCACATGTATGCTGCAGGAATGACTCTAAAAGAAGAAAATTACGAAGCTTTCAAAAATAAATTTGAAGAAGTGGTTAAAGATAGTATTCATCCGGATTTACTTATTCCTGAAATTGCTATTGATGCTGAAATTAATTTATCAGATATAAACGAAAAACTAGTTAGAATTTTAAAGCAATTTGAACCCTTTGGTCCACAAAATATGACCCCTATTTTTATTTCAAAAAATATAAAAGATACGGGCTATGGAAAAACGTTGGGTAAAGAAGAAGAACATCTAAGATTGTTTGTAAAACAAGGTAATAGTGAAGGTTTTGCTGCGATTGGTTTTAATTTATCACAAAAAATGGATTGCATTACCAATAATAAACCATTTGATGCCGTATATTGTATCGATGAAAACGAATGGAACGGAAACGTAAATTTACAACTGAGGTTGAGAGATATAAAATAGCTGAATCAATTTTAAATGAAATATACTTTAGAAGGAGAAGAAACAGAAAGATTAAAGTTTAGGTTGCTAAATGAAAAAGATTTTGATATTTGGATAGAATTATTTGAAGATATTGAAGTTTGTAAATTTTTGGGCGTAGACAAAATAAAAACACCAAAAGAAAGGTGTAAACTTTGGTTCGAAATGACATTTGAAAGATATAGAGATGATTTGGGCGGAGCAAACGTTTTATTAGACAAACTCACAAATGAAATTGTTGGACATTGTGGACTTATAGTTCGAAAAATTGAAAACAAAAAGGAAATAGAAATTGCATATTCAATTTTGCCAGAACATAGAAAAAAAGGTTTTGCAGCAGAATCAACTAAAAAGTGTAAAGATTTTGCATTTGAGAATGATTTTTCTCAAAGTTTAATTTCAATAATTAACACAGAAAATATTAATTCAGAAAAAGTTGCAAAAAATAATGGAATGAGAAATGATAAAACAACAGAATATAAAGAAATGGCAGTAAATATTTATCGAATAGATATTGCTGAATGGAAAATGAGTAAATAGTGTTGAATCGAATAAAATATTTTTTTTGTTTTCTAAACATCTGTAAAAACTAAAATAAAAATGAAAAACATATATATTATACTAATGATTCTAATAGCAATAGCCTTGTTTTGGAATCAGAATACCGTAAAACCAAGTCTTTGGATTAAAATTACAGGAATAGTTTTATTCTTTTTGGGTATGATGAGGTTAAGTGCAAAAACGCCAAGTAAAAATCAAGATAACGAAGAATAATGTTTGCAAAAGGAGATAATATTTCGGTTTTAGACGATGCTATAAATGGTGTTGTACTAAAAGTGAGTGGAAAAATAGTAACTATTGAAACCGAAGATGGTTTTGAACTCGATTATAACGAAAAAGAACTTATTTTGATAGAATCTACTAGCGATTTGATGAAAAATATTTCTAAAACTAATTTTTCATCGGTAGCAAAAGAAAAGGAAATTCCCAAACCAAGAAGTTTTGTCAAGGAGAAAAAATCTAAAAAAGAAGAATTTGTTCTCGAAATAGATTTACATATTGAAAAACTGGTTCCTAACAAACGAGGAATGAGTAATTATGACATTCTAAACATTCAAACCGAAACTGTAAAACGCCAAATGGATTTTGCACTTCGTAACCGAATTCCCAAAGTAGTTTTTATACACGGAGTAGGCGAGGGCGTGCTAAAATCGGAACTTGATTTTTTATTAGGACGTTACGAAAATATTACTTTCCAAGATGCAAATTACCAGAAATATGGCGTCGGAGCCACTGAGGTTTATTTTATTCAGAAGAAAGGTAGTTTATAAAGTTGTCACATATTCGCCAAAAACAAAATTATCGTTCGTTGGGTAAATATATGTTAGAATTCCTTTTTTGAAAGTTGTTTTGTATAAAGTAATGGTATGTTTAAAGTGAGTTGCATCAATTGCAACAGTTTCTACACTTATAATACCGCTAGTTGCTGCCACACCATCTTCAGCAATCCATTCTTCAGTAAGTGTTGGAGTAGAAGGCGTAATTGCAGCACAGAAAAAATTAGTATTCAAACTTCCACTATACACTCTATAAACAACTTTGTTCGTTGTAGTATTTATTAAAGCAGTTCTAGGTGAACCAATTGGAGTTACGGCATTGGTAAATAATAAAGGATCTACATCTAATAATAAAGCATTGTTATTATGGTATTTAAATATTAAATTATTTCCACCACAATTTTGTGTTGTGTCAAGAGAATAATCGAAATTTAAGTTAACAATCTCAGTTCTATAACTTCCAAAAGTGTAAGAATCATAAACTATTTGTTTATCTGGAGTTACAAATGTTATGTTTTTAAAAATAATATTGTGGTTGTAAGCAACAACAGTAGTTCCGTTAGTGTCAAAAATTTTAGTTGTTGTAATTTCGGCAGTTCCTCCAGTTACGGTCCATTCTTCTAAAACAGGAATGGTTGGGGTATCGCAAATATTACTTGTTGAAGTAGCTGTCGCAAATTTTCTGTAAGTTAAAGAAGTAGCGCCACCAATAGATACTACTCTAGGTGTACCAACTACGGTTTCGGTATTAGGAAAATTGGTTTCAGGAGTATTAAAAATTAAAGCTTCTACATCATTAATTTTATATAAAACATTTGAATCACTACATTTTTGAACTGTTGCGTTCTCGAAAACGAAATTCTCGGTAATTAAATCACCATCATCACAACTTGTTAATAATAAAACACTTATAAATATAGTTAGGAAATATTTCATTGTCATAAATTTTAAACAAAAATAATATTTTTAATTACTAATGAAAGCTTTATTATTCAATTTAAGAAAAATTAAACATTATTGTTATATTTGAGGAAACTAAACCAAAATAAAATTTAGATATTTATGACATCCGAATCACACAAAACCAACTATCCCGCACTTTATACATTAATTACAGTATTTTTCTTTTGGGGATTTATAGCTGCTGGTAATAGTATATTTATACCTTTTTGTAAAAGTTATTTTTCACTAGACCAATTTCAATCACAACTAATAGATTTTGCATTTTATACTGCCTATTATATTGGTGCATTGCTTTTGTTTGCACTTGGTGATATAAGCGGAAAAGATATTGTTGGAAAATGGGGTTACAAGAAAAGTATTGTTTACGGATTATTATTTTCAGCGCTTGGTGCGGGAGCAATGATTGTTGCTGTAGAAGCTAATGTTTATGCGGGTATGCTTTTAGGATTGTTCATTGTTGCATTAGGTTTTTCATTACAACAAACAGCTGCCAATCCGTTTGCAATTTTATTAGGTGATCCAAAAACGGGAGCAAGTAGAGTAAATCTTGGGGGAGGAATAAACTCACTAGGAACTACAATAGGGCCTATTATTGTTGCATTGGCATTATTTGGCACAGCAGCATCAGTAACGGAAGAACAAATAAAATTGCTTGAATTAAATAAAGTAGTTATTCTATATGTTTGTGTTGGTTTGTTATTTGTAGCATCAGCAGCATTATTTTATTTTTCTAAAAAAGTACCTGAAGGGATTTATAATGAACCAATGGAAAAAGCAAATAAAGCTTTACGTACACTAATTGTCATGACCATTCTTTTAGCTGCTTGTTTTGTACCAATTTTTAAATCATATCAAACGGATTTGACAGGATTAAGTGAACAAGCAATTGCAGATTTACAATCATACAGAATTAAATTTTTAGTATTGGCTTTACTTGTTGTTTTAGGTGGAATATTCTTTTCTTATGTATCTGCTCAAAAAAAGTCAGAAGGTTGGGGTGCTATGCAATACCCACAATTGGTTTTAGGAATGTTAGCCATTTTTACTTACGTTGGTGTAGAAGTTGCTATTGGAAGTAATTTGGGGGAATTATTAAAGTTAAAAGATTTTGGAAGTTTAGCTTCTTCGGATATTGCACCTTATGTTTCTATGTATTGGGGAAGTTTAATGATTGGTCGTTGGGCAGGAGCTATTTCGGTATTTAATTTACAAGGTTCAAAAAAGACAATTGCTTTAATTGTTGTTCCAATACTTGCTTTTGGAATTATTTTAGGTGTAAATATCATTTCAGGGAAAGATATGAAACCATTATATTATTATGTAGTTTGCGTTCTTATACAAATTTGCGCTTTCTTTTTAAGTAAAGACAAACCTGCAAGAACACTAATGATTTTTGGAAGTTTTGGTATTATAGCCATGCTAATTGGTTTGTCTACGACTGGAACAGTTGCTATTTATGCTTTTTTATCAGGAGGATTAGCATGTAGCATTATGTGGCCATCTATTTTTAGTTTATCTATTATTGGATTAGGAAAATATACTTCTCAAGGTTCTGCATTTTTAGTAATGATGATTCTTGGTGGAGGAATTATACCACCAATACAAGGTAAATTATCTGATATTATTGGAATTCATCAATCATACATTGTTGCAGTAGTTTGTTTTGCCTATTTAACATTGTTTGCCGTTTTAGTAAAAGGAATTTTGAAAAAACAGAATATAGATGTTGATGCTATAGAAGCTGAAGCAAGCCACTAAGAAAATTCTTAAAAATATATTAAATAAAAAAAATCGGAGAAAGGTAATTTAGTACTTTTGCTCCGAATTTTTTTATATGCAAATCAACAAATATTATTTATCGGCATTATCATCCTTCGTAATTTGGGGTTTTTTTAGTTTAGCACTAAAACCATTACATAATTATCCATCATTAGATATTCTATTTTACAGGGTTTTTTATGCAACGGGATTGTTACTTATGATTAATCTTTTGTTCCGAAAAGAAAAGCTAAAAATTGATTGGAAATCATTCATAATTTTACAAAAAAGCGAAAAAATAAAAACACTTTTACTCACTATTCTTGGCGGATTTTTACTCATATTAAATTGGTTTTTATTCATGTATGCCGTAAATCATGTTAGCCTAAAATCGGCATCATTTGCATATCTAATTTGTCCTATTGTCACCACTATTTTAGCGTATTTTATTCTCAAAGAAAAGCTCAGCAAATGGCAATGGTTTTCAGTATTCTTGTGTGTAATTAGTTGTGGAATATTATCTTACGGAGATCTAAACGGACTTATTTATAGTTTAATAATCGCCATTTCCTTTGCATTATACTTAATAAGTCAAAGAAAAAATAATAAGTTCGATAGGTTTGTAGTGTTAACGGTTCAATTGCTAATAGCATCGATAGTATTATTGCCATTTTTTCCTGTTTATCGAGGAGAAACGCCAACAGAATCAATTTTTTATATTCTCATGATTGTAATTGTGGTGTTATTTACAATTATTCCTTTATTCTTAAACTTGTTTGCTCTGAAAGGTATTAATTCTTCAGCAGTTGGGATCTTAATGTACACGAATCCATTGATTAATTTCTTATTGGCAATATTTTATTTTAAAGAAGAAATCAATTTAACACAAATTGTTTCGTATTCATTGATTTTGATTTCTGTGGTTATTTTTAATGAGAAATTTTTCTTTAGAAAGTTTAACAAAAAAGAGAAGTAATAGTTTTTGAAATTTTTACTCAATCAATGTTTTTTGTCTTTTTATGATTGAATCTATTTCGGACTGTTCTTCTGGGTAATCATAACCATCATCTCTTTTGTCTTTTTCATCTTTGTTTACAAAAGCAATTATGCTTTCTCTCATACAGTATATCCTTCTTTTTCCAAGTTTATATGACACTATACCATTTTCATCAATACTTAACTCAATAGTTTGTGGGTTTGTCTTATTACGAATAAAATAATTGATTAAGGTTATAGGATAGCTATTTATTTCTGTTTTTACTTTGGTCTCTACTTCAATAATCTGCGAAGGATTTGTTTTTTTACTTTTTGTATTTAGTGTTTTAATAGTATACTTACCTTCTTGCACTAAAGTTATATAATAGTCAGATTTGTTTACTGAGGTTAGGTCTCCTATTTTCTCAAAATCTTTTATAACGTCTTTGGCATCAATCATTTTTCCTTTTTCAAAAAAGTCAACGCCATGATCTTCTAAAACTGATTCCGATTCTGTTTTCAAGTAAGAATGTATTAATAAGGGTTTGTTTTGAGAATAAACCAAAGAAGAAAATCCAATAAGAATTAGTAGTATATATTGCTTCATGAAATTTGTTTAATGCAAATATAATTAATTTAAGTCATATTAGAAATCGTTTAAAAATGACACCTTGTCATATCATTTTTATTAAAAACTGACAATTACATTACTTTTGTTTATTGGCACAAAACTTGACTATAGCAACTTAAGTTATTAAAAACGAATTACTCAATAATTAAATATAATAAAAATGGGAAAGATTATCGGAATCGATTTAGGTACAACAAACTCTTGCGTATCTGTAATGGAAGGTCAAGAAGCAGTAGTAATTCCTAATGCTGAAGGTAAAAGAACAACACCATCTATCATTGCGTTTGTAGAAGGTGGAGAAATTAAAGTAGGAGATCCTGCCAAAAGACAAGCGGTTACAAACCCAACTAAAACGGTTGCATCTATCAAACGTTTTATGGGACATTCTTTCGGAGAAATTACCGAAGAAGCAAAAAGAGTACCTTATTCAGTTGTAAAAGGAGACAACAATACACCACGTGTGGATATTGATGGTCGTTTATATTCTGCTCAAGAATTGTCAGCTATGACACTTCAAAAAATGAAAAAAACAGCTGAAGACTATTTAGGTCAAACAGTTACAGAAGCAGTTATTACTGTTCCTGCTTACTTTAATGATGCACAACGTCAAGCTACAAAAGAAGCTGGAGAAATTGCAGGTCTTAAAGTAATGAGAA
>NZ_JBDTQE010000002.1:0-108428 GCF_039932285.1 Flavobacterium sp.
AGCCTGAAGCTTACAAAAAAGACATAAAAATCGATTATGTCGGAATTCGTATCCCGAACAAATTCATCGTGGGTTATGGCCTTGATTATGATGGATTGGGAAGGAATTTATCCGACGTTTACCAATTGGCAGAATAACAAAATACAATTGAGAGATTGAAAAATTGAAAGATTCCATAGAACTAAATCTTTAAATTATTAAATCTTTAAATTATTATATTACTTTACTCCAGTACTTCCAAAACCGCCTTCTCCACGTGAAGTTTCTGATAAATCTTGCACTTCTATCCATTGGGCACGTTCGTGTTTGGCAATAATGAGTTGGGCGATGCGTTCTCCGTTTTCGATTACAAAGGCTTCATTGGATAAATTTACTAAAATTACTCCAATTTCTCCACGATAATCGGCATCGACTGTTCCTGGTGAATTGAGAACCGTGATTCCTTTTTTGAAAGCCAATCCGCTACGTGGTCGTACTTGTGCTTCGAAACCTATGGGTAATTCGATAAAAAGTCCTGTTTTTACCAGTGTTCTTTCTAATGGTTGCAAGGTTATTGGTTCTTGAATATTGGCACGTAAATCCATTCCTGCCGAAGCGATGGTTTCGTAATTGGGTAATTCGTGTTGGGATTTATTGATTATTTTAATTTCCATTTTTTAATTTTGGTGCAGGATTGTTTAGTGTTTCTTTTTATAATTTTTTAGCCCCGATTGAAACGGAAATCCTTTTTCTTGCTTCTTTAGCAAGGAAAAGATTGTAGTGGAAAGCGGGAATAGCTCCTGATTTTTATTTTCTTTTTAAGATTCTGATTAAGGTTTCTTTTTCGCTAAAATAAATAAAATACAAGAATATTATTATGATTCCTATTTTTATAAAATAATTTTCTCGGATATATGGAATATAAAAAGAAATTGCAGAAAATGCAACGCTTAAGGTTAAATATCCGAAGATTCGTTTCATGTCATACGGTATTGGATATTGATTTTTTCCTAGTGAGTAGGAAATAAGCATCATACTTCCGTAAGCTGCAATGGTTGCTATTGCTGAACCGTAATAACTCATTGTTGGGATTAGTAAAAAGTTTAGTAATAGTGTTACTCCTGCTCCAACTACTGAGATGTAGGCTCCAATTTTTGTTTTGTCGATTAGCTTGTACCAAACGGATAGATTAGTGTAAATGCCTAGAAAAAAATTAGCAAAAACAATTAATGGAACGACACTCATGGCTTGCCAATAATTTGGGTTTGGGATAAGAAATGTTTTTAATAAATCGGCAAAAACGATTACTACTAATGAGATAAAAGAACCAAAGATGACAAAATATTTAGTTATTGTGGCATAGGTTTGTGGTGCATTCTTATCACTGGCATGACTAAAGAAAAACGGCTCTATTCCCATGGTGTATGCAGTTCGGAATAAAACCATAAACAATCCGAGTTTATAACAAGCAGCATAAGTACCTACTTCGGATTCGGCAATGTTAGACGGAAGTAATTTTCCTAGTAAAATTTTATCTAAATGTTCGTTGACAGCAAAAGCGATTCCCGCAACGAGAATGGGCAAACCATAGTTCATCATTCGTTTCCAAAGAATCTTGTCTATTTTCCAATTTATACTAATATAATCTTGGGAGAGCATTATAAATGTGAGTAAACTTGCTATTATGTTTGCTATAAAAACATATCCTATTTGGAAATTTTCTCTGTAAATAGTCGCAAAAAAACCATCGGGATTAGATTGCGAAATTTTTGGCAAATAAAGTAAAAAGAAAAAGTTTAATGCTAGATTGACTACTACGTTTCCTATTTTTATTATGGCATATTTAATAGGTCTTTGGTTGGCTCTAAGTTTCGAAAAAGGGATTACTACCAGTGCATCTAATACTAGAATCCAAACCGAATAGGTGATATATTGTACATCTACTTTTGCAAAACTTGCAATTGCATCTCTAAACAGTAAAGCTAAAAAAAGGAATGCTAATGAACTCCAAAAAATAGAAATTGTAGAAGTTGCAATTACTTTTTGCTTATCGGTTTCTGAATTATAAAATCTAAAAAAAGCGGTTTCAAAACCGTAAGAAAGAATTACGTTTAGAAAAACCATATAGGCCATAACAATGGTTAAAACACCATATTCTGCTGGGTTTGACATTACACTTGGATTGGTGTAAAGTCGTACTAAGAAAAAACTTAACATTCGCGGAAGCACCATTGCTAGACCGTAAATGGCAGTTTGCTTAAAAAGATTTTTATATAAACTCAAAGTAAATAGTTAATTAAAGAAACAAAAATAACTAATTTCTTGGTCTTGCCGATGGGTAAGCAAGTATTTCTTTTTCTTCTATTTTAGAAATTCTGTAATATTTTTTTATTTTAAAATCTAATACGAGATATAACAAAAAAGATGGTGAAAGTTATTTTTACGTCAATCCTTCTTCATTTAGAATTTTTACAAAGTGAAAACCTTTTGGACCAAAACCTTGATTGTAAAAGAAACGATGTGCTGTAAAGTTGTGCGTATAAGCATCGAGAACAATGTTTGTACAAGCTAAATCTAACGCTTTTTGATTCACATAATCCGTTAGCATTTTACCTATTCCTTTCGAGCGATAATCCGGATGCACAATAAAATTATCGATTTCTAAATATTTTCCTGACCAAAGTTTTATACCAAACCAGCAACCTGTTATCCCAATACATTTTTCATCATCAAAAACAGCAATTTGAGTGTAGTTATGAGGAATCATTTCTTGAAGATAAGATTCGTATTTTTGGATGGTAAGTTTTGGATACAAAAATTGCATAGTCTCAAATTGAGCAAGCATTTCCTTAATTGTTGTGAGTTCTTTTGTTTGCAATGTAAAATAATTTTTTCAGTAAAATTACGCAAAAATTTGTATTCAAAATAAAGTACATTTGCTTCTTTTTTAAAACATCATAATGAAAGTATATTACGTATTACTCATCTCTTTTCTAGTTTCGACAGGAATGCATTCTCAGGAATTTTTTGAAACTAAAAAAACTCCTAATACCGTTACAAAACATAAGATTTCTTATCAAGATGATTATTCTTGGCTAGAAAACATGAGATCTGAAGATGTTAATCATTGGGTGGATAAGCAAAATGAATTTACAAATAATCATTTGTTAGAAACAAGCAAAACTTATTCTTTAGTCTCAAAAATAAGAGAATATGATACCAGAACGACTTATAGTTTACCTAATAAAGTCGGGAATTATTTTTACGCTAGTTATCGTAAAGACAAGAAAAAATTGGCCAGTTTATATTTTATGAAGTCGTTAGACGATGAACCTATAGAAATTGTAAACCCAACCAAGATTTATCCTGAAAAAAATGTTACTATAAGTGGGTATTATCCATCTAAAAACTCGTCTAATCTAGCTTACAAAATAAGTATTGACGGGAGTGATAAACAAGAAATTAGATTTGTAGATTTATTTAAAAACAAAAATTTAGACGATGTTTTAAAAAACGTAAAATTTTCTAATGTTTCTTGGAACAAAGATCGTGGCATTTTTTATAAACAGAATAGTAATAAAGATTTTTTTGCACAAGATTCTACATTCAAACTTTATTATCATAAAATTGGCAACATACAAGATGCTGATGAGCTTATTTTTGACACTACCGAAACTCGTAATAGTATTAGTTTTTTTACCTCAATAAATAAAATTTTTGTAATAGAAACAAATAGAACCAATGGTTTTAAAAATTATTATTATAGTGATTTAGATGGAGATTATTTTAAGTTAACTAAATTCATTGAAAATGACGATTCGGATTTCCAATTTATAAATTATTATAAAGGAAGGATTTATTTTACTTCAAAAAAAATGAATTGGGGAGACATTAGATCTTTTGACATCCAAAACAGAAAAGACGAAAAAACAGTTATTCCTCAAATATATACGCATTTATTAGAAAGAACTTTTTTCTCCGATGATTATTTAATTTGCAAATACAAAACGTTAGGTAAGTATTACATCATATTTTATGATTATGATGGAAAATTGGTACGAAAAATAGAAGTGCCCAACGGAATGGATATAGAATTCATGAATTTTGACAATAAAACTAAAGACTTCTATTTTGGTGTTTATTCTTACACTATGCCTTTTAGAAACTTCAAGGTCAATATAGAAACTGGAAAGGAACAGCCTTTTTTTAGTTTAACAAATCCCCCAAAACCAACACTTTTCCCATTAAACTATTTTGAAACAAAGACTATAACTTATAAGAGTAGAGATAATGTAGATATTCCTATCACAATAATTTATAAAAAAGGACTTCCCCTCGACGGAAACAATCCAACATTGCTAAAGGCTTATGGTGGTTTTGGAGTTGTAAGTTCGCCTAATTATGATACTGGATTATTATATTTTCTTGAAAAAGGAGGTGTTTTTGCTTACGCAGAAATTCGTGGTGGCGGAGAAAAAGGAGAAAAATGGCATGAAGATGGCATGGGATTAAAAAAAATGAATTGTTTTAATGATTTTATTGATGCTGCCGAATATCTAATTAAAGAAAAATATACCTGTCCCAACAAATTAGCAATTACTGGAGCTTCTCAAGGCGGATTATTGGTTGGTGTTGCTATGACAAAAAGGCCTGATTTGTTTAAGGTTGCCATCCCAAAAGTGGGCGCTTTCGATATGATAAATTTTGATCAATTTACAGTTGGAAATTACCATTACAGAGAATATGGGAATGTAAAAAATGAAGACGATTTTATAAATTTGTTAAGTTATTCTCCTTATCACAACATTAAGAAAGAGGTAAATTATCCAACAACATTAATTATTACATCCGAAAATGATGATAGAGTTCCGCCATTACATTCTTATAAGTTTGCTGCTGCGTTACAAAACAGAACAGAACAAAAGAATCCAATTTATTTAAAAGTCACAAAAAAAGCGGGTCATTATGGCGATTCTTCTACTTATGAAAAATTTCTAAACGAAAAAGCGGAGTTTTATAGTTTTTTAATGTATCATTTAAACCAATAAAAAATCATTTCTTTGTAAATATGAAACCCTATTCTGAAATATTGCAAATAACAAATTCTTATCACGAACTTGGCGAAACCATTCAAGCCGCCAATTTCGTAATAGAAGAATACGAGATAAAACACCCCAATTTTAAAGGTTTCGAATTACGGGAAAAAGCCAAAGCTGAATACATCCTCATGACTACCGAAGGTACTTTTGGCTTACCACAAATTATTAGAATTCCAGAAAACACATTTGAATTTGAATTTATACTAATGCTTAACCTCATTGCCCACGAAATGGTTCATGTGGGCCAGAAAGTAACTGGACATTTTGTTGACGACAGAAATGAAAGAGAATGGCAAGCGTATTACGAAATGGTTTTCCATAAAAAATATCCACAAATTCCAGATGTTGCCAAACACCAACAATTATTTTTCGCCAATAAAGCCTTAAGTTATTATACAAAAATGGGCGAAAACTCTGATTTACAAATAAAATATGTGGCACAAAAACAAGAAGTAGATATCTTTGTAAATTCATTATCGTAATAATTTTTTTGTATAACATTTATGAGAAGTAAAAAACAAAAGTTTTTTCTGTTCCTTAAAATTCTAATCCTAATCTTGTTATTTTCTGTAGCAGGAATTTACTTTTTTCGTGATACTTTATTGCAAAAAGTAATTGCAAAAGCGAGTTTAAAATTTGACACCAATTATAATTGTAATTTTTCGGTACAAAAAGCCAGTTTCGATGGCATTTCGAGTATCGAATTGAGTAATATTGTTTTAGTACCCAAAGAAGCAGACACCCTTTTTTCTGTAGAAAAAATAAAGGCGAAAATCAACTTATTTCAATTGATTACTGGCGATATTCAGTTGCAAAATCTTGAAGTGAAAAACGGCTTTATTCAATTGGTAAAAAACCAAAATGGTAGAAATTTTGATGCTTTTCTTAAAAAGGAAAAAAGCGATGATAGCAAAGAAAAAAAGAATTATGCAAAATTAGCCTACAGATTATTATCGAAAGCGCTAAACTTGGTTCCTACTGAAATGCAAATCCAAAACTTATCATTACGAATGAATGATTTAGGGATTAAAGTAACCATGCAACTGCCCAACTTACAATTAAAAAACCACCAGCTACAAACTAATATTAATGTAACAGAAAACGAATTTTCGCAAACCTGGAACATTGCTGGTTTTGTAGATCCTAGAGCTAAAAAAGCCGATGTAAGAATTTATAACAATGATACTTCAAAAATACAATTGCCTTATATTTATAAACGTTTTGGTTTTAAATCTAGTTTCAAAAACATTCATTTAAAACTAGATAAATTTGATTTAGAAAGTAGCGAGCTTCATCTCGACGGATTGGTTTCGGTAGAAGATTTTACCATAAATCATCCTAAAATTGCAAAAAAAGATGTCATACTTAAAACCGCAAGTTTCGATTATCATTTCTTACTAGGAAGCGATTTTGTATCGATAGATAGCACTTCGTCAGCACAAATAAACAACATCAGATTGCGGCCTTTTGCGGAGTATAATACCGAAGAAGATACGGTTTATAAACTTAAAATTTTAATCCCAAAAATGAAAGCCCAAGATTTTATTTCTTCGCTTCCAGACGGATTATTTACCCATTTTACAGGAATGGAAACCGAAGGAAATTTTGATTATAAACTCAATTTTAAATACAACAAAAACAAACCAAACGCTTTGGTTTTTGATAGTAAACTAAACAAAGAAAATCTTAGAATTTTAAAATATGGCGAAGCCAATTTAAACAAACTAAATAGTGAATTTATCTATCGTGCTATCGAAAATAACGTATTGCAACGTCCTATTTTAGTAGGTGATTCTAATCCTAATTTTACGCCTTTAGAACAAATTTCGCCTTATCTTCAAAAATGCGTGCTCACATCGGAAGATCCTTCGTTTTTCTCCCATCACGGATTTATTAATGAAGCTTTCAAACAATCGATTACTAAAAACATTAGAACCAAAAAATTCTCTCGAGGCGCCAGCACTATTAGTATGCAATTAGTTAAGAATGTTTTCTTGACCCGCGAAAAAACATTATCTCGAAAACTAGAAGAGATATTATTGGTTTATTTATTAGAAAACAATCGAATTGCAAGTAAAGAACGCATGCTCGAAGTTTATTTTAACGTAATAGAATGGGGGCCAAATATATATGGTATTGGAGAAGCATCGGCTTTTTATTTTCAAAAAAAACCAATCGATTTGACTTTAAAAGAATGTTTGTTTCTAGCATCGATTGTGCCTAAACCTAAAAAATTTATGTATCAATTTGATGACGAAGGAAAACTAAAATCCTTTGCCAACAAACACGAAGAATTTATGAGTAAACTCATGTTGCGTCGGGGATTATTAACTCCCGAAGACACGATTGGACAACAAGTTCCGCTTTCTATTTCGGGTCATGCAAGAACGCACATGAAGTTTAAAGTGCAAGATTCTATCGCAGTAGATTCTCTTTTTACCGATTTTGATTTTAATTAATTTCATGACCTTCCCAACCTTTTGTGTAAAAAAGTACTCTATATAGATATAAAAACAAATTACTATGAAAAATATAATTCTAATTTTTACCCTTTTGGTTTCGGTAATATCATTTGCGCAGAAACCTGTTTTTGTTTCTGCCAAAGTAAAATCGGCAACCGTTTATTTTAATGCCGCCGAAATTTCACAAAGTACAAACGTTCTATTGCCTTCTGGAACGAGCGAAATTGTAGTGAAAAATGTAGCTAATTACTTGAATGAAAGTTCGGTTCAAATTGGTGCACCATCATCGCTAACAGTACTTTCGGTACAATTTACAAACGATTATATGTCAGAATATGATATTGATGAAAATTCGCCAGCGATTAAGAAAGTAAAAGACAGTATTGTTTTGGTTCAAAAAGAACTCAATAGAGTTATAAACTCTCGAAATTCCGAAAGCAAAACCATCGAATTATTAGATAAAAACCAACAAGTTTTTGGTCAAAATTCTGGTTTAAGCGTCATCGAATTGACAAAAATGGTCGATTATTACAAATCAAAGCGAACTGAAATTAGCAACACGATAAACACTTTAGAAGAAAAAGAAAAAAAGCTAAACGAGTTAATCGCAAAACTAAATAACAAACTTGAGGTAGATACTAGCAAAGAAGAAAAAACTTCCTCAGGAAAACTCGTGTTACAGGTTATGAATACTATTGCTGGAAATGTTCCTTTAGAGATTTCGTATGTGACAAATAATGCTTCGTGGTCGCCTTTTTATGACTTGAGAGCAGAGAATGTTACTTCGCCAATAAATATGATGTACAAAGCGCAAGTGGTTCAAAATACAGGAATCGATTGGAAAAAAGTAAAACTAACACTGTCTTCTGGAAACCCAAATCAAAACAATCAAGCACCAATTTTAAGTTCTTGGTTTTTGAGATATGGCTACGAGCAAAGTTATGGCTATATGAACGCAGATAAAAAATCAAATCAAATACAAAGTAGAGCTCCTGGAATAAAAGTTCAAGAAATTCAAGCCGATATGGAGACTGCATCAATCTCAAACTACACAACCATCAACGAAAATCAATTGAATGTTTCTTTTGATATTGATATTCCTTACGATATTTTATCTAACGGAAAAGCACATTCTGTAGCACTAAAAGAAATAAAATTACCCGCTTCTTACAAATATTATGCGGCACCAAGAGTAGAAAAAGAAGCGTTTTTACTAGCTGAAATTGCCGATTATTCTAAATATAATTTACTGCCTGGAGAGGCAAATATTATTTTTGAAGGAATGTATGTTGGAAAAACAATGATAAATCCTAGTCAAACTTCCGATACTTTAAACTTGAGTATGGGACGCGATAAAAAAGTGTCTATCAAACGAGAAAAAGTAGTCGATAAATCAGGGACTAAATTCTTATCTTCTAAAAAAGAACAGACTTTCACTTACGATATTACGGTGAGAAATAATAAAAAAGAAGCTATTGTGATGTTGCTAAAAGACCAATATCCGTTAAGTTCTGACAAGGAAATAGAAATTGAATTACTTCAAAAAGATGGTGCTAAAGCAAACTTAGAAACTGGAATCTTAACTTGGGATTTAGATTTAAAACCCAATGAAACTAAGAAAATAAGGATTAGTTATTTAGTTAAATATCCTAAAGATAAAATTATTGGGAATTTGTAATAAACAAAAATCCCATCTCGGTCTAGTCGAGATGGGATTTTTTATTTTGAAATTAGTATTACCAAATTTTCACACGATTCTCAGGTTTAACATATAGTTTATCTCCTTCTTTGATATCAAATGCTTTATAGAAAGTATCAAGATTTGTAAGTGGTACATAAGCTCTGTACATTCCTGGTGAATGTGGATCGGTTTTCACTTGATTTTTAATTGCTTCATCTCTCATTTTCGATCTCCAAATGGTTGCCCAAGAGATAAATAATCTTTGTTCTGGTGTGTAACCATCTATAAGACCTGGATTTCCGTTTTGTTTTAAATACAATTGAAGTCCATCGTAAGCTGCATTTATTCCTCCTAAATCACCAATATTTTCTCCTAATGTAAACTTTCCATCTACGTGAGTTCCTGGTAAAGGTTCTAATGCACTGTACTCGTCTGCTAATGCACCACCAAGTCCTGTAAATTGTTTTAAATCGTCTTCTGTCCACCAGTCAACTAAGTTTCCGTCTGCATTATATCTTGCACCAGAATCATCAAATCCGTGAGAGATCTCGTGTCCTATTACAGCTCCTATTCCACCATAATTTACAGCTTCATCAGCTTTATAATCATAAAAAGGTGGTTGTAAAATAGCTGCTGGGAAAACAATCTCATTATAGGCAGGATTGTAATATGCATTTACTGTTTGTGGCGACATTCCCCATGTTGTTTTATCAACAGGTTTTTTTAAGTCTGCGATATTTTCATCAAAATTCCAACGAGAAACATTTTTTATATTTTCATAATAAGTTCCACCTTCTGCTATTGGTTTTACTTCTAGTTTAGAATAGTCTTTCCATTTGTCTGGATAACCAATTTTGATAGTTACTTTATGTAATTTTTCGACCGCCTTAATTTTAGTTTCGGCAGACATCCATGTTAAATTATTTATTCTGTTTTCGTAAGCTAAAATAACATTGTCAATCATTGCTTTGGCTTTAGCTTTAGCTTCTGCTGGAAATTTTTTCTCTACATATAATTTACCTAAAGCTTCTCCAACAGTTCCGTTTACAACTTGTAATGCTCTTTCGTTTCTAGGACGTTGTTTTTTTGCTCCTTGCAAAGTTTTGCTGTAAAAATCCCAATTTGCAGTTTCGATTTCGTCAGTTAATAATCCTGTCGATTTTCTTAACAAAGTCCAACGCATATAGGCTTTTAAGTCATCTATTTTACTGTCTTTAAAAATAGTTTCTAATGCCGTAATATATTTTGGTTGAGTAACTACGATAGATTCTAAATTAGTAATTCCAACACCATCTAAATATTTTTTCCAGTTTATAGATGGGGTTAGTTTTTGTAATTCGGCAACCGACATCGGATTATAAGTTTTTCTGTCATCACGAAGTTCTACTCTGTCAAATCTTGGTTTAGACATAGCGATTTCTAGAGCTAAAATTTTATCCGCTTCTAATTTTGCTTCGGTAGGTTTTGTTCCTAAAAACTGTAACATCCTTGCTACATGAAGTACATATTTTTCACGTTTTTCTTTCGAATCTTTATCTTCAGAAACATAATATTCTCTGTCTGGCAAACCTAAGCTTCCTAACCCAAGGTATACTACATTTTTGTTACTATCTTTCGCATCAGCTCCTACTCCAATTCCGTAGAAACCAATTCCGCCAAGAGGCTCCATTTCGATCAATAAATTATTTACTTCTTGTACAGTTTTGATTGCATTAATCTTTGCTAAATAAGGTTTTATTGGTTTTATTCCAAGGTTATTTCTTGAAATAGTATCCATATAAGTCTGATAAACACTTACTGATTTTGCTTGGTCTGATTTTGGATCTAGTTTCTTGTCAGCTGCAGCTTCTTTCAAAATCGCCAAAGCATCCTTATCTGTATTTTGACGCAATTCATCAAAACTTCCCCAGCGTGTTTTGTCTGCTGGAATATCTGTTTTGTCATACCAAGTTCCGTTTACAAAACGGAAAAAATCATTTCCTGGTTTTACGTTTTTATCCATCAAATCTAAATTGATACCTGGATTTTTTTGTTTGCTTTCCTGTGCATTACTAGTCAAGCAAATTAGTGAAAAAACCGCTAATGAACCAGCGGTTATAAAGGTTTTTTTCATGGTTGATTTTTTATTATTCTATTTATTTTGTAGTGTCTTTTGTCAAAAATAGGAAGTTTTTTTCATTTTGTTCTTTTTTTAACATTGATTTTAAAATTGTTTTGACTTTGATAGAGACGATATTTGTATTTTTGCAAAAAAAATTACCTCATGCTTAATTTTTTACAAAAATTTAAAACCTTACTTATTGTTTTATCCATTTTATCAATAATTATAATTTGGTTGTTTTATAATGTATTAAATCGTAAAACACTTCCCGTTTTTACGCCATCGATGGTAAATCCTGAGTTGGTCGATTCGACAATACAATATGTTGCTAATAAACATACCATTGCTGATTTTGCTTTTACCAATCAAAACGGAAAAACAATTACTCAGAAAGATTATGAAGGCAAAATTTATGTAGCCGATTTCTTTTTTACCACTTGCCAATCTATTTGTCCGAAAATGACTGACAATATGGTTTGGTTGCAAAACCAGATTAAAGACAACCCTAAAGTTATGCTTCTCTCCCATTCGGTAACGCCAGATATAGATAGTGTTTCAGTGCTAAAGGCTTATGCCGAAAGAAAAGGTGTTATTGATGCCAAATGGAATCTTGTAACTGGCAACAAAAAAGATATTTATTATATAGCCCGAAAATCTTATTTAGCTGTAAAAACTGGAAAACCTTCCGAATTGTACGATATGGTACATACCGAAAATTTTGTTTTAGTTGATGACAAAAGACGTGTTCGTGGTTTTTATGATGGAACTAAAAGAGAAGAAGTTGAAAAACTACTGCAAGACATTCTTTTTTTGTGTGAATCCAATAAAAAGGATTAAATTTGTTTTAAATTTATTCAATCTAAATAAACTTGAACTTAACCATTTCAAATCTCGCCATTGGTCAAAAAGCAATCATCAAAGATTTTGACATTAATAATATTCCTCTAAAGTTATTAGAAATGGGCTGTTTGCCAGGAAATATGGTCGAAATTATTCAAATTGCACCTTTTGGCGATCCTTTATATTTGAATATTAATGATAGTCATGTCGCTATTAGATTAGAAACTGCTTCTATTATTGAAGTCGAAATTCTTAATGAAAACAAACCATAATGAAAGTCGGTAATATTAACATCGCTTTAATTGGGAATCCAAATGTTGGGAAAACTTCGGTATTTAACCAACTCACGGGCTTGAACCAACAAGTAGGAAACTATCCCGGGATTACTGTCGAAAAAAAACAAGGTGTTTGCAAATTATCTTCAAATCTTAAAGCAACCATTCTCGATTTACCAGGAACTTACAGTCTTAACGCTAGTTCGCTAGACGAAAATGTGGTTATCGAATTACTTTTAAATAAAAACGACAAGGATTTTCCAGACGTAGCTATTGTAGTGACTGAAGTCGAAAATTTAAAACGAAATTTATTACTTTTCACTCAAATAAAAGATTTAGAGATTCCGACTATTCTGGTTATTAATATGTCTGACAGAATGTCATACAAAGGAATTTCGTTAGATATTCCATATTTAGAAGATAAGCTAAAAACCAAAATCGCACTCGTAAGTTCCCGTAAAGGTGAAGGTATTGATGATTTGAAAAACTTAATCATCAATCATAAAAACATCACGACCGAACCTTGCTTGAATGCTTCAAATATTGATGTGACTTATTTTGATAATTTGCGTCGCGCTTTCCCTAATCAATCTTTATATAAATTGTGGTTGGTAATTACGCAAGATGTAAATTTTTCTAATTTAAACAGAAACGAATTGCCCAATCCTTCGTTTGCGAAACCGAAAGAAGAGCTAAAAAGATTACAACAAAAAGAAACCATTAAACGCTATCAGTTTATTAATGATGTTTTGAAAGTTGGTCAAAAAATAGACTTGGCTTCCGCCAAAGATTTACGAAGCAAACTTGACAGAATACTAATGCACAAAGTATTTGGGTATGTGATTTTTTTCTTGATTCTGATGATCATTTTTCAGTCAATTTTCGATTGGTCTAGTTTGCCAATGGACTTTATAGACAGTTCGTTCGCTTCTTTAAGTTCATGGACACAATCTAAATTACCCGCAGGAGTCTTAACCAATCTAATTGTGCAAGGAATTATCCCAGGTTTGGGAGGAATAGCTATTTTTATTCCACAAATTGCCTTTTTATTTTTATTTATTTCCATTCTTGAAGAAAGTGGATACATGAGTCGCGTGGTTTTCTTGATGGATAAATCGATGCGAAAATTTGGTTTATCTGGTAAAAGTGTCGTGCCACTAATCTCAGGAACTGCTTGTGCTATTCCTGCTATTATGGCAACCAGAAATATCGAAAACTGGAAAGAACGACTGATCACCATTTTAGTTACACCGTTTACAACTTGTTCCGCAAGACTACCCGTTTATTCAATTATAATTTCATTAGTTATTCCAAATACAAGACTTTTTGGTTTGTTTAATTTACAAGGGCTTACATTGATGTTATTGTATTTATTAGGTTTTAGTATGGCATTTTTTTCTGCTTGGATATTAAATAAAATTTTAAAAATTCAATCGAAATCCTATTTTGTGGTCGAAATGCCCAATTATAAACTCCCAATGTTTAAAAACGTAGCGATAAATGTTATTGAAAAAACAAAATCTTTCGTTTTTGGAGCGGGAAAAATGATTTTAGCTCTTTCGGTAATATTGTGGTTTTTAGCTTCATACGGACCTGGTGAAAATTTTAAGAATGCAAGAGAAATAGTTTCGAAACAAAACCCATCGACAGAAAATTTAGAAAACGATATTGCTTCTTATAAATTAGAAAACTCCTATATAGGAATTCTAGGAAAATCGATAGAGCCAGCCATTACACCTTTAGGTTATGATTGGAAAATAGGTATTGCTATTGTTTCTTCTTTTGCAGCACGAGAAGTTTTTGTGGGAACATTAGCTACTATATACAGTATTGAAGACAATGGAAACCAAGAGGCAACCATAAAAAACAAACTATCTACCGAAATAAATCCTGAAACCGGAGACAAACTATTTAACTTCGCTTCTGGTGTTTCGCTGCTACTTTTTTATGCTTTTGCAATGCAATGCATGAGCACACTTGCGGTAACTAAAAAAGAAACAAATTCTTGGAAATGGCCAGCAATTCAGTTGGTTTTTATGAGCGGATTTGCTTATACAGTTGCATTAATTGCTTATCAAATCTTGAAATAATGATACAAGAAATAATCGCATTTTCTTTATTAGTTGTTGCAGTATATTTTCTGTACAAGAAATTTTTTGGCAAAAAGAAAAATGATAAAAATTGTGGTGGAGATTGTGGTTGTAAATAACCTACTCAAAATTTATTTCCAAACGATAAGTTGATTTATCTAAAATCTTGTCTTTTATCGGAAACGGGAAAACATAAACAGATTTTATTTTATTTTTAGTATAGTATTTTGCAAAAAAGTTAATGGCTTGTTCATTGTTGTTTGGTGAGACAGTAATTTTCATTTCTTCGACTATTTTTTTGTCTTTATAAACTAAAATAACCATTTGTACTTCGCCAGCCCAAATACATTGCACACCTTGTGGGCAGCGAGAATCTGAGTTTACTTCTTTTAGTCGGAAAGAATATCCTTTTTTAGCAAGACAATTTTTCTGAGTAATTTTTATAGGTTTTTGTTTCGATTCTTGTGCAAAAACAGAAATACTAAAAATTAGTAAAAAGAAGAAGAAAATATTTTTCATTTGAGTTTTCTTAAAGTTCAATCAAATATAATGCTTTTCTTAAATTATTTTCACAAATAAGTTACTTGCAATTTTATTTGAAATCGTTAATTCTCTAGAATCTACTTTTATTTTTAATGATAAATCGAAGGTTTCTTTCGACAATATTTCAATTTTAGAACCCAAAGCTATTTCTTGTTTGTCCAGATATTTTAAAAATTCCGACGAAGTATCTTTTACCCCTACACAAACCCCAATTTGTTTTTCGTTTGCTTCTGATAACAATTGCTTTTCAACAGAAATAATTTGTCCATTGGCATTCGGGATCGGATCGCCATGAGGATCTTTGGTTGGATTATCAAGAAAATCATCTAATTTGTTTATTAACTTTTCGGACTTTATATGTTCTAATTGTTCCGCAATATCATGTACTTCGTCCCAAGAAAAATCTAGTTTTTCGACCAGAAATACTTCCCACAAACGGTGTTTTCTCACAATCATTTTTGCCGAAAGCGAACCTTTTTCTGTAAGTGAAACGCCTTGGTATTTTTTGTAATTTATTAAATCCTTCTCAGCTAATTTTTTAAGCATATCAGTAACTGATGATGCTTTTGTTTCCATTTTTTCGGCAATAGCATTAGTGCTTACTTCCGAATGGGAAATAGTCGTGAGATGATAAATTGTTTTTAGATAATTTTCTTCTGAAAAAGTCATTTTTTAATTTTTTACTATAAATAATGGAATCGAAATTTCATGTCGCAATTTATCAACTGTAGTTCCAAAAAGTAAATCTTTTATCCCACGATGACCATGTGTTCCCATAACCAAAACATCATAATTGCCTGCTTTTATAATTTTTGGAATGGCTTTGTTTGGTTTGCCAAAGCCTAATTTAGTTGATACTTTAAATCCATTTTGCGTAAGCATATCTTCATATTCTTTCAATAATTTTTCGTCTATCGATGTTTCGTGATCGTCAGCATTTTCGCCAAAAAGCATTGCACCTATGGTTTCTACTACATGAATTAAGGTATATTTTGCTTCAATTCCACCCAACTCAAATGCTGCATTTATTGCCATTTCATCTGCAGAAGAAAAATCGACCGAAACGGCAATATTCTTTTTAGTATAAGTTTCCGATGGCGAAAATTTAAGCACCATGTTGTGTGGCGAATGGTTTTGAATTTCTAATTTTGATTTGGTTATAAACGGTTTGAAAACAATATATAGCAACAAAATTAAAAACCCAAAAGCTAATGGAACAACGGTAAACCACAAAAAAATTGGGTTTTCAGATGTTTCTAGCCAACCTTGAATCTCGTTGAAAACCAATTTAGCATTTAATGAAACAATGATTAAAGCCACAATCCAAGAAGCAATTTGAGTAGTTTTAGAAATAGCAAAACCTTTCATACGTTCTTTATCTGAAACAAAATGAATAAGCGGAATAATGGCAAATCCCAATTGCAAACTCAAAATTACCTGGCTCAAAATAAGCATTTTTCCTGTTACGCTTTCACCAAAAACTGAAATCACAATAACCGCTGGAACAATCGCAATTAATCTGGTAATGATACGACGAACCCATGGCTGAATTCTTAAATTTAGATAACCTTCCATGATAATTTGTCCAGCCAATGTTCCTGTAATAGTCGAACTTTGTCCAGCCGCAATAAGCGCTACAGCAAATAATATAGGCGCCCAACTAGTACCTAACATAGGAGCTAAAAGTTGATGTGCATCTTGAATTTCGGCAACTTCGAACATTCCGTTTTTGTAAAATGTGGCTGCTGCCAAAATTAAAATGGCTGCATTTACAAAAAAGGCTAGGTTTAAAGCAATCGTCGAATCGATAAAATTATATTTTAACGCTTGCTTAATTCCCGCAGCACTTCTATCGAATTTTCGAGTTTGTACCAATGACGAATGCAAGTATAAGTTATGCGGCATGACCGTTGCTCCAATAATTCCGATAGCAATGTACAATGCATTTTCATTTGGCATCGATGGAATGAGTCCTTTTAGAACACTTCCTACTTCTGGCTGGGCAAAAATCATTTCGAAAATAAAAGAAATTCCAATAATCATGACCAAAGCAATGATAAAAGCTTCCATTTTTTTAATTCCTTTATTGATCAAAAAAAGCAATAAAAAAGTATCTAAAACAGTAATCATTACTCCTTGAATTAACGGAATACCAAATAATAAATTAATACCTATTGCCATTCCTAAAACTTCTGCTAAGTCACAAGCAGCAATAGCAATTTCCGCAAGGAAATAAAGAATATAATTTATAAATGGTGAGTAGGTTTCACGTGATGCTTGTGCTAGATCGCGTTGCGTTACAATTCCTAATCGTGCACTCAAACTCTGTAAAAGCAACGCCATCATGTTACTCATAAGTAAAACCCAAAGCAAAGTGTAACCAAATTGGCTTCCACCCGCAATGTCTGTCGCCCAATTTCCTGGATCCATATAACCAACACTAACCAGATAAGCTGGGCCAAAAAAGGCTAATATTTTTCTAAAAACAGTCGTTTTATTTTGTGTTGAAACCGATTGATTTACTTCTTCGAGTGATTTTTCCATAATTTTTTTAAACTATCTGCAACAAATATAAATAAAATTATATTATTAAAATTATTTTTTTAGTTTTGTCTAAAAATAAATTATTACTAAACTAAATGAAAAATAAATTATTTGCAACTCTCATCACTTTATTAGTGTTTAATTTATTTTATGCTCAGGAATTACCATCTATTCAAACAGATAGGCCAGATCAAACCGAATGTCCGTTTATAACTCCAATAAATTATTTTCAGTTAGAAAATGGTTTTTCTTTTGAAAAAATAGACAATAATATTAATGAAATTGTATCTCCAACAATTCTAACTCGTTTCGGAATTAACGATCATTTTGAAATACGATTAATAACGGAATATCTTATCAATAAAGATTATTCTGAAAAAATATCTGGTTTTAATCCAGTTTTAATTGGTTTCAAAACAAGACTTTTTGAAGAGAAAGGAATCATACCGCTAACTTCATTTATTGGACATATTGGAATCCCAAAACTAGCTTCTTCAAACTATAAAGTATCGTATTATGCGCCCGAATTTCGATTTGCCATGCAACATACTATTAGCGAAAAACAATCTTTGGCTTATAATCTTGGTGCTGAATGGAACGGAGAAACTGCTGAACCAACATTTGTTTACACGCTAACTACTGGTCGTTCTCTAACCGAAAAAATAGGTGCTTACATAGAATTATATGGGTTTTTGCCACAAATAGAAAAGCCAGATCATCGATTTGATGCTGGATTAACCTATTTATTAAATCCGAATCATCAGTTTGATATTTCTGGCGGATTGGGTTTGTCTAAAACTTCTCCTAAATATTTTCTTTCTTTAGGTTATTCGTTTCGATTTAAAACTTAAAAAAGGATTACAAAACATTTCTAAGTTCCTTCGAGAAATATTACTAAATTTGCGTTCTTATTAAAAATTTAAGTTATGTTACAAATCGCATTTATTAGAGAAAATCAGGAAAAAGTAATCAAAGCTTTGGCAAAAAGAAGTATTGATGCTACTGCTATTGTTCAAGAAGTGGTGCAACTAGACGAAAAACGTCGTGCTACACAAGTAGAATTAGACAATGTTTTATCCGAATCTAATAAAATATCCGCAACGATTGGTGATTTAATGAAAAGCGGAGAAAAAGAAAAAGCTACTGCTCTAAAAGAACAAATTGCTACAAATAAAGAAAAAAGTAAAGAGCTTTCTGAAATTACAGAAGCTTTAGCAAAAGACTTGTTAGACAAACTATACACCTTACCTAATCTTCCAGCAGATATTGTTCCTGAAGGGAAAACACCTGAAGAAAATTTAAATATTTTTCAAGAAGGCGATATTCCTGTTTTGCACGAAAATGCACAACCACACTGGGAGTTGATAAAAAAATATGACATTGTCGATTTCGAATTAGGCACTAAAATTACAGCACCTGGATTTCCAGTTTACAAAGGAAAAGGAGCCAAATTACAACGCGCTCTTATTTCTTATTTTTTGGATAAAAACACAGATGCTGGTTATCTAGAATACCAAGTGCCATACATGGTAAATGAAGCTTCTGCTTACGGAACTGGGCAATTACCAGACAAAGAAGGACAAATGTATCACGATGCAAAAGATAATTTATATCTTATTCCAACTGCAGAAGTTCCTGTAACCAACATTTTTAGAGATGTTATTCTAAACGAAAACGAATTACCAGTTTTGTGTACAGGTTACACACCTTGTTTCCGTCGTGAAGCAGGATCTTGGGGAGCTCACGTTCGTGGTTTAAATCGTTTACACCAATTTGATAAGGTAGAAATCGTTCGCATAGAGCATCCTGACAAATCATATGAAGCACTAGAAGGTATGGTAGAACATGTAAAAAGTATTTTACAAGAACTAAAATTACCGTACCGAATTCTTCGTCTTTGTGGTGGTGATATGGGTTTTGCATCGGCATTAACTTATGATTTTGAGGTTTTTAGCACAGCACAAGATCGTTGGTTGGAAATTTCATCAGTGTCTAATTTTGAAACATTTCAGTCTAATAGATTAAAATTGCGTTTCAAAGATAAAGAGGGTAAAAACCAATTGGCTCACACATTAAACGGAAGTTCACTGGCCTTGCCAAGAGTTTTAGCGGGAATTTTAGAAAATTATCAAACACCCGAAGGAATCGTAATTCCCGAAGTACTCAGAAAATATACAGGTTTTGATATAATTAATTAAAATCGACACAATTTTTTAGATGTACTAATGAAGCATAAAATTGTTACATTAGTACATTGTTTTTTTAGATAATCAATGAAAAATTTATTTCTATATATCGTTTTGTTATTTCCAATGTTTGTTTTCTCGCAAAATGAACAATTGGCGCAAAATTATTTTGACAGAGGTGAGTTCGACAAAGCAACACTTATTTATGAAGATTTAGTAAAAGGTCAGCCCAATAATTACAATTATTTTCAGAAACAAGTAGCCTGTTACCAACAACTAAAACAATTTGATAAAGCCGAAACGATTATCAAAAATAGAATAGACAAAACTAAGCAACCTAATTTATATATCGAATTAGGGTATAATTATCAGTTGCAAAAAAACACGGATAAAGCCGATAAAAACTATAAAATTGCGCTTGAGAAAATAAAAGAAAACCCAAATAATGTTTATACTGTCGCACGAGATTTCGAGCAAAAAGTATTGGTCGAACAAGCCATCGAAGCCTATCGTTTAGGGGCTTTAGGCAATCCTGATGCAAATTTCGATTATCAAGTTTCCTTATTGCAAGGGCAAATGGGAAAAATAGATTTAATGATTGATACCTTACTCGATTATTCTTTAAAGTTTCCTAGTAATTTACCATTGGTTCAAAACCAATTAACACGTTTTATGTCTGAAGATTCTCAGAAAACTTTTTCTGATACTCTAAAAAAAGCATTGCTTATACGTACCCAAAAAACACAAGATATTTTCTGGAACCAATACATGAGTTGGTTTTTTGTACAACAAAAAGAATATGCAAAAGCATTCATACAAGAAAAAGCTATTTTTAAAAGAAATTCAGATAATTTACTCAATATCATTAATTTAGCAAAACTGACTATCGATGATAATGAAATTGAAACCGCTACTGAAATACTAAATTTTATTTTACTAAACACACAAGATTTAGAATTACAAATGGAAGCTCATTATCAATTAATATCCATAGATATTGATAAAGCAACCCCAATAGAATATCCAATTATAAAAGACAAACTGGATTTGTTATTAAAGAAATATGGGATTTCACCGTATTCTATAAGATTACAAATTATAAATGCACATTTTGATGCTTTTTATTTAAAACAATTCGAATCGGCAAAAACAATTTTGACCAAAGCCTTAGATTTACCATTGAATAATTATCAAAAAGCAGATGTGAAAATGGAATTGGCCGATGTTTTGCTGTTAGATGAAAAATTTAATCAAGCCATTATCTATTATGCTCAAATAGAAGATGATTTAGAAAATGATCAAATAGCGCACGAAGCCAGCTTAAAAATGGCAAAAGCAAGTTATTACAAAGGAGATTTCGATTGGGCACAAAAACAATTTACAGTTTTAAAATCATCAACATCACAACTTATCGCTAATGATTCGATGGAATTATTCTTACTCATTAGCGACAATACTGTCGAAGATTCGACGCAAGTAGCTTTAAAAAAATTCGCGAAAGCCGATTTTTTAGCTTATCAAAACAAAAGCGCAGAAGCATTACAATCATTTGAAACTATTTTAGCACAACACAAAGGAGAAAAGATAGAAGATGTAACTTTGCTCAGGATTGGAAAATTGTACGAAAAACAAAATGATTTTCCCCAAGCACTTAACTATTACCAACAAATAATAGACAAACACGCTGATGGAATTTATATCGATGAAGCTTTGTTTTTTTCGGCCGAAATTTACAGAAAACAACTGCCTGATATTGCAAAAGCAAAAGCGTATTATGAGAAAATAATATTTGCCCACGAAGACAGTATTTATTTCGTAGAAGCAAGAAATAATTACAGAAAATTGCGAGGAGACACGAATTTATAAACAGACCTTTAGATTATTAGATTTTTCGAAAAGTCTAACAATCTATTATCTAAAAGTCTAATAATCTAAAATATGATAATATACAACGTAACCATAAATATTCACGAAAGTGTACATGACCAATGGTTTTCTTGGATGCAAGAGAAACATATTGCCGAAGTTCTAGCAACAGGTAAATTTAGTTCGGCTAGAATGGTCAAAGTTTTAATAGAAGAAGAAATGGGTGGAGTTACCTATTCAATTCAATTTACAACCGACAGTAAAAAAACATTACAAAAATATTATGAAGAAGATGCACCGAAAATGCGCGAAGAAGGATTGCGTCTTTTTGGTGATAAAATGTTGGCTTTTAGAACAGAGTTAGAAGTAATCAGTGAACATTAGTTAAGAATCCTGTCTTTCCCACGCAGGTGGGAAACCAAAATAAAAAACAATTCCTAATTTTAAATGTTTAAAACAACGCATCAATATTACATATACATTTTAGCGAGTCAAAAAAATGGAACTTTATATATTGGCGTTACAAACGATTTATAAAGAAGAATTTTAGAACACAAACAAAAAACAAATAAAGGATTTACTTCAAAATATGATGTAAATAGATTAGTTTATTTTGAATCTTTCCAATATATAAATGATGCCATACTTCGAGAAAAAAGACTCAAAAAATGGAATCGTAAATGGAAAATCAATTTAATTGAAGAAGAAAACAAAGATTGGAAAGACCTTTCGGAAGATTGGTATAATTAAATAGATTCCCGCCTTCGCGGGAAAGACAAAGCGGTATGGAAGCAGTAAAAGCAAAAAAACACCTCGGACAGCATTTCCTAAAAGACGAAAGTATTGCAAAAGATATTGCCGACACTTTAAATCTAGAAGGTTATGATGATTTGTTAGAAATTGGCCCAGGAATGGGCGTTCTTACAAAGTATTTATTAGAAAAAGAAGTCACAACTTACGTCATCGAAATCGATACGGAATCGGTAACTTATCTTGATGAAAATTATCCAAAACTAAAAGATAAAATAATTTCTAAGGATTTCTTAAAATATAATATCAACGAAATTTTCGATGGTAAGCAATTTGCTATTATTGGAAACTTCCCATACAATATTTCGACACAAATAGTTTTTCGCGCTCTAGAATATCGCAACCAAATTCCAGAATTTGCAGGAATGTTTCAAAAAGAAGTAGCACAAAGAATTTGCGAGAAAAAAGGAACAAAAACCTACGGAATTCTATCGGTTTTAGTGCAAGCGTTTTATGATGCCGAATATTTATTTACCGTCGATGAAACGGTATTTATTCCACCACCAAAAGTAAAATCAGGCGTATTGCGTTTGCGAAGAAAAAAAGATTATAGTTTGCCGTGTAGCGAAAAATTATTTTTTACAGTAGTAAAAACAGCGTTTCAACAACGAAGAAAAACATTGCGAAACAGTTTAAAAACACTAAATTTGTCCGATATTTTGAGGGAAGATGAAGTTTTTAATCTTCGCCCAGAACAATTAGATGTGCAACAATTTATAGAATTGACAAAAAAAATAGAAGCCGATGGAATTTAAAATCAGCAAAGATCTAATAAAAGAATTAGAGCAACTCATTCAGCAAAAAGACGACCAACAATTGGAAGTTTTGCTAAATGATTTGCATCATGCTGATATTGCCGAAATTCTAGATGAACTAGATTTTGACGAAGCAACTTATATTTTTAAAGTTTTAGATTCCGAAAAAACAGCCGAAATTCTATTAGAACTCGAAGACGATTTACGTGAAAATATATTGGGTCGCTTGTCTCCAAAAGAAATCGCCGAAGAACTTGACGAACTAGAAACAAATGATGCTGCCGATATTATTGCCGAACTTTCTAAAAGTAAGAAAGAAGAAGTAATATCAGAACTTCAAGACGTAGAACACGCCAAAGATATTGTCGATTTATTACGTTACAAAGAAGACACAGCAGGTGGAATCATGCACAAAGAACTCGTAAAAGTTTACGAAAACTGGAACGTACTTACTTGTATAAAAGAAATGCGTATTCAGGCCGAAAACATCTCTCGAGTACACTCTATATATGTCGTAGATGAACAAGATAAATTATTAGGAAGGTTATCGCTTAAGGATTTACTTACAACCTCAGCAAAAACACCAATTAGCGAAGTATATATCCGAAAACTAAATTCTGTAATGGTCGATACCGAAGATATTGAAGTAGCGCGAATCATGCAAAAATATGACTTAGAAGCAATTCCTGTAACCGACGAATTAGGTCGATTAGTAGGTCGAATAACTATCGATGATATTGTAGATGTAATAAAAGACGAAGCCGAAAAAGATTACCAATTGGCAGCGGGTATTACACAAGATGTCGAAGCAAACGACAGCGTTCGTGAACTCATAAAAGCAAGATTACCGTGGTTACTCATCGGAATGGTTATAGAAATTATTGCATCTTATGTTTTGAAAAGTAATGAGATGACTATGAAAACCTATTTTACATTAATGATTTTTGTTCCATTATTATCTGCAACAGCAGGAAATGTCGGAGTACAAGCATCGGCAATCGTAGTGCAAGGTTTAGCAAACGGAACATTAAAACAATTTTCTCGAAATTATTTCTCGAAAGAACTGACCGTGGCATTAATCTCTGGAACTATAATTTCTTTGTTGTTATTAGCCTATCATTCTGTAATGTATCAACAATATTTGGTTGGTTTTGCTATATCAATATCTATAATTGTTGTGATTCTTTTTGCAGCAACATTGGGAACATTAGTGCCTTTTTTCTTGCATAAAAATAAAATAGATCCAGCAATAGCAACAGGACCTTTCGTTACTACAACCAACGATGTTTTTGGAATCATTTTGTATTTTATGATTGCAAAATTAATATTAGGCGTTTAATTTATTAATAAATGAAAATACACATCATAGGTGGCGGAAACTTAGGCGTAGCCATCGCTTTAGGAATAGTAAAATACACTACAAATAATCAAGTAAAAGTCACCAAAAGAAACATAGAAATCCTCTCTTATTTACAAGAAAAAGGAATCGAAATTTCTAAAAATAATGCAAATAATATTCAAGATGCAGATATTATTGTTTTAACCGTAAAGCCACATCAGATAGAAACTGTTTTAAAAGAAATTTCTGATAAAATTCAAAATAAAACCATCATTTCGGCAGTCAGTGGCGTATCCATAAATACAATTCAAAACATCGTTGGAAACGACCATGCCGTAATACGAATTATGCCAAATATTGCGATACAATTTGGAGAATCGGCAACTTGTATTTCATTTGAAGAGAAAGACAAAACCGAAGCCCAAAAAGTAATTTCTTTGTTCCAACAATTAGGAACAGCACCCATAATAGAAGAAAAACTAATGGATGCCGCTACAGTTCTTGGCGCTTGCGGAACAGCTTATGCTTTGCGATACATTCGTGCTTCGATGCAAGCAGGAATAGAAATTGGTTTCGATGCGCAAACCGCACTTTCTATAGCAGCACAAACAGCAAAAGGAGCAGCAAAAATGCTTCTGGAAGAAAAAGTACACCCAGAACAACTTATAGACAGAGTAACTACACCACAAGGTTGTACCATTGTAGGACTCAACGAAATGGAACACCAAGGCTTTAGTTCTTCCTTAATAAAAGGAATAAAAACTTCCTTACAAAAAATAAAAGAGTAATTTTTTATTTGAAACTATTCCTGCTATTCACTACAATCTTTTACTTTTTAAAGAAAAAAGTAAAAGGATTTCCGTTGCTATCAGGGCTAAAAAATCAACATTACATTCCAAAATCAGTTTCATTTATGTACCAAAAATAATTATCTTTATTTTTTTATATAAAGATGAACCCACAAAACATAAAAATCCTTCATATCGATAGCAATCATCCATTACTTATGGAGCAATTGCAAGAAGCAGGATTTATAAACCACGAAGATTTTGCTTCGTCAAAAGAAGAAGTCGAAGCAAAAATTCATGATTATCAAGGCATTGTTATTCGCAGCCGATTCAAAATTGATAAAATTTTTCTCGACAAAGCCACCAACTTACAATTTATAGCTCGTGTAGGTGCAGGACTCGAAAGCATCGATTGTGATTATGCCATCAGCAAAGGAGTTCATCTCATCGCCGCACCCGAAGGCAATAGCAATGCGGTGGGAGAACACTCATTAGGCATGTTGCTTTCGTTAATGAACAACCTGAACAAAGCCGATAAAGAAATTCGTTCTGGACAATGGAACCGAGAATCCAATCGCGGTCACGAACTCGACGGAAAAACTGTCGGGATTATAGGTTACGGAAATATGGGAAAATCATTTGCCAAAAAATTACGAGGTTTCGATGTGCAAGTTTTATGCTATGACATTCTCGAAAATGTTGGAGACAGCAATGCAAAACAAGTAACCTTACAAGAATTACAACAAAAAGCCGATGTTTTAAGTCTGCACATTCCTTGGACTCCCGAAACAGACAAAATGATAAATGCTAATTTTATTAGTGCTTTTGCAAAATCTTTTTGGTTTATAAATACCTCTCGTGGCAAGAATGTAGTAACCCAGGATTTGGTTAAAGCATTACAATCAGAGAAAATTACTGGAGCTGGACTCGATGTTTTAGAGTACGAAAAACTATCTTTCGAAAACTTATTTGAAGACCAGAAACCAGCCGCTTTCGAGTATTTACTACAAGCAGAAAATGTTTTGCTATCGCCTCATATTGCAGGTTGGACAGTAGAAAGCAAAGAAAAATTGGCACAAGTTATAGTTGATAAGATCAAAAGATTTTATAATTTAACATCAATCAAAAAATATACAAATGAGCAATAAAGACATCAAAAGAGTAACGGGAATAGGTGGTGTTTTCTTCAAAAGTGAAAACCCTGATTCGACTAAAGAATGGTATAAAAATCATTTAGGTCTTCCTGTAAATGATTATGGTTGTACTTTCCGCTGGAAAGACGAAGAAGGAAAAGAGGCCGCAACACAATGGTCTCCGTTTGCAAAAGACACAAAATACTTCGAGCCGAGTGAAAAACAATTTATGATGAACTTTAGAGTAGATAACCTAGAAGTTTTATTGAAAGTTTTAAAAGAAGAAGGTGTAACAATTATAGGTGAAATGGAGTCTCATGATTATGGTAATTTTGGTTGGATTTTAGATCCTGAGGGGAATAAAATTGAACTTTGGGAACCTAAATAATTATTTTTTTGTAAAAATTTATATATTAGCCTAAATTAAAAAACAAATATGGAAACAACTAAACCAACAGAAAATTGGAACAATGGAACACAACCAACACAAGAAAACAAAAAAGTTTTAGCCGGAATAATGGGTATTTTATTTGGTGGTTTGGGAATTCATAAATTTATTTTAGGGTATACTCAAGAAGGAATTATACAAATTGTAGTTTCTATTGTTACTTGTGGGATATTTAGTATTGTCGGTTTTATAGAAGGCATAATCTATCTAACTAAAAGTGACGAAGAATTTTACCAAACTTATCAAGTAGGCAAAAAAGGCTGGTTCTAAAAATAAAAAGGCGAGAAATTAATTTTCTCGCCTTTTTTTATTTAAATCTTAACATTCTCCTTTTTCTGCTAATTTTCTTTCTAATTCTGCCTGAAATTCTTCCATAACAGGTTTCATTGTGCTTTCAGGAATATCTGCGATTCTTATATACATCAATCCATCGACGGCATTATTAAATAATGGGTCTACGTTAAACGCCACTACTTTTGCATTTTGTTTGATGTATTTTTTTATTAAAACTGGTAAACGCAAACTACCTGGTTCAAGTTCATCTAGTAATTTATCAAATTTTACCAAATCGGCTTCAGCTTCATTAAAAATAAAGTCTTTATCAGCATCTTTTAGTTTTACTTTATATTCTTTTTTAGGATGAATATATTGTGCAATATAAGGATCATAATAATTAGATTTCATAAACTCAATCATAAGCGACTTCGAAAAATCAGAAAACTGATTGCTTATACTCACACCACCTATGAGGAAAGTATGTTCAGGGTTGCGTAATGTTGTATGCACAATTCCTTTCCAAAGTAAAAACAAAGGCATTGGTTTTTGCTGATAATCTTTAATGATAAATGCCCTACCCATTTCGATAGATTTACTCATCATATCATACAATTCGGGTTCGAAACGGAATAAATCTTGAAGATAAAATCCGTCTATTCCATATTTTGCAAATATCTCCGATCCCAACCCCATTCTGTAAGCTCCTGCGATTACTTTTGCTTCCGAGTCCCACAAAAATAAGTGGTGATAGTGTTTGTCAAATTTATCTATATCTATCGATTCGTTTGTGCCTTCACCCACTTCTCTAAAAGTAATTTCACGCAAACGACCTATCTCGTGCAGAACATTAGGAATATCATTGGCTTGAGCAAAAAACACTTCATAATTTTTACTTTCTAATAATCTATCGCCTTTTTCACGAAGATTATCAATCTCGACAATCATTTTTTCTCGATTGGCACCAGTAACAATTTCTTTCGGGTTTTTAGGTAACTTTAAACTTGGCACAGTAAGCAATTTGCTTTCTTTTTGGAAAGCATTAGCCAACATATAAGTTTTTTTACGTAAAAATTCTGAATAAGCTTCGATGGTTTCGTGTTCGTTTTGTTCAGCTACTGAAATTGGTTTTCCTATACGAACTTTAATAACTCGGTCTTTCTGTGTTAATAATTCTGAAGGTAATTTTGCAGTACGCAACGTATCACTTATTTTAGATAAAAAGTAAAAGAAGCGACTATTTTTTGCATGAAAATAAATTGGAACTACAGGAACTTGCGCTTTTCTAATTACTTTAATAGCGCCTTCTTCCCATGGCTTGTCAACCATTATTTTACCATCTTTATAAGTAGAAACTTCTCCTGCAGGAAACATTCCTAAAGGCTTTCCGTCTCTTAAGTGGCGAAGTGTTTCCTTAATTCCAATCACACTCGACTTTGCATCTTTGTGATCTTCAAAAGGATTTACAGGCATTATATAGGGTTTCATAGGTTCTATTCTATGAAGTAAAAAATTTGCAATAATCTTAAAATTAGGTTCTCTTTCGAGCATCATTTTCAATAGCAAAATGCCATCAATTCCTCCTAGCGGATGATTAGAAACCGTAATGTATGCACCATCTTTAGGCAAACGTTTTAGGTCTTCTTCTGGGATTTCGAACTTAATTTGAAACTCATCTAATATAGCATTTAAGAATTCTAATTCAGACAAATGTTTATTTCTGTCATAAATTTTATTAAGTGTCGATATTTGGAGTGCTTTCATGAGCAACCATCCTGAGAAAGTTCCCAAAACTCCGTATTTGTCGGTATTTATTGCTTTTGCAACTTCTTTAGCGGTAACTAAACCCATTTAGTTCTGAATTTTTGGCGAAAAACAAAGATAACAAAAGTTGTTTAATTTTCAGAAAAACTTTCGCCTTAATCCGTTTCACTTATTAAATCAGCATCTTAAAAAGATTGATTATAAAGGCTTTAAAAGTAAATTAAATTTCTTTTCTAAATTGACTATTTTTTCTATACTTTTGATAAAAAAGATTCTTATTTCAATGAAAATAATTTCATACAATGTAAATGGAATTCGAGCTGCCATTACTAAAGGTTTTCTCGATTGGTTGCAAGCCGCAAATCCTGATGTTATTTGTCTTCAGGAAATAAAAGCCACCGAAGATCAAATTCCTGTTATGGAAATAGCATTAGCTGGTTATCCTTATCAATATTATTTTTCTGCACAAAAAAAAGGCTATAGTGGTGTAGCAATTTTGTCAAAAACTGAACCTAAAAATATTGTTTTTGGTACAGGAATCGAACACATGGATTTTGAAGGAAGAAATCTTCGTGTCGATTTTGATGACATCTCAATAATGAGTTTGTATTTGCCATCTGGAACAAATATCGAAAGATTAGACCATAAATTTATGTTTATGGATAATTTTCAGAATTATATTAATAAGTTAAAAACAGAAATTCCGAATCTAATTATTTGTGGCGATTATAATATTTGTCATGAAGCTATCGACATTCATAATCCGGCTCAAAATGCAAAAACTTCAGGATTTTTACCAGAAGAACGTGCTTGGTTGGATGGTTTTATGAAGTCTGGTTTTGTTGACAGTTTCCGTCATTTTAACAAAGAGCCACATCATTATTCCTGGTGGAGTTATAGAGCAGGAGCTCGAGGCAATAACAAAGGTTGGCGTATCGATTACAATTTGGTTAGCGAACCACTCAAAGAAAGGATGAAACGAGCTATTATTTTGCCCGATGCAAAACATTCTGACCATTGTCCCGTTTTAGTAGAAATAGAATGATTTAAAAACAATAAAATAAATAAAACTACATAATAATGATTAAAAAAATTTCCTTAGGATTATTGGTATTAGCCATGACAACTTCATGTGTTTCTAAAAAAATATTTACCGATTTAGAAACTAAATTTGCCGAACTAAAAAAAGAACGCAACTCACTTTCTGACGAAAATGAAAGTTTAAAAACGGCTAAAAACCAACTCGATTTAGACAATGGGACACTAAAAACAGAACTTGACAAACTAAAAGCAGAAAGAGACAAACTCGCTGCCGATTATGCTGCATCAAGTAATAATTTAAAAACATTACAAAGTTCATACAATGCTTTAGAGAAAAACAGCAACGAATCTCTAAAAGCAAACATGGACAAGAATCGTGATTTGCTTGCACAATTAGAAGCAAAAGAAAAAGCATTGGCTACCGAAAAATCACGTTTAGAAAAACTAAGTGCTGACTTAAAAGATCGTTCAGACAGAGTAAACGAACTAGAAGGATTAATCGCTGCTAAAGAAGTTTCGATGAAAAAACTAAAAGAAACTTTGTCTAAAGCACTAAATGCATTTGAAGGAAAAGGGCTTACCATACAACAAAAAGACGGAAAAGTTTATGTATCTATGGAAAATAAATTGCTGTTCGAATCTGGCAGTTGGGCTGTTGGTGCTCAAGGTAAAAAAGCAGTTGAAGAAGTAGGAAAAGTTCTTGGGGATAATCCAGACATTTCAGTTCTGATAGAAGGTCATACGGACAATGATAAGTTTGCTGGAGCTGTAGGTCAAATAGAAAACAACTGGGATTTATCTACAAAAAGAGCGACATCTATTGTGAATATTTTAGGTGAAAACGCAAAAATAAACAAACAAAATCTTACTGCTGCTGGTCGTGGAGAATATTCTCCATTAATGAGTAATGATACTCCAGAAGGAAAAGCGAAAAACAGAAGAATCGAAATTATTTTGACTCCAAAATTAGATGAAATCTCTAAAATGTTAAATGATATTAATTAGGAACTAAGATTCTGAGGTACAAAGGCTCTAAGGTTTTCTTAGAGCCTTTTTTTGTTCAAAATTCAAAATTCGTTGTTGATTATTTTTTAAAAAATCTTAGGGACTCAGTACCTTAGACCCTCAGTGCCTTTTTCCAAAAAACCTTTGTACCTTTGCGCCTAAGAAACTCAGTGCCTTAAAAAAATGAAATATACCACACTTCCCAATACCAATTTAAAAGTTAGTACTATTTGCCTAGGAACCATGACTTTTGGCAATCAAAATACCGAAAATGAAGCCCATTCTCAGTTAGATTTTGCTATAGAAAAAGGAATTAATTTTATTGATACTGCAGAGATGTATCCAATTGGAGGGAATGAACATATTTTTGGAAGTACCGAAAGACACATAGGTTCTTGGATTCAAAAAATTGGTCAAAGCAAAAGAGGAGATATAGTTTTAGCTACCAAAATTGCTGGTCCCAATCGCGGTATGGGTTACATACGTCAGCCGTTAGATTTTTCTAAAAAAAACATACATGAAGCAGTTAATTTAAGTTTAAAAAATCTTCAGACAGATTATATCGATTTGTATCAAATGCACTGGCCAGAACGCATCATGAATATGTTTGGACAACGTGGACTTTCTAAAATAGACGAGCAATGGAAAGATTCTATTTTTGATATTTTAACTATTTTTGATGAATTAATAAAAGAAGGTAAAATAAAACATATTGGTGTTTCTAACGAAAATCCTTGGGGCGTAATGCGTTTTTTGATGGAAAGCGAAAAACATAATTTACCAAAAATTGCTACAATTCAAAACCCATATTCTTTATTAAATCGATTATTCGAAGTAGGATTATCTGAAATTTGTATGCGTGAAAATGTGGGATTATTGGCTTATTCTCCTTTGGGTTTCGGATTCTTATCAGGAAAACATTTAAACGGAATTCATGCCAATTCAAGACTTGATTTGTTTCCACAATTTACGCGCTACACAAACGAAAATTGCTACAAAGCAACAAAAATGTATCAAGATTTAGCGTACGATTGCGGATTAACAGTAACCGAATTAGCGCTTGCATTTGTAAACCACCAACAATTTGTCACTTCAACGATTATTGGCGCAACAAGTATAGACCAATTGGAAGAAAACATTAATGCTTTCGATGTGATGTTAACTGATGCTGTTTTAGAAGAAATAAACAAAATTCAGGAATTAATTCCAAATCCTGCGCCATAACCAAGGGCATTCATATTTAAAATTTTTCGCCACGAATTACACGAATAAACACGAATTAAATGCGTTTTAGATTACACAAATTCTTAAAACAGTAAAAATCTGTGCAAATTAGTATTCAAATGGAATAAGAATTAGTGATAATTGGTGTAATTCGTGGCTAACTTTTTTTAAAACGAATGCTCTGCTCCGTAATTAAAAATGATAAAAAGCATCTTCAAGATGTTCGATTTTAAACTCTTTTCCTTCTTTGTGAACTGCTATTATGTCGAAACGAATTTCTAAATCTAAATCGTTCGAAATAACATATTCATTAACTGCTTTTACTAAAAGTTGAATTTTAGCAGGTTTTACAAAATCTTGAGGAGAGCCAAAATCGATACTTGATCTTGTTTTTACTTCGATAATGACCAATAGATTTTCTTTTTGAGCAATAATATCTATTTCTGCTTTCTGAAAAGTCCAGTTGGTTTCTAGAATAGTATATCCATTCTTTTGAAGAAATTCAACCGAAAGTTCTTCGCCTAGTTTTCCGAGATCATTGTGTTCTGCCATAATTATTGTTCATTTCTACTTGTTCTCAAACCCAAATCGTATCGCTGCTTCAAGAATATTTATATCTATATCTTTTAGCGTTTTGAACTTAATACAATAACCAGTCACACTTGCCTTGCCTAGTTTTTCTCCATACGTTTGGACTAAATAGGTCTTATCTTCAATACCAAGAATGTAGACAGAAATTCCAGTTTTATTTGCACTTAAACCAATTTGGTAAAACGCTCTGCTTGTTCCATCAGCATATTTTATGGTGTAAAATCCATATCCAATATTAGGATTAGAAACAGTTTTATTTTCACTGTTTTTTCCGTCCAAGAACCATAATTTACATTCTGGCGACACCTGAAGTATGGCGCGGCGCAAGGCTTGCATGTCACTGCGTTTTGGCTCAGGCTGACTATCAATATAGGCTGCGATTTGTTCTTGTATGTTCATATAGAATTATTTTCGTGATAAAGTGGCCAACAATTCTTCTAAATAGTTCATTGTCATAGTAAATCCTTCTTTGAAACCCATTTCAATCATTTTCTCTAAACGTTCAAGAGATTCATTGTAAATACTAACGCTGACTTTTGTCTTTCCGTTTTGTTCGCTGAAACTCAAATCCCATTCTGAACCTGGCAATTCTGGATTTTCATCTTTATCTGCAAATGCATTATAGACCTTGAAATTGGTTTTTAGAGTAATGGAAGTATATTTTTGAAGTGACCAACGCTCTAATCCTTCAGGACTTACCATGGCATAAAATCTTCTTCCACCAACTTCAAAATTCATCACTTTTGTTCTTGATTCCCATGGTTTTGGCGCCCACCATTGGTCCAAAATTTCTTGTTTTGTATAAGCGTCCCAAACTAACGAAAGTTCGGCATCAAATTCTCGGATTATAGATACTGTTTTTGTTGATTTGTCAACACTAAAATCAAATTCTAAATTTTTCATTTTTTCTGGTTTTTAATGGTTGATAATACTTGGTCGAGTTGATTGAATCGGGTTTCCCATATTTTTCTGAATTGGAGTAACCATTTGTCAATCTCTTTCATTTTTTCAATTTCAAGTTTATAGTAAATTTCTCGTCCTTGCTGTTCTTGTGTAATTAATTCACATTCAGTAAGAATTTTCAAATGTTTTGAAACTGCCTGACGAGTTGTGTCAAAATGTTCAGCCAAAGCATTTGGGGTCATTGCTTGTACTGCAATTAGCGTTATGATTGCCCTGCGAGTTGGGTCAGCGATGGCTTGAAAAACGTCTCTTCTCATTTTTATAATTATTAAATACGAAACTAATCAGTTGCAAATATATGTGCAACTTTTCGGTTTCGCAAATTTTTTTACATTATTTTTTGGAATAATTTACTTTTTTATTCTTGAGAGCCTATTTTTATAGGCTTTAACTACAATGATAACTTTAGCTTAATTTATTCAAAAAAGACTTTACTACATTCATTATTCACATCAATAGACACTTTATTGCCCATAATTAGTGCGCGATTGTCCTGAATATGTCCTGCCGGAAAATTATAAATAATAGGAATATTGTATTTTTTAGTTACATCTTCAATAATTTGTAGCGCATCTTTTCCCCAAGGAATATCATTGTCTTTCATTTTTGTCATGGCACCAACAATAATTCCTTTGATGCTTTCTAAGCAACCATTCCTTTGCAAATTTATCATCATTCGGTCAATATGATACAAATATTCGTCTAAATCTTCCATAAAAAGAATTTTATCATCACAGTTTATGGCCGATTTAGAACCTAATAAACTATACAAAATAGACAAGTTTCCACCCACTAATTCGCCCGATGCTTTTCCTAATTTGTTCATATAATGATGGTCTATTTCGTAGCCTAATTTTTCTCCAAATAAGGCTTTTCGTAAGGATTCTTTAGCTTCTTCAGTCGCTTTTGAGCTTACTGGCATTATCCCATGAATAGATTTGAAACCCATTGTATTGAGATGATTGTGCAAAACCGTTACATCGCTAAAACCAATAATCCATTTTGGGTTTTGCTTAAACTTTGTAAAATCTAACAAATCTATCATTCGCACGGTTCCGTAACCACCACGAACACACCAAATGGCTTTGATATTTTGATTGTCCATTTGATTTTGAAAATCTGCTGCGCGTTGAGCATCAGTTCCTGCTAATTGATCTAAATCGAGTCCTATGGTACTTCCAATCTTTACGTTTAGTCCCCAACTGGTAAGTAAATCGGTGGCGAATTTTAAATTATCGTCTATATTTTTACGTGCGGTTGCTACAATGGCAATCGTATCGCCTTTTTTTAGATACGGTGGTGTAATCATTTTAGTTTGAGAATGAAGGATTGAAAGGGTAAAAAGTAAAAGTATGGTAACTATTTTTTTCATTTTATTTTGAATGCTCTAATGACAAATGTATAAAAGTTATTTTTTATTGGCACGCAGATCATATGGATATTACTGATTTATATCGATTTTTTAGCCCTGATAGCAGTGAAAATCCTTTTTTGAGGCTTTTCGCCGAAAAAAAGATTGAAACGGATAGCGGGAATAGCTTCAAATAATAATTCTATTGCTTATTTTTGCATCAAATTTTATTTACAATGATTCAGAATCCTAAAAGATATACGATTACGGCAGCTTTGCCATATACAAACGGACCTATTCACATTGGGCATTTGGCGGGTGTTTATGTTCCTTCCGATATTTATTCACGCTATTTGAGATTGCAAGGAAAAGACGTGGCGTTTATGTGCGGTAGCGACGAACACGGTGTTGCCATTTCGATGAAAGCGAAAAAAGAAGGTATCACGCCACAAGAAGTAATAGACAAATATGATGGAATTATCAGAAAATCGTTTATCGATTTCGGAATTTCATTCGATAATTATTCGAGAACTTCGGCTAAAATACACCATGATACGGCTTCAGAATTTTTTAAGAAATTGTATGACAAAGGTGATTTTATCGAAGAAGTAACTGAGCAATTGTATGACGCAAAAGCCGATCAGTTTCTTGCCGATCGTTTTGTGATAGGAACTTGTCCAAAATGTGGTAACGAAGAAGCTTATGGTGACCAATGCGAAAAATGTGGTTCTACCTTAAATGCTACCGATTTAATAAATCCAAAATCGACAATTACAGGCGAAACACCGATTATGAAATCGACAAAACACTGGTTTTTACCACTAGATCGTTATTCCGATTTCTTAACAGAATGGATTCTTGTAGGACATAAAAATGATTGGAAACCCAATGTTTACGGTCAAGTAAAATCTTGGATTGATGGTGGTTTAGAGCCTCGTGCTGTGACTCGTGATTTAGATTGGGGAATAGATGTTCCTGTGGTTGGTGCCGAAGGGAAAAAATTATATGTTTGGTTCGATGCGCCTATTGGTTATATTTCTGCCACTAAAGAATGGGCGGCTAGAGAAGGGAAAGATTGGGAACCATATTGGAAAAATGAAGATACGAAGTTGGTACATTTTATAGGAAAAGACAATATTGTTTTTCACTGTATTATTTTTCCTGCGATGCTAAAAGCGGAAGGAAGTTATATTTTGCCAGACAATGTTCCTGCTAATGAATTCTTGAATCTAGAAGGAAATAAATTATCTACTTCAAAAAATTGGGCAGTTTGGTTGCACGAATATTTAGAAGATTTCCCGAACCAGCAAGATGTTTTGCGATATGCGCTTACCGCCAATGCGCCCGAAAGTAAAGACAATGATTTTACTTGGAAAGATTTTCAGGCGAGAAACAATAATGAATTGGCGGCTATTTTTGGAAATTTTATCAACCGAGTGGTGGTTTTAACCAATAAATATTACGAAGGAGTTGTACCAACGCCTAAAGAATTTTCGGAAGTAGATGAAGCAACGTTAACAGAATTAAAAGCCTATCCAGCGGTGATTTCTAGTTCGATAGAAAGATATCGTTTCCGTGAAGCTTTGGGTGAGTTAATGAATGTAGCTCGTTTAGGAAACAAATATTTAGCCGACGAAGAACCTTGGAAAATGGTAAAAACGGATCCAGAACGTGTAAAAACTCAAATGTATGTGGCTTTGCAAATTGCTACGGCGCTGCGTGTTTTGTGTGAACCTTTCTTACCGTTTACTGCCGAAAAATTAAATAAAATGCTAAAAATTGACGCTAAATTAAATTGGAATGATGTAACAACAAATTCTGATTTGATTCTTGCAGGACACAAAATTGGCGAAGGAGAAATATTGTTTGCACAAATAGAAGATGAACAAATTCAAAAACAAATAGACAAATTGGAAGCTACGAAAACGGCTAATAGTACCGAAAACAAAAAAGCAGAACCTCAAAAAGAATTAATCCAATACGATGATTTTGCTAAAATGGATTTGCGTGTAGGAACCATTATCGAGGCCGAAAAAATGCCAAAAGCAAACAAATTATTAGTGCTAAAAATAGATACAGGAATTGATGTTCGTACGATTGTTTCAGGGATTGCCGAAAGTTTTTCGCCAGAAGAAATTATAGGAAAACAAGTAAGTGTTTTAGTAAATTTGGCGCCAAGAGCTTTGCGTGGTGTAGAAAGTCAAGGGATGATTTTGATGACCAATTTACCTGATGGGAAATTAGCATTTGTAAATCCAGATGTTGCCGGAGTTGGAAACGGAGAGGGAATAAGTTAAAATAAGAAAAATGATTAAAAACTTTCTAAGTATTGTTTTTGTTTTTATAGTTCTATTGTTTTCATTATTAGAAGTTTATAATATTTCTTCCTTATATAAGGATCAAGTTGAGTTTAAAGCCATTACTGCAAAAAATGTTTCAAGCGATTTTTGTATAAACTTGATAGACAATGCTTCGCGTTTAACAACTTTAATTAATTATTTTGAGTTTTGTGCTTTTATATCTTCAATAATATTAATAGTTTTAATATATAAATTGGTACGATTGTTCCAAAAAAATAAACCATGAATCTAAAAATAATCGCTTTCGATGCCGACGACACATTATTCGTCAATGAACCGTATTTTCAGGAAACGGAACATAAATTTTGTGCTTTGATGGAAGATTATTTGTCACATCAAGGATTATCGCAAGAATTGTTTAAAGTAGAAATCGAGAATTTAGATTTGTATGGTTACGGAATAAAAGGCTATATTTTGTCGATGATTGAAGCAGCGATGAAAATTTCTAACAATACCATTTCGATAGAAATTATTGAAAAAATAATCGAATACGGCAAAGAATTATTGAAAAAACCAATCGAGTTACTTGATGGAGTTGAAGAAACGTTAGAAGCTTTAAGCGGAAAATACAAACTTATTGTGGCTACAAAAGGCGATTTAAAAGACCAACAAAGCAAATTACATCGTTCTGGTTTAGGACATTATTTTCATCACATCGAAGTGATGGCCGACAAGCAAGAAATCAATTATGAGAAATTATTAACGCGTTTAGAAATTAATGCTGATGAGTTTTTTATGATAGGAAATTCTTTAAAAAGTGATGTTTTACCAGTTTTGGGAATTGGCGGTTATGCAGTTCATATTCCTTTTCACACCACTTGGGAACACGAAAAAATTAGCCACAAAGTCGAACATCCAAACTTTAGAACATTAGAAAAAATCACTGATGTCTTGCCTATTTTATTGAAGTAATTTTCAAAAAATGAAACAAAAACTAAACCTTGATACTTGGAACCGAAAGGAACACTTCTTGTTTTTTAAACAAATGGAGGAACCTTTTTTTGGCATCACAACCACTATCGATTGTACGAATGCTTACGATAAAGCAAAAGAGTTAAACATTTCGTTTTTTACTTATTACTTGCACAAAACATTAGTCGCTGTAAATGCTATCGAGAATTTTCGCTACCGAATAATTGAAGATGAAATTTATATTTTCAATGCTGTCGATGCTTCTGCAACCATCTTGCGCGAAGACAAAACTTTTGGTTTTTCGTTAATAGAATATTCGAATAATATAGACGATTTTGCGGAAATCACTAAAAAAGAAATCGCTAGAATACAAAATACAACAGGGCTTTTTACTCGAGAATTTCAAGAAAATTTAATACATTTTTCAGCATTACCATGGCTTAATTTTACTTCGTTTTCTCATGCCAGAAGCTTCACTTTTCCGGATAGTTGCCCGAAAGTTTCTTTTGGAAAAATAATGACTGAAAATGACAAAAAAACCATGTCTATGTCGGTTCATGTTCACCACGGATTAATGGATGGTTATCATGTTGGACAATTTGTGAATTTGTTTCAAGAACTTATGAATGCCTAAATTCTTTAGTCGATAGTTAAAAAACTATTAACTTCTCTATTACTTCCTTGCAATCTTTGTAACTTTGCAACTCAATAACTTTTTTAATACAAAAATTATGTATCCAGAAGAAATGGTAAACCCAATGCGTGCTGAATTATCAGAAGCAGGTTTTCAAGATTTATATAGTGCTGAAGCAGTAGAGAACGCTTTAGCAAAAGAAGGAACTACACTCGTGGTTGTAAATTCAGTTTGTGGTTGTGCGGCAAGAAATGCGCGTCCAGGAGCAAAAATGAGTTTAGACGGAGCAAAAAAACCGAATCAGTTAGTTACTGTTTTTGCAGGTGTAGATAAAGAGGCGGTAGATGCAGCTCGCAAACATATGTTCCCTTTCCCTCCATCATCACCTTGTATGGCGTTGTTTAAAGACGGAGAATTGGTTCACATGTTAGAGCGTCATCATATTGAAGGTCGTCCAGCAGAATTAATTGCCGAAAACTTAAAAGACGCTTACGCAGAGTTTTGTTAATTAAATTACGGAAAAGCTAAACCACGTTTCGGCGTGGTTTTTTTTATTTAAAAAAGTATCTTTGGCAAAAATTTCTAATAAGATGGAAAAATTTATATCTTATCCCATATCGGTTATATATTATCTTTTTTTTATAAGCTGTTTGCTTATTTTTCATCCCATACAATGGATTTGTTTGACTGTTTTTGGCTATCAAGCACATAAAAAAAGTGTCGATTATTTGAACTTTTGTTTGATAAAATGCACCAATCTTATAGGAACAACCTATCAGTTCGATAACAAAGACTCGATTCCTAAAAATGTCCCTATTATATTTGTCGCCAACCATCAGAGTATGTACGATATTATTGCTATAATTTGGTTTCTGCGTCGTTTTCATACAAAATTTGTGAGTAAAAAAGAGTTAGGAAAAGGCATTCCGAGCGTTTCTTTCAATTTGCGACATGGCGGCTCGGTACTTATAGACAGAAAAGACCCTAAACAAGCGATTTCTACTATTGGTAAATTGTCAAAATATATCGAAAAAAATAAACGATCGGCAGTAATTTTCCCAGAAGGAACGAGAAGCAAAACAGGAGAACCTAAGAAATTTTCAGAAAGCGGACTCAAAATGTTGTGTAAATATGCTCCATCTGCTTATATTGTCCCAATAACTATAAATAATTCTTGGAAAATGGTTAAATTTGGAAGTTTTCCAATGGGATTAGGAAATAAATTACAATTTATAATCCATGAAGCAATTCCTGTGAAAGATTTTCCTTTTGAAGAAATCATTCAGAAAACAGAAAATGCTGTAATTCAATCAATAAAAATATAACTAGATTAATGGTTTGGGAGAAATCTGAAATCAAAAGTCTGAAATCAAAATTAATAATGTCTATAAAAAACATCCGTCTAGAAGTAATGCAATTTCTAGAAAACAAAATTGACGGTTTTGTTGACCAATATTTAATTCCAATAGAAAAAATATGGCAACCAACCGATTTTTTACCCAATTCTGAAGATGAAAATTTCTTTGAAGAAGTAAAAGAATTACGAGAAATCGCAAAAGATTTACCTTATGATTTTTGGGTAACTCTTGTAGGTGATACCATTACAGAGGAAGCTTTGCCTACCTACGAATCATGGCTTATGGACGTAGATGGTGTAGGGCAAGTAGAGCAAAACGGTTGGTCTAAATGGGTCAGACAATGGACTGGCGAAGAAAATCGCCATGGAGATTTGCTAAACAAATACTTATATTTATCTGGTCGTGTAAACATGCGCGAAATAGAAATTACCACACAACATCTTATTGCTGATGGTTTTGATATTGGAACAGGTCGTGATCCTTACAAAAACTTTGTTTACACGAGTTTTCAGGAATTAGCAACTTATGTTTCTCACAATAGAGTTTCGCAAATTGCAAAGCAATATGGCGACAATAAGTTATCTAAAATATGCAAAATGATTGCTGGTGACGAAATGCGCCATCATCATGCATATTCAGAATTTGTAAATCAAATTTTTAAAGTAGACCCAAGCGAAATGCTTTTGGCTTTTAATTATATGATGAAACAAAAAATTGTGATGCCAGCCCAATTTCTTCGTGAATCTGGAGAGAAAATAAGTTCAGCGTTTTTAAATTTTTCTGATTCTGCACAACGAATAGGAGTTTACACTGCTTCGGATTATGTAGATATTATGCAAAAACTAATCGAAAAATGGGAAATCGAAAAACTTTCGGGTCTTACTGACGAAGCCGAAAAAGCACGTGATTATTTGATGAAATTGCCTGCAAGAATGGCAAGAATTTCTGAAAGATTAATTATCCCTGCTGAATCTCAAGTTTTTAAATGGGTGCAACCAGCTTAGTTTATAATTTCAAAATTCGTTATTCAAAATTGGAAGTTGAGAATTTTTTAAATGTTTAATAACGATTAACGAATGTTGAATTTTGAAGTATTGCAACTTTAAAATTCAACATTTTTTTTAATAATAAAGCACAGAGATCAACAAAATAATATCTTGATTTTTTAATAGACAACAATTTATTTTAATTATTTATTACAAAAATGAACAATCCGGAATTAATAAATAAAACCATTCAGTTCGTAAAAAAAAAACTAGAAAATGCCGAAGGCGGTCACGATTGGTTTCATATAGAGCGAGTTTATAAAAATTCAATTCTAATTGCTAAAGAAGAGAAATGTGATGAAATTGTTGTAAAACTCGGCGCATTATTACATGACATTGCTGATAGTAAATTTCATAATGGAGACGAAACTGTTGGTCCCAAAATAGCCAGAGAATTCCTAGAATCCGAAGGTGTTTCGGAAGAAATAATTCTAGCTGTCATTCATATTATCGAAAATATTTCTTTCAAAGGTGGAAATTTTGATAAGAAAGTTACATCAAAAGAATTAGAAATTGTTCAAGATGCCGACAGATTAGATGCCATTGGCGCTATAGGAATCGCAAGGACTTTCAATTATGGAGGTTTCAAAAATCGTCAGTTATATAATCCTGAAATTCTTCCAAATCTTTCGATGAGTAAAGAAGAATACAAAAATTCTGATTCGCCAACATTAAATCATTTTTACGAAAAATTACTTTTGTTAAAAGATAAAATGAATACGGAAACTGGTAAAAAAATTGCCCAAGAGCGTCACCTTTATATGGAAACTTTTCTTGAGCAATTTCATTTGGAATGGAATGGGGAACGATAAGTTTTAGCTTATTTTCCCGTAAATACTGCCCTTCTTTTTTCTAAAAATGCAGTAGTTCCTTCTTTAAAATCATCGGTAGCAAAACATTCTCCGAAAGCTTTAATTTCTACATCAAAACCATTGGTTCCGTCTTTATAATTGGCATTTATAGCTTCAATTGCTTTAGAAATAGCTGCTGGAGAGTTTCTCATAATTTTATCAGCTAACTGATTATAGGTAGCAAACAAATCTGCTTGTGGGACAACATGATTTACTAATCCATATGCTTTTGCAGTTGGAGCATCAATCATTCCTGCGGTCATAATCATTTCCATAGCGCGTCCTTTACCAACCAGTTGTGGCAAACGTTGTGTTCCTCCGTAGCCAGGAATTACACCTAACGAAGTTTCTGGTAATCCCATTTTTGCATTGTCTGATGCAATACGAAAATGACAAGCCATAGCCAATTCTAGTCCGCCGCCCAATGCAAAACCATTAATGGCTGCAATAACTGGAGTTTTCATGTTCTCGATAAAATTGAATAAGATTTCTTGTCCTTTTGCGGCTAACATTGCCCCTTCTTTATCTGAGAAATGAGCAAATTCTGCAATATCGGCACCAGCCACAAATGCTTTTTCGCCACTTCCAGTAATAATTAGGACTTTAATTTCTGGGTTTTTATCTGCTAATTGCAAGGTTTCATGTAGTTCCTGAATCGTAGCTTTATTTAGCGCATTTAGTTTTTCTGGTCGGTTTACGAAAATGGTTGCAATTCCTTTTTCGTGTTCGATAATAATGTTTTCTAATGCCATGATTTATTGATTTGTTATGGGTAATGAAACTATAAATGTTGTTCCTTTATTTATTTTAGAAGTAAAAGTAATCGTTCCGTTATAATTTTCGATAATGTTTTTTATAATTCCTAAACCCAATCCCATTCCACTAGATTTTGTGGTAAATTTTGGTTCGAAAATTCTATCAAAATCTTCAATTGAGATTCCTTTTCCATTATCTTTTACAGTAATTACAGCATTTTCGGCTTCTTTATTTACAGAAACTAAAATTTTCTTATTTTCTTGCTCTTCCGGAATGGCTTGTGAAGCGTTTTTAACTAAATTAGTGATAATTCGTATGAGTTGTGTTCTGTCTATTTTAGTAATAATTTCATCTGAACTTGACTGAAATTCGATAAAATCTTCATTAAAAATATCTAATGATAATTTAACTACATCAACAATATTTATAGTTTCGTTTTGTTGTGCTGGCATCGATGCAAAGTTAGAAAAGGCTGAAGCCACAGCACTCATCGTATCTATTTGTTGAATTAATGTTTTAGAATAATCATTCAGTTTTTGAGTAGCATTTGCATCAGCGGGATCAAATTTTCGTTGATAACTCTGCACAGTTAGTCGCATAGGAGTTAGCGGGTTTTTAATCTCGTGGGCTACTTGTTTTGCCATTTCACGCCAAGCACCTTCACGCTCACTTTGTGCTAGTTTGTTGGCACTTTCCTCTAATTCATCAATCATATTATTGTATGATCTAACCAATTTATCTATTTCGTAACTGTTACTAATGAGTTCGATTTTTTTGTTTTTTTCGGTTAGACTGGTTTTAGTCAATCTATTAGAAATAGTTTCTAATGACTTTGTAATATATCGAGATAAATATAAAGCGATCCAAATAGATATAATAAACATCCCAAGATATACAAAACCGAAAATTTTCAGGAATTCTTCCACTTGTTTTTGATAAAATGAATTGTCTTCTTTATAAGGCAATCGAATAATTCCAATTGGGTTTTTTTCGACAAAATCCATCAGATAGCTGTAAGAAAACTGGAAATTATTATCCTTATGTTCAGCAGTATTTATATATCTATTGTTTTTAGATTGTTTGACTTTCTCTATAATAGAACTGGAAATATTTGGCGAAATCTGACCTTTAATTATTGGAGCATTCGAAGTAATAAGCAACCTTCCATTTAGATCATACATATCTATTTCTATATTATGAATGTCTGAAATTTCGAAGATTTTCTCTTTAAATATTGATGGAATATTAAATGTTGTTAAAGGATGTGGCGTAATTGCCAACACATACTGAATGTGTTGTTTTATCTGATTTTCTTTATTTATAAGTAATTCTTGGTTGTATTCTTTGCTTTCGTATTGAAAATGAATTAATGAAACTCCAGCAATTAAAATAGAAGATATTATAGTAATAAGAATCATTGATAAAAAGATTCTTACACGTAATGACCAACTTTTAACTTTAAAAATGGAATTCATTTATTGATTTTTTTCTCTTATTCGTTTGTAAAACTTAAATCCTAACATTATTATTATTGAAAATAAAAAGATTCCAATTACACCATAAATCCAGTTGAAAGCATTTTTTAAAATTACTAAAAAAACAACAGCAAATAGTATTAATGTTGCGCCTTCGTTCCACAAACGCATAAAGTTTGAAGAATATTTGAATTCGTCTTTTTGCAATTGCTTATAAATTTGATGACATTTTAAATGATATAAAAACAAAAGAAAAACAAATCCAAGTTTCACATGCATCCAAGGCATTTGCAACCAAACTGGCATCAAAAATAATAACCAAACAGCAAAAAATATGGCTAAAATGGCACTAGGCCAAGTAATAATAAACCACAATCTGTAGGTCATTATTTTGTATTGCTCAAGCAAAATTTCTCTTTCTGGCGAAGGTTTTTCGTTGGCTTCAATTTGATAAACAAACAATCTAACAATATAAAATAATCCTGCAAACCAGGTGATTACAAAAATTAAGTGAAGTGATTTTATGTAGTTGTAGTATTCCATTTATTTTTTTTAAGTTTAAGGTTTAAGTTACGATATTAACTTGAAACCAAACAAATTTAAACTTTTTTAAACTCCTCAATCCAATTCGCCACAACATCGCACCATTCATCATCATCATTCATACAAGGAATTGCCATAAATTCTGAACCTCCATGTTCTATAAACTGATGGTTGGCTTCCATAGCAATTTCTTCTAATGTTTCTAAACAATCGGATACGAAAGCTGGAGTAACTACGGCTAATTTCTTAATTCCTTTTTCGGGCATTTTGTTTATTTCAACATCTGTATAAGGTGTTAGCCATTTGTCTCCTGCCAAACGTGATTGAAATGTTTGACTGTATTTTCCTTCAGGAATTCCTAACAATTTGACCACTTGTTTTGTAGTCTCATAACATTGATGACGGTAACAAAACTCATGTGCTGGCGATGGCGTGTTGCAACAAGATCCATCAATAGTACAATGTGATTTAGTTATGTCTGTTTTGCGAATATGACGTTTCGGAATTCCGTGATATGAAAACAACAAATGATCATAATCAAAAGTATCTAAATGTTTTTTTATCGAATTAGCTAAAGCCTTTATATAATCAGGTTTGTTGTAAAATGCAGGAACAATCGTGAATTTCATTTCAGGAAAATGTTTCTTACGAAGCTCTTCTGCAAGCACTAAAATGGTAGTTGTAGATGCCATGGCGTGCTGCGGATATAAAGGAAAAAGCATCACGTCATTTACGCCTTTGTCATGTAACTCTTGCAACCCTTTCAAAATAGACATAGATCCGTATCTCATAGCTAAAGCTACAGGGATGTCCATTTTTGCTTGAACTTTCTTCTGCATGCGTTGAGAAATCACAACCAAAGGAGAACCTTCTTTCCACCAAATCTTAGCATAAGCTGCTGCTGATTTTTTTGGTCTTGTTTGTAATATTATCCCACGAACTAACAAAGCGCGTAATAAAAAAGGAACGTCTATAACGTATTTATCCATTAAGAATTCGTCTAAATACGGTTTTACATCTTTTGGTGTTGGACTTTCTGGTGATCCTAGATTTACAAGTAATACTCCTTTCATCGTGGTGTTTTATTTTTTATAAAAGTAATAATTCTAACTTTTTTATTTTATGATTAACAATTATTTATTGGTTGTTTCACATAAATAATTTATTTGTTTGGGTTTATTGACATCAAATATTTTTTAGGTGTTGTAGCAAATTTCTTTTTAAAAGCTGCAATAAAGTGACTTCCAGTGCTATATCCTATTTTTAAACCAACTTCATTTACATTATACGAACCAGAATCTAGTAATTTTCTGGCTTGCTCCATTTTATAATCAAACAAAAAGCCATAAACGGTATCACCATATATTTGTTTGAAACCCATTTTTAGTTTCTTTAAATTCAATCCAATTTCATCAGCTAATTCTTGTAATCCTGGTGGTTCGGCCATATTGGCAATAATAATTTCTTTGGCTTTTTTAATTTTTAAAACATTTTCTTCATCAATCAAAAACGGGCATTGCTCTGCATTTGGATCTTCGGAACGATTAAAAAATAAACTCAACAATTCGTAGCCTTTTCCTTTATAATAAAGATTTTTTATTGATGGATTTAAATTATAATGAAACATCTGATTCAAAACAATTGCCATCGATGGAGAAATGTTTTCTTCGCCATAATATTTTTTATCTCTATTCTCATCGCTCAAAAAAGGAATATGTTCTGTATCGGCAGAAAACAAACCGTGAAATTTTTTGATAGAAACCAGTATAGAAATCAACCATGATTTAGGTTCAATTTCTAGATGTAACGGCAATTCTTTTTGCGGATTATAAAACAACAATGACTTTTCTTCTTTCAAATCCAAAGTATAATTTCCTTGATTAAAAATAAATTTCGCATTGCCTTTCAACCCGAAGTGAAATTGTATTAATCCATTATTTACCTGACGTTCAAAAGAAATCATCTCATCAGTATCATTCTGAAAACGAATTAAAATAAAATCATCATCAATCTTTATTTCTTCAGGTGAACTCATAGCGATGTTTTTTTATTAATCATTAATGAAATTTTATTTTATTTATTTAGAATAAATCTAAATAAATAATTTAAAAAGTATTGATTTTAATACAAAAATAAAAGAAATAACGATAAAAATCTATTTTTTATAACAAAATCCGCTTAGCGACACAAATTGACCTCCTAGCGTTACTTTTATAAAAAAGATAAAGATACTTTTGTTAAACTTTTTGAATAAAGTGACAATTATGGAGAACAATACAATTTCGAAGCACTCTTCTTTTTATGCCATCGGGCTAAATTACAAAAAAGCTGATGCTGAGATGCGTGGTAAATTTAGTATTGATGCACAATCTAAATCCAACTTATTACAACAAGCAAAAACGGAAGGAATCGAAAGCTTAATCGTTACTTCAACCTGCAACAGAACTGAGATTTACGGTTTTGCTCAACACCCATTTCAGCTCATTAAATTACTTTGTGAGAACAGTAATGGAACCGTTGAAGACTTTCAAAAAGTAGCTTACGTATACAAAAATCAGGAAGCAATTTCTCATTTATTTAAAGTTGGTACTGGTTTAGACAGTCAAATTTTAGGTGATTTTGAAATTATTAGTCAAATAAAAATTGCTTTTACAGAAAGTAAAGCTTTAGATCTTACTAACTCTTTTATGGAAAGATTAGTAAATGCAGTCATTCAAGCTAGTAAAAAGATAAAAACAGACACCGAAATTTCTTCGGGAGCAACATCAGTTTCCTTTGCATCAGTTCAGTACATCATGAAAAATGTGGAGAATATTGGTGAAAAAAATATTTTGCTTTTTGGTACAGGAAAAATAGGAAGAAATACTTGCGAAAACTTAGTAAAACATTCTAAAAACGAGCATATCACTTTAATAAATCGAACTAAAGACAAAGCCGAAAAATTAGCTGGAAAATTAAATTTGATTGTAAAAGATTATGCCGATTTGCATATCGAATTACAAAAAGCCGATGTTCTAGTGGTAGCAACTGGCGCGCAAAATCCAACAATAGACAAAGCCATTTTAAATCTTAAAAAACCATTACTGATTTTAGATTTATCTATCCCGAAAAATGTAAATATCAATGTAAATGAACTAGAAAATGTAACCTTAGTTCATCTGGACGATTTATCTCAAATTACTGATGAAACCCTTGAAAACAGAAAGCAACACATACCTGCTGCCGAAGCTATTATCGACGAAATAAAAGAAGAATTTAACACCTGGATGAATGGGAGAAAATATGCTCCAACAATTCATGCACTCAAAGCAAAATTAAACACGATTAAAGAAAAAGAGTTAACTTTTCAAAGAAAAAAATTATCAAATTTTGACGAAGAGCAAGCCGAACTCATTAGCAATCGCATTATTCAAAAAATAACCAATCATTTTGCCAATCACCTCAAAGACGAAGACACAATGGTTGATGAAAGCATCGATTATATCAATAAAATATTTCAATTATAAAATAAAAAACGGCCACAAATTTGCGAATTAAAAAATTTGCGAATTATAGCGGTAAAAAATTGCACTAAATTGTGGCTGAAAGAATAATAAAAATAGGAACTCGTGATAGTGAATTAGCACTTTGGCAAGCACATCATGTTGAGAAAATGTTAAATGATTTAGGCTATAAAACCAAAATTGTAGCGGTAAAATCTCAAGGAGATATCATTCTCGATAAACCACTCTATGAACTCGGAATAACCGGAATTTTCACAAAAACATTAGATATTGCCATGATAAATGGCGATATCGATATTGCTGTTCACTCTATGAAAGACGTTCCAACTGCTTTGCCACAAGGAATCGTGCAAGCAGCCGTTTTAGAAAGAGCCAACGAAAAAGATATTTTAGTATATAATAACAATCTCGATTTCTTAACTAAAGAGGCAACAGTAGCGACAGGAAGTTTGCGAAGACAAGCACAATGGTTGCACAAATACCCTAAACATACAGTTATTGATTTGCGTGGCAATGTAAATACCAGAATGCAAAAACTGAAAGACAATAACTGGAACGGAGCCGTTTTTGCCGCCGCAGGTTTAGAAAGAATAAATCTAAAACCAGAAAATTATATTAATCTAGATTGGATGATTCCTGCACCAGCACAAGGCGCCATGATGGTGGTTGCCATGGGAAATGACACTTATTCCTTAAATGCTTTAACCGAATTAAATCATATTGAAACCGAAATAACAACTTACATAGAACGTCAATTTTTAAGAACGTTAGAAGGCGGTTGTACTGCGCCAATTGGAGCTTTTGCAAAATTTAACGAAAAAGACGAAACAATCCATTTTCAAGGGGTTTTGTTTTCTATTGATGGAAAAGAAAAAATTGAAGTAAACAAAATAATTGAAGTGCAGGAATGGAAGCAATTAGGATACAATAGTGCTCAAGAAATTTTTGAAAACGGCGGCGTACAATTGATGCAATCCATAAAAGAAAAACTAAAAAAATAATGAGTACTCCAATCAACATATTATCCACAAAAATACTGTCAAACATTCAAAAAGAAGCATTAGTAAATGCAAATTTTAATGTAATTGAAGCTGATTTTATTAAAACAGAAAACAAACCGTTTGAGCTAAAAGAAGTGAATGACAACCTAATTTTTACCAGTCAAAATGCGGTGCATAGTTTGTTATCACATCCTAAATGTGCCGAATTAAAAACTAAAAACGTTTTCTGCGTTGGATTAAAAACTAAAATATTATTATCAGAAAATGGTTTTAATGTCGATGTTTACACGGGTTATGCTTCAGATTTGGCCGAAATCATTACGCTAATTCATCCCAACGATAGCTTTACTTTTTTTAGCGGAAACTTACGCAGAGAAACATTGCCTCAAGCTTTAAAAGAAGAGCATGTTACTTTCAATGAGATTCAAGTGTACGAAACCACATTAACACCTCAAAAAATAAAAGATTCGGTAGAAGCCATTTTATTTTTTAGTCCATCTGGCGTAGAAAGTTATCTGAAAGACAACACCATCAAAAAAGAAACTTGTTTCTGCATTGGCGAAACCACCGCAGAAGCCTTACAAAAAATTACAAAAAACAGTATCATTGCCGAAAATCCAACTATCGAAGATGTGATTGAGGAATGTATCAACGAATATAAATAATAATAAACCTGACAGGTTTTTGAAACCTGTCAGGTCTAACAATAAATAAAATGATTGAAAACGACCTATTTCTAAAAGCACTCAAAGGAGAAACTGTACAACGTCCGCCAGTTTGGATGATGCGTCAAGCGGGAAGATATTTACCAGAATTTATCGCTTTACGCGACAAATACGATTTTTTTACCCGTTGTCAAACCCCAGAATTAGCTGCCGAAATCACCGTGCAACCTATTCGTAGAATTGCCCCTGATGCTGCCATTTTGTTTTCGGATATTTTGGTCGTGCCACAAGCCATGGGGATAGAAGTATTGATGAAAGAAAATGTTGGTCCTTTTTTGCCCAATCCTATTCGTACTATTCAAGATGTAGAAAGAGTCGTTGTTCCAGATGTTCACGAAACATTAGGTTATGTTTTTGACGCGATCAAATTAACAAAACAAATGCTAAATGATGAAGTTCCGCTAATTGGTTTTGCGGGCTCACCATGGACAATTATGTGTTATGCCGTAGAAGGACAAGGGTCTAAAAGCTTCGATAAAGCCAAAGGATTTTGTTTTTCGCATCCAGAAGCGGCACACGTTTTATTACAAAAAATTACGGACACAACCATTGCCTATTTGATAGAAAAAGTAAAATCGGGTTGTAATGCCATTCAGGTTTTTGATTCTTGGGGAGGCATGCTTTCTCCAGTAGATTATCAAGAATTCTCATGGAAATATATCAATCAAATCGTCGAAGCATTAGCAGATATTACACCCGTTATTGTTTTCGGAAAAGGGTGTTGGTTTGCCTTAGGCGAAATGGGTAAGAGTAAAGCGTCGGCACTTGGCGTAGATTGGACTTGTTCGCCACGAAATGCAAGATATTTGTCTGGTGGAAACATTACTTTACAAGGTAATTTTGATCCAAGTCGTTTGCTTTCGCCAATTCCTGTGATTAAGAAAATGGTACATGAAATGATTGACGAATTTGGAAAAGACAAATACATCGTAAATCTAGGTCACGGTATTTTACCAAATATTCCCGTAGATCACGCCAAAGCATTTATTGATGCGGTGAAAGAATATGGTCAGTAAATAGAAACATTATGATAGAAGATTTTATAAATAGTTATTTAATCCAGCCAATATTTTTTGGTTTTGGAATAGTTACTTTTATATTAATCAACTTTAAGGTAGTTATGAGGATTGATACTCAGAAGTTTATCGATTCGTCAATATATATAATAAAATATTCAGGAGTTCTTTTTTTATTGTTATGGTTTTTATATCTAATGAAAGATGAGGATTTAGTGAATAGATTTAAAGGGGAATATTGGTTTTCTGGTTGGTTTTTAATGTTTACTTATCCTATTTTAAGTCAATTATTTTGGGTAAATAAAATTAGAAATTCCAATCTATTAATTCATATCATTTCAATACTGTTTATAATTTCTAATTTTATCTTTTCAGGAAAAATAACTTGTCTTGATGGTGATTGCGATATAAATTATTTTTTTATTGGAATTTTTAAAGAGATTGGTATTTATATTTTGATTCTCCTAATAGTTACTTATTTAATGAAAAATGAAAAATAAATTCTACCAATACATACTTCATCTTCAAGATCAGATCTGTCATGGATTAGAAGCCGTTGAAGGTAAAGCGAAATTTCGAGAAGATATTTGGGAACGTCCAGAAGGTGGCGGTGGAAGAACACGCGTTATCGAAAACGGAAACGTAATCGAAAAAGGTGGTGTAAACATTTCTGCTGTCCATGGCAAACTACCAGATTCGATGCAGAAATTATTCAACGTTGGCGAAGCGGATTTTTTTGCTTGCGGATTAAGTCTAGTCATTCACCCTAAAAACCCAATGGTGCCAACTGTTCATGCCAATTGGCGTTATTTTGAAATGTATGACGATAATGGAAACGTAATCAATTCGTGGTTTGGCGGCGGACAAGATCTCACACCTTATTATTTATTTGAAGAAGATGCGATTCATTTTCATCAAACATGCAAAACTGCTTGCGATAAACATAATCCAGAATTTTATCCAAAATACAAAAAACAATGTGATGACTATTTTTGGAATGCTCACAGAAATGAAGCACGTGGATTAGGCGGATTGTTTTTTGATTATTGCAAGCAAACCGACACCATGAAAATGGAAGATTGGTACAATTTTGTAACCGAAGTTGTAAATTCTTTCCTAGAAGCGTATGTTCCAATTATAGAAAAAAGAAAAAATTTACCTTATACTCCAGCACAAAGAAGATGGCAAGAAATTCGTCGTGGACGTTATGTAGAGTTCAATTTAGTACATGACAAAGGCACACTTTTTGGACTAAAAACCAATGGAAGAATAGAAAGTATTTTGATGAGTTTGCCACCACATGTGCAATGGGTTTATGACCATCACCCAGAAGTTGGAAGCGAAGAAGAAAAATTAATTAAAGTGTTAGAAAAACCTGTTGACTGGATTTAGAAAATTTAACCACATAGAAACATAGATTTAAGATTTCAAAAAGGAAAAATAGAGAAATTAAAATTTCAAACATATAATCTATCTAGTCTATCTTGAGCAAAGCGACTTAAATAAAATCTATGTTTCTATGTGGTTAAAAAAATTAAAATTATAAAATAACTTCGCTTTGCGCCTTTGCGCCTTTGCGAGAAAAAATAAAAATATGTTCCCATTACAAAGAGGCAGAAGATTACGAGTAAACGAAAGTATTCGTTCATTAGTACGTGAAACCACATTAAGTCCAAGCGATTTTATGTTTCCCATGTTCATTACAGAAGGTGAAAACGTAAAAGTAGAAATCCCATCTATGGTTGGAATTTACCGTCGTTCTATCGATTTAACAGTCGAAGAAGTCAAAGAAATATTCGCTTTAGGAATTCGTGCGGTAAATATTTATGTAAAAGTTGATGAATCTCTAAAAGACAACACCGGAAAAGAAGCTTGGAATACTGATGGATTAATGCAAAGAGCGATCAAGGCTATTAAAACTGCTTGTCCAGAAATGATTGTCATGCCAGATGTCGCGCTAGATCCGTACTCAATTTACGGTCACGACGGAATCATTGAAAATGGAGATATTGCAAATGATGCAACCAATGAAGCGTTAGTAAAAATGGCAGTTTCTCATGCACAAGCGGGAGCCGATTTTGTTGCGCCAAGCGATATGATGGACGGACGTGTACTGCGTTTGCGCCAAGGTTTAGACGCTGCGGGCTTTCATAATGTGGGAATAATGAGTTATTCGGCTAAATATGCTTCGGCATTTTACGGACCATTTCGTGATGCATTAGACAGTGCTCCTGTTGACAATGCTGAAATTCCAAAAGATAAAAAAACCTATCAAATGGATTATGCCAATCGCATCGAAGCCATCAAAGAAGCTTTGATGGATGTTGAAGAAGGTGCCGATATGGTTATGGTAAAACCAGGAATTGCCTATTTAGATATCGTTCGTGAAGTAAAAAATGCGGTAAATGTTCCCGTAACTGTTTTTCATGTTTCGGGAGAATATGCCATGATAAAAGCCGCTTCCGAAAGAGGTTGGCTTGATCACGACAAAATCATGATGGAACAATTAATGTGTATTAAAAGAGCAGGCGCAAGTTTAATTTCTACCTATTTTGCTAAAGAAGCCGCTATTTTATTGAATAAATAATTTTATTTGAAGCTATTTCCAGCTATTTACTTCAATCTTTTTCTTTTTTAAAGAAAAAAAGAAAAAGGATTTCCGTTTCTATCTGGGCTAGGGCAAACATTTTCATAAAAACTAATTTTTTTTAAAATGAAACATTATTTTTTTATACTATTTATTATTTTATTTTCTTGCAAAAAAGAAAGTGAAGAATCTTTTGGAAAACCAACTGAATCAAGCACCGAAGTAAAAACTCCAGAAGCATTAGGAAAAGAAATTTTTGAAGGAAAAGGAAATTGTGTGGCTTGCCATCAAGTAGATCAAAAAATTGTTGGCCCTAGCATTCAAGAGATTGCTACAGCTTATAAAACTAAAAATGGAAACATTGTCGATTTCTTAAAAAACGATGCAACTCCACTTGTCGATCCGAGTCAGTATGAAGTGATGAAAACAAATTTTGCTATAACAAAAGCAATGTCTGATAGGGAATTGAAAGCAATTGAGGCTTATATTTATTCAAACTAATGCATACCTGACAGGTTTTCAAAACCTGTCAGGTATTACAAAATCATTTCTCAAATGGAAACTTGCTTTATAAATTCGCCATTGGGCATTACAAAAATAGAAGGAGACGAAAATGGTATTGCTGTTATTTCTGTTTTGTCCGAAGGCACCGTTTCTAATGAAATTCCTCTAGAACTACAAGAGGCTGTACATCAACTTCGCGACTATTTCGAGGGAAAAAGAACTGATTTTACTTTCAAACTCAATCCTAAAGGAACCGATTTTCAACAAAAAGTATGGCAGGAATTAAGCAATATTCCTTTTGGAAAAACTATTTCTTATCTCGATTTGGCAAAAAAATTAGGTGACCCAAAAGTAATTCGTGCTGCAGCATCGGCAAATGGTAAAAATCCATTATGGATTGTTGTTCCTTGTCATCGCGTCATAGGAACTGATGGTTCGCTTACCGGATATGCTGGTGGTTTGTGGCGCAAAAAATGGTTATTAGAACACGAAAACCCAACAAATCAACAAAGTTTATTTTAAATTATACTTTTTATATTGTAAGAAATTTAAACTATCTTAGATTTTTAAAAGTTTAAGTTTTGACAATTAAAATCCTAAGAAGTCTAAATTATGATTGAAAAAATTAACCTCAACAACATCCTTTTCCTAGATATAGAAACCGTTCCAGAAGAAGAAAATTTCAATTCGCTTGATGATGAAATGAAACAACTTTGGGAGCAAAAAACACAATACCAGCGCAAAGAGGATTTTTCGGGTGAAGAGTTTTATGACCGAGCTGGAATTTGGGCCGAGTTTGGAAAAATTGTTTGTATTTCGGTAGGTTATTTTACGATAAAAGGAGATATTCGAAACTTTAGAGTGACTTCTTTTTTTGGGGAAGAAAAGAAAATTCTTCATGATTTTATAAATTTATTAAACAATCATTTTAACCAACCGCAACATGTTTTGTGTGGTCACAATGCAAAGGAATTCGACATTCCGTTTATGGCTCGACGCATGATTATTAATCAAATTGCAATTCCAAACAAGCTCAATTTATTTGGAAAAAAGCCATGGGAAATTCCACATTTAGATACTTTAGAATTATGGAAATTTGGCGATTATAAGCATTTCACTTCTTTGAAATTAATGTGTAAAGTACTGGGAATTCCATCATCAAAAGGAGATATTGATGGTTCGCAAGTAGGTCATGTTTTTTATGTAGAAAAGGATATCGACCGTATTGTAACCTATTGCGAAAAAGACACCATTGCAGTCGCTCAGATTTTTTTACGACTGCGAAGAGAAGATTTATTGATTGAAGAAGAAATTATTCACGTGTAAAATAAACACCGATTTCACAAATTTACACAGATAAAATTTGTGTAAATTTGTGAAATCGGTGTTATAGAATTTTAAAAAAATAAATTATGGTATTAAGTAGATTTTGGTTAGTAATTTTTATTTCATCTATTCTATTTGTTGTCTTCAGTTTGTTTTCTGGAAACAATTACACAATTGATTTTATTTTGAACGGGAAAAAAGATGATCCAATTTTAATTTCTGAAAAATATCTAAATCAAATTCCTGCTTTTATAAAAGACAGCATCGAAAAATCACCTGAACAAACCATGGTGATAAATAATATAAAAACGAATGCAGACAATAGCATCAATCCCGATACTACTTATGTTTACAAAAACAAAACGGTAAAAATTTTCAGTGGCGTACAAAAATCAGACGGATTATTACCAACTTGTAAAACGACAATACTTGATTTGATTATTCCGCTTATGGCTTATTTGGCCTTTTTCTGCGGATTGATGGAGCTTTTAATTATCTCTGGAGCATCTGGAAAATTAGCCAAATTATTAAGCCCTGTTTTTGTAAAAGTATTTCCTAGTATTCCAAAAAATCATCCATCGATATCTTATATGACCTTAAATTTCGCGGCAAATTTTTTAGGATTAGACTCTGCAGCCACTCCATTTGGGCTTAAAGCCATGGAAAGCTTACAAGAACTTAATCCTGAGAAAGACAAAGCAAGCGATGCACAAATTATGTTTCTATGTTTGCATGCTTCAGGTCTTACATTAATAGCCACTTCTATTATTGGATATCGCGCTGCTGCCAATGCAAGTAACCCTGCCGATGTTATGTTGCCTTGTATTATTACTTCTTTTATTGGCACAATTGCAGCTTTTTTGATTGTGGGAATCAAACAAAAAATAAATTTCAAAAGTGCATCATTAATAACAGGTTTAATGGTACTAATTGCATCAATCGTTGGTTTGTTAATGTATGTGAACCATTTAGATTTAATTGGAAAAAATTATTTCACCTCTAATCTTTCTGCGTTAATATTGGTTGGGATTATTGCTTTTACGTTGATTTTTTCTTTCATTAAGGAAAAGAAATTTGCTGAAGCTAACACCACTGTTTTCGAAGCTTTTGTATCAGGAGCCAATAACGGTGTTAAAACCGGAGTTACTATTTTTCCTTATGTTTTGGGAATGTTAGTTGCCATTTCCTTATTTAGAAACAGTGGATTATTTGAAATTATTAGTGATGGAATTGCATTTATATTTTCAAATATGGGCGTGAATAAAGGCATCACCGATGCGTTACCAGTAGCAATGCTTCGTCCTTTTAGTTCCGCTGGATCTAGAGGTTTTTTAATAGACTCTATGAATACTTTTGGAGCCGATTCTATGACTGGAAGATTGAGTAGTATTTTTCAATGCAGTGCTGAAAGCACTTTTTACGTAATTGCAGTTTACTTCGGTTCGGTAAATATAAAAAATACGCGTTATGCTTTAGGAACGATGCTTATTGTAGATGTAATTTGTGTGATTACAGCTATTTTAGTAGCTGGTTGGTTTTTTTAATCTTTTTATTTAAATAAGTATCCGATTATCAGAATTTTATCTAAATATTACTATTTTTGTTGTCCCAAATTTAGTGAAATATGAAACACCTAAAAAAAGCACTCCTATTAGTGTTGTTTATTTGCGCAGTTTTTTCTGTAAATGCGCAAGAAGCAGAAAGTCGTTCTATGACAGAAATCATGGAAGCACCAAACCCTGAAAAATACAAAGAACTTAATTTAAACAACAGAAATCTTACAAAACTTCCTGTAGAAATTGGTCGATTTGTAAATATTGAAAAACTGTGGTTAAACTATAATAACCTACAATCTTTACCTTTTGAAATTGGGAAATTAACCAAATTGAGGGAACTATATATCAACAATAATTTGTTTTTAAAATTTCCTATCGAACTTGGAAAACTTGCCAATTTAGAAAAATTGGAGTTTCAAAAAAACAAAATGGAAGTTATTTCTCCTTACATTGGAAAATTATTAAAACTAAAGAAAATTAACTTTAGTAATAATAAAATCGAAGTAATTCCTCTTGAAATTGGCAATCTAAGAAACCTAACCGAACTTGTTTTATTTGATAACAAAATAAGTGAAATCCCTTTAGAAATAGGTTCTTTATCTAAACTAAAAGTGTTGAATTTAGAAAAAAATAACATTACCATTTTGCCTTTGGAAATTGGAAATTTATCGGAATTGACTATTATTAATGTGAAAAGTAATATCATTCAAGTTATTCCTTCAGAGATTGGAAATCTAATTAATCTCAAAAATTTAATTTTAGATAAAAATCAAATCAAAAAATTCCCTGTCGAACTTTGCAAATTGACTAACTTAACATTATTAGATTTAGACGGAAACTTACTTAAAACACTTCCAGCAGAAATTGTGAATTTCACTAATATGAAAGAGCTTTATTTAGGAGTGAATCCTTGGGTAAGTTTTCCAGAAACTACTTATCCTTTTTTAGAAAGTCTAGAATTTGGACAATCGGAAAGTGTTAGAAAACTGATTAAAACAAAAATATAACTACTAGAAATAAAAAATGCCTCACGAATTGTGAGGCATTTTAGTTTCAATATAAAAAGATTATTTTTTAACAAACTTTTTAGTTATTGTTTTTTCTCCATCATTTACTTCAAAGATATAAAGCCCTGATTCAAGATTAGAAACATTAATTTCGTTTTGATTAAGGTTTCCTGATTTCACATCTTGCCCAATCATATTATAAATTCTATAAGTTGCTTTTCTGTTATCAATCACAGAAATATTCAACATATTTTCTACAGGATTAGGATATAAATTGAAAGATAATGCTTCAACACTATTTAACTCAGTTGTTGCTGTAATAGCAAAGGAAGCCGTAATGTTTACTGTGTAATCTTCTACTTGGCCGTAAGTAAAAGATTGACAAGAAGTAGGAATCGCATTATAATCCATAGAAACTCTCATTCTTGTTGCTCCTAATGTTGCAGTAGCAGGAATAGTGAACGATCCGGTTGCTGGTGTTGCAGTTGAAGCTGCTTTAGAGAAAACCAATTCTCCTGCATCTGTAAACAATCCATTTTTATTATAATCAATCCAAACAGCATAACCTTCAGCATAAACTGTCGATGTCCAAGATGGTGTGATAGTAATTGTATTTGCAGTAGATCTAACTAGGTTAGTAGATAGCGCAGTAAAATTTTCATAACCAGCTGTTCCAGTTGATGTATTGCTTATAGATCCTAAAACAACTTTTCCAATTTTTTCATCAGCAGTATTACTACTTGTTGATGTGCAGTAGGTAACTGCCGAACCAGCTAAAGTTGTAACACTTACAGCATTACTTGCAGCAGAAAGATTTCCCGCTGCATCTTTAGCCTTTACAGTAAATGTATAAGTAGTTGATCCTGTAAGACCCGATACTGTTGCAGTTGTTCCTGTTACTGTTGTTGCTAGAGTAGCTCCGTTGTAAACATTGTATCCTGTTACTGCTACATTGTCTGTAGATGCTGTCCAAGATAAATTAGTAGAAGATGATGTTGTTCCTGATGCTGCTAAGCTAGATGGTATAGAAGGCGCAACAGTGTCTGCTGAACCTGCATAAGCGGCACCAACACCAACTGCATACCAAGCATTTGTTGTTGCAATTACCTCAGCAGAACCAGCTCCATATAAATCAGTAGCTGCTTGAATCGCACCAGTTCTTGCTGCTGCATAGTTAGAACTAGCTGTTAAATAAACACTCTCTGTACGGAAAGCAATTTTCTCGGCTTTAGCTATTGTAATTCCTGTTACACTAAAAGCGTTTCCTATATCATTTGTACCTGATTTACCAACAGAAAGAATATAAAACCAATGGTTTAATACTCCTGAATTCGTGTGTACTCCTCCAGAGTCTGCTGTACCAGTATACCAGTATGTCCCTTTATAAGTGTCAGGTTGTCCTTCTGTGTTAGGATTACTCATAGAACGAAGAGAAAGGTGACCAGATCTCATCTCAATATCTTCACCTATTAACCAAATTTGTTTTGTAGGCGCAGCATTATTCTCTATACAAGCCCCCCAAATATCAGAGAATCCTTCGTTCATTGCACCTGACTCGTTTGAATAAGTTAAATTGCAAGTATTAGAACAAACTGCATGTCCAATTTCGTGACCACAAACATCTAATGCTGTTAGTGCATTAAATCCACCTGTACCACTACCATCTCCATAAGTCATACGCGTACCATCCCAATAGGCATTATTATACGCACTGCTATAGTGTACATAGCTATTAATTTTTGCACCAGCATTATTATAACTATTTCTTCCGTGAATATTTTTCCAATAATCATAAGTTTTCTCAGCGCCCCAATGAGCGTCTAAAGCTGCATTATCTTTATTTGTATTATTAAATTCAGTTGCGGTCCAATTATTATCTACATCTGTAAAATTAACTGCTGCAGTATAACTAGTTCCTTTTTTCATATTATAAGTCTGAATCCCACTTCCTCTAGCTACTTCAGATAAAATATATGAAGATCCGCTTAAAGTAGTTTCAATGGACTGAGAACCACTGTAACGAGTAGCTGCTGTAGCCGCTACCAATGCAGGAGCTTTCAACATACTATTTGTAACTTTACCACTTAAACCTTTACCATTAGAATATTCGCCTAAATGTTTAATTGTAGCATTATAAAATAGTTTTTGGCCTGTAATTGCATCAATATAAATATCGCCACGACTTACAGGTGCAGTTGCATATATATCAAATTTATAGGCCAATCTGTAATTAGTTGCTTTACCTTCACGGTCAAATATAGGTAGGATTACCAGTTCACCCTGAGGCTTATTATACTCCATTGTAGCAGATTCAATAGGGTTTTCCCATAAATAATGACTTGCACCAATTTGCAACATTGCTTTATTTAATGCGGCTTGTGGTGTTAAAGAAGCTACGGTATTAACATTTTTAATGTCATAAAATTCACCACTCATAGAGGCTATTTTACCATTTTTTGAGTGTAAAGTATAAGTTGAAAATTCTACTTTAATTCCTTGATGGAATAATTGGAATTTTTCATGTGTAAATCCCTGTGGATCGGATTCGTTTTTAATTTTAGAAAATGATTCGTTTTGTTTTAAACCTAATTGATCCGTGAAGATTTGTTGAAAATCAGAACTTTTATAAGTTGATTTTTCGTTAAAGGTAATTAAGTTTGGCAGACCATTTTCGCCAGAAGATCTTTGATTCACATTTTTATCCGTTTCTTGAGCGAAACTGGATAGCGTAAATAAGGATAACGCAAACACTGAGGCAATGCCTCTAAATTGTTTTTTCATAATTAATTTGGTTTTTGGTTGGTTAGTTTTATAAAAATGTGAAATTATTTTATTTTGTTTAAATTATTTTACGGTTTTCCCATATATATTGTTAAAACTTAACAATAAAAATATTTTTTATAAAATTTTAAAATAAAATACGTTTTTATAAAATTCAGGGTGAATTTATTAAATAATTAACAATAAATTAATTATATGTGATTTATTTTATGCATTCATCAGTAAAATCGATAAAATGATGTTAAAAATCGATAAAAAACAAATAATTCGTTTTTTAAGATTAAAAAAAATAGCAATACTTTTTAGTATTGCTATCTATAAAAAATTACAAATAAATATTTTAGATTATCATTTCTGGAATTTCTCCATCTATAATTAATTCGGCTTCGGTGGCTTTTATGATTTCTTCAACCGAAACTCCAGGCGCTCGTTCTAATAATTTAAATCCTTTTGGAGTGATTTCTAAAACAGCCAATTCTGTAACTACTTTTTTTACACAACCAACACCTGTTAGTGGCAAAGTACATTTTTTTAATATTTTACTTTCTCCTGCTTTGTTTACATGCATCATAGCGACGATGATGTTTTCGGCAGAAGCAACTAAATCCATTGCGCCACCCATTCCTTTTACCATTTTTCCTGGGATTTTCCAGTTGGCAATATCGCCATTTTCAGATACTTCCATGGCGCCAAGAATAGTTAAATCTACTTTTTTTGCACGAATCATTCCGAAACTAAAAGCAGAATCAAAAAAACTAGCTCCTGGTAATGTGGTAATCGTTTGTTTTCCAGCATTGATAATATCCGCATCTTCTTCCCCTTCAAATGGAAATGGACCCATTCCTAGCACTCCGTTTTCACTTTGAAATTCTACCGAAATATCTTCACGAACATAATTAGCTACTAAGGTTGGAATTCCAATTCCTAGGTTAACGAAATAATTATCTTGTACTTCTTGTGCGATGCGTTTTGCAATTTGATTTTTATCTAAAGCCATGACTATCTTGTTCTAACGGTGCGTTGTTCTATTCTTTTCTCAAATTTTTCTCCTTGAAAAATACGGTTGACCATAATTCCAGGAATGTGAATTTGGTTTGGATCTAATGTACCAGCTTCGACTAATTCTTCGACTTCGGCAATGGTTATTTTTGCTGCACCAGCCATACATGAATTGAAGTTTCTAGCCGTTCCTTTAAATATTAAGTTTCCAGCGGTATCGCCTTTCCAAGCTTTTACAATAGAAAAATCGGCTTTATAAGCCAGTTCCATAATGTGCATTTTACCGTTAAACTCTCTAGATTCTTTTCCTTCAGCGACTTCGGTTCCGTAACCTGCTGGGGTAAAAAATGCTGGAATTCCTGCTTGTGCAGATCGGCATTTTTCGGCCAATGTGCCTTGTGGCGTGAGTTCTACATCTAATTCTCCTGATAACATTTGACGTTCAAATTCGGCATTTTCTCCTACATAAGAAGAAATCATTTTTTTGATTTGGTGTTTTTCTAAAAGTAAACCCAAACCAAAACCATCTACTCCTGCGTTATTGGAGATACAGGTTAATTCTTTTACGTCTTTTTTTACGAGTTCGGCAATACTGTTTTCTGGGATTCCGCAAAGACCAAAACCACCTAACATGATGGTTTGTCCGTTTTGTATATCTTGTAATGCTTCTTGTACATTACTTACTTTTTTGTTTATCATTTTGACTTACATTTTATTTTTTAAACCATATAAGAAATATAAGGTCATATAAGTTTGGTTTAATTGTGTGTTTTGGTTTCTTCTTGCTTTTCCCCTAGCCCCGACAGCAGCGGCATCCTTTTTCTTGCTTCTTTAGCAAGGAAAAGATATAGCGTATGGCGGGAATAGCTCCTTATTTTTATTATATTCCGAACTCGTCTGTGTTTTGTTCTTCTGGTTTAACTGCCGTTGAATCTGTAGCTGTGGTGTCTCGAACTCTTCTTCTTTCGGTAGCGCAATCGACATTTATAGTTAGGTTTTTTGGACGTTCAAAATCTTCTTTTGATACATGTAAGTTGGGGTCTGCATAACATTTTTTCATAAACAATCCCCAAATTGGCAAAGCCATGGTTGCGCCTTGTCCGTTTGCGATGGTGCGAAAATGTGCCGAACGGTCTTCGTTTCCTACCCAAACACCTGTTACAAGATTGGGCACCATTCCCATAAACCAACCATCGGACTGGTTTTGTGTAGTTCCTGTTTTTCCCGCAATTGGATTTGTAAATCCGTACGGATATCCTGTTACTCGTTTGTACGCATAACCTCCCGAACCTGTTCCTCTTAGTCTGGCTCCCGAACCAGATTCGGTAACGCCTTCTAATAATTTGATAACGGCATAAGCAATATCTTTACTAAGTACGTCTCTAGATTCCAATTTTGGTTCGTAGATTACGTTCCCGTTTTTATCCTCTATTTTTGAAATTACTTGTGGTTTCATATATATTCCTTGGTTGGCAAATGTGCTGTAAGCGGCTACCATATCTTTTACAGTAATATCGACAGCTCCTAATGCGATAGAAGGTTGCGATGGAATTTCGGAATTTACGCCTAGTTTTCTCATTAAAGCAATGACTGCATCTGGACCTGTTTTGTCTATTAGTTTTGCCGAAACAGTGTTGATAGAGTTTGCTAATGCTTTTTTGAGCGTTACCATACCTCGGTATCTTCCATCAGAATTTCTTGGTTCCCAATCTTCGGTTACGTTGTGTTTTCCTTTGCGGATTATAAATGGTCCGTCGATAATAGTGTCACATGGTGACATTCCTAATTGTTCTATTGCGGTTGCATAAACAAATGGTTTGAATGTAGATCCTACCTGACGCGCTCCTAAACCTACGTGGTCGTACTGAAAATATCTGTAATCGATACCTCCAACCCATACTTTTACTTGTCCTGTTTGCGGTTCCATAGACATTACTCCCGGTTGTAGGAAGTGTTTGTAATATCTTATAGAATCCATTGGAGTCATCTCGACATCTTTGTCTCCGTCCCAAGTAAACACAGTCATTTTAGTTTTTATGCTAAATGATTTTATGATTTCATCTTCGTCTTTTCCTTCTTCAGACATAATTCGCCAACGCTCTGTGGTTTTCATAGAACGCAGCATAAGTTTGTCTATCTCAGGTTGTGAAATTCTAATAAAAGGAGCGGTTTTGTTTTGCTTGGCTTCTAAGAAAAATTCTTCTTGTAGGTTTTTTAAGTGTTCTTTTACAGCTTCTTCGGCATATAATTGCATTCTAGAATCTATAGTGGTGTATATTTTTAGTCCATCGGAGTAAATGTTATAATCTGAACCATCTTCTTTTTTATTTTCGACAGCCCATTTTTTCATATAATCGCGAAGGTATTCACGGAAATAAGTGGCTGAACCTTCGTTATATTTTTCGGGTGTAAAAGTTAATACAATAGGTTTGCTTTGGTATTTTTCTTTTTCAGAGGTTGACAAACAACCGTTTTTTTCCATTTGTTTTAGAACAACATTTCTGCGTTCTCTTACTTTTTCTTCTCTTCGCAAAGGATTAAATAATGATGGATTTTTTAGCATTCCTACCAACATAGCTGCTTCATCGACAGTTAAATCTTTGGGTTCTTTTGCGAAATACACTTTTGATGCCGAACGAATTCCCACTGCGGTATTAATAAAATCGGCTTTATTAAGATACATGGCAATAATTTCATCTTTTGTATATTGACGTTCTAGACGAATAGCAATAATCCATTCTTTTACTTTTTGGACCATTCTAAAAGGTAAAAATTTAGAACCTTCTCCGTGAAAAAGTAATTTTGCTAATTGTTGTGTTAATGTACTTGCTCCGCCTCGTCTTCCTAAGCTTAAAGTGGCGCTTAAAGTTCTTTTTCCGTCAATTCCTGAATGCTCTCTAAAACGTTCGTCTTCGGTAGATATTAAAGCATCTACTAAATGTTTGGGTAAATCCTTGTATTTTATTGGTGTTCTGTTTTCGTTGTAAAACTTACCTAGCGTTACTCCGTCGGCAGAAATTATTTCGGTGGCTAAATTAGATTCTGGGTTTTCTAACTCAGAAAATGAGGGCATCGACCCCAAAAGACCCCAAGAGGCAAATAGAAAAAACAATAATATTCCGCCAAAAGCGATGAAGAAATATTTCCAAAATTTTTTCACATATTGTGAATAATCTGGTTTGCGAGTATTCAGTTTTTGTGCCATTTTTTATTGTTTTTCTAACGATTCTATTCTAAAACCTATTTCGGTAATTCCTTCTAATTTTTCGACTCCTTGTACTTTTCCAGTTTGTCTTACGGCTTGTTGTATAGAGAGATTGTATTTCCCTTTTTTAGGAAAAACCATATTTTCTTTATACCACAATTTACTTTCTTTTATATCTGAAAATCCTTCTCCAAGTAAGCTTCCGTCTGGATTTGCCATTAAGTATTCTAAAGTATCTACTTTTATTAAACCATCTGGATGTTCTAGTTTTACAATTAGAAACAAATTACTAAACTCATAATCATCGTTGTCACGAATGTTGATGAATAAATTATAAGGTTTTTTCGAAACTTCTTGGTCGAAAGTAAAATTGATTACACTGTTTTTTCTCCAACCATCATCAAAGGTATGATACTCGTCAAAAACTTGAGACTTGTCGCACGAAATAAATCCAAAAGCGACACAAAATAATAAAAAACTATTTGTTAGGATCTTTCTTTTCATTTCTAATTTTTGGTCCATTTGGGTTTACTTCGTCAGTTCGCTTTCGCTCGTGTGGTTTATTTTGATTGGTTTGGTTTGGATTATTTGGTTTACTCTGATTCGGATTATTTGAGTTTGAATTCGGGGTGATTTTTTGAATCACTTTTGGTCCTACATTAGGGGTTTTCTCTTTTCCTGCAATTTCTGGACGACGATTTTTATTCGATTTCTTATTACTTTTTTTAGGTTGGTCAAAACGAGTTAAACTGTCTTGCCCCATTGCATTTTGAAAAGTTTTTTCGACTGCTGGTTTTTCAATTTCGATAGCAAAATCTTCTAGGGCAGAAACTTTTATTTTTTCTTTATTTTGCGCCATGATTTCTTTTACTTCTGACACTTTTAGAATATGCCATTGCGCAAAATTTCCGATGTAAGCAAACCACATTAACCCTTTAAAAATATCTATTTTTTGACAAATTGCATCACCTTTCTCAGTCGAAAGTTTGGTTTCCATGTCTGGAATGTCTTTCAGAGCATCCATATAAGTATCTAACTCATAATTCAAACAACATTTTAATTTTCCGCATTGTCCTGCAAGTTTCTGAGGATTCAATGACAGTTGTTGGTAACGAGCTGCTGATGTGTTTACACTTCTAAAATCGGTTAACCAAGTAGAACAACACAACTCACGACCGCAAGATCCAATTCCTCCCAAACGAGCGGCTTCCTGACGAAAACCAACTTGTTTCATTTCGACTCTTGTACTGAAAGCACTAGCAAAATCACGGATTAATTGTCTGAAATCGACTCTGTCTTCTGCGGTATAATAAAATGTAGCTTTAGATCCGTCTCCTTGAAATTCGATATCAGAAATTTTCATTTGAAGTTTTAATCCTATTGCAATTTCTCGAGCACGAACCTTCATTGGTTCTTCTTTATCACGAGCTGTACTCCAAATATCGATGTCTTTTTGAGATGCTTTTCGGTATATTTTCGGCACTTCACCTTCGTGGTTTACTGCTTTTTTCTTCATTTGAACTTTAACCAATTCTCCTGTTAAAGTTACAATTCCTACATCATGTCCTGGAGAAGCTTCAGTAGCTACAATATCACCAATACTAAGGGTTAGTTTTTCTGAATTACGATAAAATTCTTTTCTTCCGTTTTTAAAACGAATTTCCACACAATCAAAAGGTGCTTGTCCTCCTGGTAAAGTCATGTTAGAAAGCCAATCGAAAACAGTTAATTTGTTGCAGCTATCGGTGCCGCAAGTCCCATTATTTTTACACCCCTTTGGCGCACCACCATCGGAAGTTGAACAACTTGTACATGCCATAATTTTGAATATATATTGGTCATTCCGCCTAAAAGTGCGGAACTACTTTTAATAAAAACGTTCTGAGGGTAAAGATAGTATTTTTTGATTAAAAAAAACCTTTCTATTTATATGATAGAAAGGCTTCTTTATTTGTAAAAATCATTAAAACATTGGATGTGAATTAGCTGATTTATCAGGAACTTCTTGAATTACATCCCAATGTTCTACAATTTTGTTATTCTTTAATTTAAAGATATCGATAACCGAAATTGTTTTGCCAGAATAGTCTTTAGATTTTAAATGAATAAAAACCAAATCCCCATCAGCTGCAATGTGTTGAATATCAATTTTTTCCTTTGGTGCTCCTTCAAACCATTGTGTTGCTCCATCTTTAAGAGCTTTTCTTCCATCAGCAACTCCTGGGTTGTGCTGAATATAATCTTCTGCAATATAGGTGTCAATAAATGACACTTCTTTGTCGCCAAATAAACCTTGATAAAATACTGAAACTGTTTTTTTATTTTTTTCTTCTTGTTTTAAATCTCTTTTTGTTTGCCCCATTCCATTTATTGAAAAAGAAATTAGGGTTGATAATAGTAAGTTTTTTAAAAGTTTTGTTTTCATATGTAGAAAATATTTGTTTTTTATTGGAATATGGTATATTTATGAGGAGGTCTTAATTTGTGTTCATGATTTAAGTATCATAAATATTTCATAATTTTGTTTTTTTAAGATTCTAAAATTTTATATAATTTATCAGATAATCGTACTCTAAATGGAATTGAAAATGTTATTTTAGCTCCTGTTTTAGCTTCAGAATCTTCGTTTCCGTTGACAAACATTTTTTCTAAAACCAATTGTTGTTCGCCAGTTGTTGGACCAGATATTAAAATTTTATCGCCTATTTTTAGTTCTTGGTTTTCTATTATAAATGAACCAATTTCAGATTTTGCATAATAATGTTCGGCTTTACCGACGAGTACTTTCTTAATCTTTATTTTTTGACGAATATCCTTAGGATCTATTGCTTTTGCCAAAGTAGCATCAGACAATTCGCCCGAATGTTTGAATAATAATTTGTCTGATTTTCCTTTTCTGAAAATCATATTTCCGTTTTTTACACCACGGCGTAATTTTACTTGGTCTACCAATGACATGTGGATAATTTCCTGACATTCTGTAGAGCAACAATTTTCCATTGCGGTTTTACATTCATCACATTGAATAAACAACAAATGGCAACCTTCATTTTCGCAATTCGTATGATTATCGCAAGGTTTTCCGCATTGATGACATTGAGAAACAATATCGTCTGTAATTCTTTCGCCCAAACGATGATCGAATACAAAATTCTTCCCAATGAATTTACTTTCTATGTTTTCTTCTTTAATTTGATTGGCATAATTGATAATTCCACCTTCTAATTGGAAAACATTTTTAAATCCTTGGTGCTTAAAATAAGCCGAAGCTTTCTCACATCGGATTCCACCAGTACAATACATTACTAGATTTTTATCCTCTTTAAAATCTTTTAATTGCTCATTAATGATGGGTAACGATTCACGAAAAGTTTCTACATCGGGAGTTATTGCACCTTTGAAGTGACCTATTTCGCTTTCGTAGTGATTTCTAAAATCGACCACAATCGTATTCGGATCATCTAATATTTGGTTGAATTCTTTGGCTTTCAAATGTACTCCAATGTTGGTCACATCAAAAGTTTCGTCATTCAAACCATCGGCTACAATTTTGTCACGAACTTTTACAGTCAGTTTCAAAAAGGAATGATCATTATGTTCTACAGCTACATTCAAACGAATATTTTTCATGAAATCGTAGGCTTCTAAAGTGTCACGAAAAGCTTCAAAATTTTCGGCAGGAACACTCATTTGAGCGTTGATTCCTTCTTTGGCTACATACGTTCGACCCAGCGCATCGAGCTGGTTCCAAGCTATAAATAAATCGTCGCGAAATTGTTGTGGGTTTTCAATTTTGGCATACGCATAAAAAGACAACGTGAGTCGTTGTTTGCCTGCTTGATCTATCAGCTCGGCTCTTTCTTCTGCGCTTAAGGTGTTATACAGTTGCATGCTATAAACGTTTAAGTGAGAAATATGTTATAAATTCTAATTGGAAGAATTTGATTGCAAATTTATGACTTTTTATATTACCTCAAACAATTTCCCAGGTAAAGGTCTCATTGCACCTTTTAATTCCATGTTTAGTAACAAAGAAGATAGTTTAAAAATAGGCAAATTGCATTCGAGTGCAATGGTATCCATTTGTTCTTTTCCGTTTTTTAGAAGAAAGTCATAAATTAATTGTTCTTCTGGTTCGAGGGTAACAAATAACTGTTTTTGTACAGATTTCTCTTTCTTTTCTAATTCCCAATTGAGGATATAAACCAAATCCGCAGCACTGGAAAGTAAATGTGCTCGTTGAGTTTTTATAAGATTGTTGCATCCTTGACTATACTTGTCTGAGATTCTTCCTGGAACCGCAAAAACATCTCGATTGTAATCATTTGCCAAGTTTGCTGTGATCAGCGATCCGCCAGAGTCGGCACTTTCTATAACAATAGTTGCTTCCGATATTCCTGCTACAATACGATTCCGTTTTACAAAATTTTCTCTTTCGGGACTAGAATTACTCCAAAACTCGGTCATAAAGCCGCCGTTTTCTTCGACTTTTGACATGTATTTTTTATGGTTTTTCGGATATATTTGATTCAATCCGTGGGCAAGAACTCCGATGGTTTGTAAGTTGTTTTCTATGGCTGCTTGGTGCGCTACAATATCTACTCCGTAAGCAAAACCACTTACGATTATTGGGTCGAGTGGTGCTAAATCGGCTATGAGTTTTTTGCAAAAATCGATCCCATAAGAAGTGATTTGGCGCGTACCAACAATGCTTATGATTCGTTTTTGTTTTAGATTAATATTCCCCGCGGTAAATAACAAAACTGGTCCGTCAACACAATGTTTTAATCTTTCGAGATAATTCTCGTCTTTAAAAAACGATACATTTATATTATTCTTTTGAATGTATTTGAGTTCCGCCTCAGCTTGGTCAAAAATTGTTTTGTTTTTTAAATTATTTAGCAAAATTCTACCAATTCCATCAATAGTAGCCAATTGCGAAGTTTTTGCAGTAAAAACAGCTTCCGCCGAACCACAATGATTAAGCAATTTTTTAGCCATAATATCACCAACTCCTTCTACTTTTTGCAGCGCCAATAAATAATGTAATTCGGTTTCTGTCATAAATTCGTACCTAATTTTTTTAAAGCATTAAAAAAACGCAAAATTGTTAATAACATTTGTTAATAACATTATTTTTTTCGCTTGTGTTTTATAATTTTGCTATAATGAATATAGCCAATCACATATCTCAACTATTATATCGTTTCCAGTGTGTTACTGTTCCTGGTTTTGGTGCTTTTTTAACCGAAACAATCTCTGCAAACATACAAGAAAGTAATCAAACTTTTTATCCACCAAAGAAAGTAATTTCTTTTAATTCTCATTTGAAAAACAATGATGGATTGTTAGCCAATCATATTTCTATTTCGGAGAAAATGAGTTACGAACAAGCGATAGTTGCTATCGAAAATGCTATTTTCTTATGGAAAAGTGAGCTAGAAAGCACGCGTCACTTATCTCTTAAAAATATTGGTGAATTGAGATTAAACCAAGAAAATAATTTGGTTTTTGAACCTTCAAATCATCTGAATTATTTGACTGCTTCCTTCGGATTAAGTTCATTCGTTTCTCCATCAATAAAAAGAGAATCATCGATTGCTAAAGTAGAAGAGATTGAAGAAAAAGGAGTTGTTTATCAAATCCCAACAACTGAAAACAGAAGATATTTAAATCCGTATTTAAAATATGCTGCTGTTTTTATACTATCATTAGGAACAACTAGTTTTGGTTATAAAGCTTATATAAATCAGGTTGAACAATCTGAAACACTAATCGTGCAAGCTGATGTTCAGAAAGAGGTAAATGCTAAAATTCAAGAGGCTACTTTTTTTATAGACAATCCTGCAACTACAATTTCTGAAATTGAAACTAAAAAAACATTGCCTTTTCATATCATGGCTGGCGCTTTTAGAAATGAAAGAAATGCAAATAAAGAATTAGAATATTTAGTTTCGAAAGGCTACAATGCCAGAATTCTTGACAGAAATGAAAATGGTTTAATTCCTGTAGTTTATGGTAGTTTTGCTACTTATACTGAAGCACAATATAAAATGACTCAAATACAAGATTCAATAAATCCTGCTGCTTGGCTTCTTATTAAAGAATTATAAAAAAATAAAACCACTTATATTTTAGCCACAAATTTATTAATTTGTGGCTCTTTTTTTTCTATAACTTGGACTTTCCGTTTATCTTTGCAAAAAAAATCTTATGCAAGCAAAATTTCCTTCAGAATCATTGACGATTCTTACAGATATGGTTTTACCAGGTGAAACTAATCCATTAAACAATCTTTTTGGAGGTGAATTATTAGCTAGAATGGATCGAGCAGCAAGTATATCTGCTAGAAGACATTCACGCAGAATTACTGTAACTGCATCTGTAAATCATGTCGCTTTTAATAAAGCTATTCCTTTAGGAAGTGTTGTTACTGTTGAAGCAAAAGTATCTAGAAGTTTTAGAACTTCGATGGAAATTTTTATTGATGTTTGGGTTGAAGATCGTGAATCTGGAAACAGAACCAAGGCAAACGAAGCAATATATACTTTTGTAGCGGTCGATGAAACTGGGCAACCTGTTGAAGTTCCTGCAATTGACCCGCAAACCGATGAAGAAAAATCTAGATTTGATGCTGCTTTGCGAAGAAAACAATTAAGTTTAGTTCTTGCTGGTAAAATGAAACCGAGCGATGCAACAGAACTGAAAGCTTTGTTTTTGTAATAAATAAAGTTCTATTTTTAGAGTGCATTATTTGACAAGTTTGAAACTGACCAAGTAAATAAAAAATGATAATAATAAAATTTGTAAATTTGGCTATATTATAATTTCATAAAGATGAAAATTAAACTTTTACTTTTATTATTTTTTTGTTCTAATTTTATTTTTGCACAACACAATACAGTTGGACAAAAAATTATTTTTGATGTTCAAAAAAACCTAAAATTTAATCACTTTTCATTTTTTACTCCAATTGAAAAAAAATTAGACGAACGCATTTCAAAAATTGTCACGCAAATTAGTTATGCAAAATTAAATTATAGTGTAATAAACAATATTGTTTCAAATAAACAGGAAAATATTGAAATTGAAATTCCTTATTTAGGAAAAAATATTACGGTTTTACTTTACAAAGCAAATATTTTTCAAGATGGTTTTCATATAGATACAAATGTTGAAAAAAACATAGCATACTCACAAGGAGTTCATTATAGAGGAATTATAAAAGAAGATTTGAATTCGTTAGTTTCTTTCAATTTTTTTGAGAATGAATGTAATGGAATAATATCAAGTTCTGAACTAGGGAATGTAATAATTGGAAAAGCTGAAATGAATAAATCAAATTCAGATTATGTTATTTATAGTGACTCTGATTTAAAAATATCCAATATTTCTGATTGCGCAACTAAAGATGTTCCTTCTCCTTCAAAAAATAATTTGCAAACCAATAAAGTTTTAAGTGCGAAATGTACATCTATTTACTTTGAAATAGAAAATGATATTTATGTTGCTAGCGGAAGTAGTACAACCACAACAGCAAATTGGATGACTTCGGTTTTTAATAATGTTCAAACCATTTTTAATAACGATGGAATTACTACAGCCATAAAATCATTATATATTTGGACTAGCCCTGATCCTTATACAGGAGCTACTTCAACCGATTATTTGTATCAATTTAACAATATAAGACCTATTTTTGATGGTGATTTGGGACAACTGATAGGAATTGACGGTGGTTTAGGTGGTGTTGCTATAACTATAAATGGACTTTGTTCTACAAACAATTTTAGTTACAGTTCCGTTGATTATTCGTATAATAATTTTCCAACCTATTCTTGGACAGTACAAGTAATTACTCACGAATTAGGGCATCTTTTTGGATCACCCCACACACATGGTTGTTATTGGAATGGAAACAATACATCCATTGATGGTTGTGGACAATCTCGAGGATATTCAGAAGGAACTTGTGCAGAAGGGCCAATTCCTTCAGCTGCGGTAAAAGGAACTATAATGAGCTATTGTCATTTGGTTTCGGGAGTAGGAATTAGTTTTAATAATGGGTTTGGTCCACAACCAACAGCTAGAATTTTAACAGCCGTAGGAAATTCAACTTGTTTAAGTAACGATTGCATTAATACTTGCGTCAATACTATTACATCTTCTTCAATAACTAACGTAACAGACACGAGTGCTATTGTTAGTTGGACAGAACTAGGAGGAACTACTCAAGCACAGGTCTCTGTTTTTCCATTTTCATCTTCTCCAAGTGTTTGGGTTACCCCCAATGCAAATACATATACGGCAACTGGATTAACACCAAACACATACTATAAAGCTATTGTTAGAAATTCCTGTTCAAGTGGATTAGAAGCGCCCGGAAAAGAACTTATTTTTGCTACTAATGGTGATTTTTGTAGTGGTATTCCATTAACAGATACGGGTGGTGTAGTAGGAAATTATACCGATAATGAAACAATAACTAGAGTAATAATTCCTAGTAATCCTTTTGCAAAAGCTAAAATTACTTTTACAAGCTTCAATTTAGAACTAGATTATGATTATTTGCATATTTATAATGGTTCAAATGATACCTATCCAGAATTAAGTGGGACTACTGGTTTTACAGGAAATATCATCCCAGCAGCTATCGAATCTACCGCTTCTGATGGTGCATTGACTTTAAAGTTTATTTCTGATGGTGGAGTTGTAGCAGCAGGTTATGAAGGAACTGTGTCATGTGCAACACTTGGTGTAAATCAGTTTTTTGATGTGCTTGATTTTAGTTTTTATCCTAATCCGACTAAAGATTTTGTGAATATTTCTTCGAAAGTGATAATGGATGAGATTTTAATTTATAACATCCAAGGACAATTACTAAGGAAAGAAACTATAAAATCAACAGATACTAAAATCAATTTGAGTGGTTTTGCTTCTGGTACTTACTTTTTTAAATTAAAAGTAGCAGAAAAACAACTTAACTTTAAAGTGATAAAAATTTAAACTATTTCCATCAATTCTAACGCTTTTTTGATGCTTTTTACATTTTCGAAAGTCAATAATAAACGGAGACCATTTTTGGTCTCTTTTTCTTTCATTTTGCACAATTGCGGTTGTTTTTGTACAAATTGTAATACTTGATGAAAACGTTTCGATTGGTAATAATCACTTTGTTGGTCTGAAACAAAATAACAAACCATTTTACCTTGTTTTAGGATTAGTTTTTCGACTCCAATTTGAGTAGCAATCCATTTAATTCGCAAACTGTTTAGCAAGGCAATGGCTTGTTTTGGCAAAGGACCAAAACGGTCAATCAATTGTTTTTCATATTCTTGCAATCCGTTTTCATCTTTAATAATGGCTAATGCATTGTACAAAGCAAGTCTTTCGGTTACGCTATTAATGTAATCATCTGGAAACAATAATTCGAAATCAGAATCAATCTGCAAATCTTTTACATATTCTTTTTCTATCGTTTCATCGTCGTTTTCATACAAATCTTTAAACTCATTTTCTTTAAGTTCTTCAATGGCTTCATTCATAATTTTCTGATAGGTATCAAAACCTATTTCATTGATGAAACCGCTTTGTTCTCCGCCTAATAAATCCCCTGCACCACGAATTTCGAGATCTTTCATCGCAATATTCAAACCACTTCCCAGTTCCGAAAATTGTTCTAAAGCTTGAATTCGTTTTCTAGCATCTTCGGTCATAACAGAATACGGAGGACAGATAAAATAACAAAAAGCTTTCTTATTGCTTCTCCCTACACGACCTCGCATTTGATGCAAATCGGACAAACCAAAATTATTGGCATTGTTAATGAAAATGGTGTTCGCATTGGGAACATCTAAACCACTTTCGATAATAGTTGTAGCTACGAGAACATCAAATTCGCCTTCCATAAAAGCCAACATGAGTTCTTCAAGTTTTTTACCATCCATTTGTCCGTGACCAATTCCTACTTTTGCATCAGGAACCAATCGCTGAATCATACCCGCGACTTCCTTAATGTTTTCTATTCGATTATTAATGAAAAACACTTGTCCGCCACGTTCAATTTCGAATGAAATAGCATCTCGAATCGTTTCTTCATTAAATCCAACCACATTCGTTTCGATAGGATAACGATTGGGCGGAGGCGTTGTAATTACTGACAAATCTCGTGCTGCCATGAGCGAAAATTGCAAAGTTCTCGGAATTGGAGTTGCTGTTAATGTTAATGTATCGACATTTTGGGTAATGGTTTTGAGTTTGTCTTTTACATTTACCCCAAATTTTTGTTCTTCATCGACAATAAGTAATCCTAAATCTTTAAAAATTACATTCTTACTCACCAATTGATGCGTTCCTATAATAATATCAAGCCTTCCTGATTCTAAATCTTTGAGTGTTTCTGCTTTTTGCTTGGCAGTTCTAAATCGATTCACATAATTAATGGTCACTGGCATATCTTTTAACCTTTCGGTAAATGTGCGATAATGTTGGTACGCCAAAATCGTAGTGGGCACTAAAATCGCGACTTGTTTTCCGTTGTCAACAGCTTTAAATGCTGCTCTGATGGCAACTTCCGTTTTTCCAAAACCTACATCGCCACAAACCAATCGATCCATTGGGCGATCACTTTCCATGTCGGCTTTTACTTCTTGTGTCGATTTTAGTTGGTCTGGAGTATCTTCATAAATAAAGGAACTTTCTAATTCGTGTTGCAAATAACTATCGGGTGCAAAAGCGAATCCTTTGTCTAATCTTCGCTTGGCGTACAATTGAATTAAGTTAAATGCAATGTGTTTTACTCTGGCTTTGGTTTTTTGTTTTAAAGCTTTCCAAGCACCAGAACCGAGTTTGTAAATTTTGGGAGGCGCACCATCTTTGCCTGTATATTTTGAAATTTTGTGTAGCGAATGAATGCTTACATACACAATATCGTTATCAGCATAAGCGAGTTTTATTGCTTCTTGTGTTTTGCCATCGACTTGTATTTTTTGCAATCCACCAAATTTTCCAATTCCGTGGTCGATGTGTGTTACATAATCGCCAACTACTAATGAAGTCAGTTCTTTGAGCGTGATGGTTTGCTTTTTAGAATACCCGTTTTTAATACTAAATTTATGATAACGTTCAAAAATTTGATGGTCGGTGTAGCACGCAATTTGATTTTCTTCATCAATAAATCCTTGATACAATGGCAAAACAATAGTTTCGTATTGTTTGGTTATTGTGTCGTGATTTTGCTCATCTAAACTCTCAAAAATATCATGAAAACGTTTGGCTTGTTGTGCATTGGAACAAAAAAGATAATTCTTATAATTATGTTCGTGGTTGTCTTTCAAATTATTCAACAATAAGTCAAATTGCTTATTGAACGACGGTTGTGGTTTGATATGAAATTCGAAAGTTTCCGATGTTCTAAAAGTAGGTTTTGATGCCAATTCTACCACCGAAAAATTTAAAGCTTGCTTAATAAATTCCTTCTGATTTAAAAATAATTGGTCGGGCGAAGCGTGTTTGATATCTTTATTTAACTTCTCGAACGTTTCTTCGGCTTTGCCAAATAATTTATCCAAATGGGTTAATAATAAATCGGTGTTTTGAATAAAAACAGTGGTTCTTGCATTGATATATTCTAGAAAACTTTCTCTATTTTCTTGCAGAAATTTATTTTCGAAATTTGGAATAATTGCAATTTTTTGCTTTTTTTCGATAGAAAGTTGTGTGGCGACATCGAAAGTTCGGATGCTATCTACTTCGTTACCAAAAAACTCGATTCGATACGGATTGTCGTTCGAAAAAGAGAATACATCTAAAATTCCGCCACGAACTGAAAATTCGCCAGGCTCGGTAATAAAATCAACTCTTTTAAATTCGTATTCGAACAAAACTTCATTTATAAAATCGATAGAAACTTGATCTCCAACCGAAATTTTTAAGGTGTTTTTTTCTAATTCTTTCTTGGTTACTACTTTTTCGAAAATGGCTTCTGGATAAGAAACAATAATGGCAGGTTTTTTGCGAGAGTTTATTCGGTTTAAAACTTCTGACCGAAGTAAAATATTCGCATTATCAGTATCTTCAATCTGATAAGGTCTTCTGTAAGAACTGGGATAAAACAAGACATCTTGATCGCCAACGAGTTGTTCTAGATCGTTTAAAACATAAGCCGCTTCTTCTTTTTCGTTACACAATAACAAAAAAGAATTTTCGCTTTTTGCAAACAAAGCTTGTATTACAAACGAAAATGACGAACCAACCAATCCTTTGATATGAATTTTGTTGTCGCCAGTAATTGCTTTTGATATTGCAACAATTTTAGCTTGTTCGCTGTATTTTTTAGAGATAATTTCGGTGCTCAATGGGAATTATTTTATGCAAATATACTTTGACTTTTTATGCAAAAAAAATCCTGTCTCATTTCTATAACAAGACAGGATTTTTTTAATACAAATTGAAATTAAAAGATTAGTTTTTTAGTCACTATTTCATTGTTTTCTAGTTCGGTTTTTATAATTAGGGCTTGGTTCTCTTTTCTGATACTTGTAATTGAAATTTTATTTTCATTCGTATCTTTTTTATCAAAAATTAATCGCCCTAAAATATCATAAACTTGAATATTTTTTATTTTTTGAGAAGTTGAATGAACTTCAATTTCGTTGTTGTTTGTGTTTACAAAAACGGAATTTGCATTTAGAATAAAATCGTTATTGCCTAATAGTGGGTTTACATAATGAATTTTAAATCTAGAATTGTATACACCAACTGCTGTATTAAAATTATATGGACCAGTTTTTAAATTAGAATATGTTCCCAATATTGTGTCTTCAATAAAAATATCTTGGCTATCAAAAAAAGTGTTCACATGATCAATCGTAATGGTATAATCACCCGCAATTGTAGCATTAATACCTAAATCTATTACGTCATTTAGATTCCATGGATATTCTCTTCCTTGTATTCCAAAACCAAAAGTGTAAGGATTAATTGTAGAATAAAATGTAATAGCACCTTCCGTAGAAGCCAATGCATCGGTTCCGAAATCATAACCGTTTGTTGCTCCTTCTTCATAACCAAAAGCAATTTGTTTAAATGCACCAGAAGTATTAGTTAGGTTAAGATGAATGTAATAATTTAGAGGGACAACTTGTGAATTTTTATAAAACTGAGAATTATTATTAGCAACCCTCATACTATTTGTAAACGTTAATGTGGTTGTAGTCGCTGCCGACGCAAAAAATCCTTGCCCAGCTGCTATATATAATCCAGGTGCTGTTCCTCCTGATATAGCGGCTGTTCCTGTTGTTCTTGTTCTGATTGCATAATCATTGGTTGTAAAAACATTACCTGCTATTGCCGTATTGTGTGTCCAAAAATACATAGTCCCTAAGTTAGAATTATCTAATAAACTTATTATACTAATTGCTGAAGGATAAGGATTTCCAATAAAATTATAATTTAACAAACTAGGATTAAATGCAATCACATTTGTTGGAATATTACCATTATTTGGCACACCAATAAATTCTCCGTTAAAAGCTTGGGGTGTCGACGTGTAATCGTCTGGAGATCTAATAGCGTAGCCTCTTCCGGATTGCATTATGTTTGTTGGGGATTCATTTACCCAATTATTTATCGTCGAATTAAAAGAGTGGTATCTACTAGGACTTGTTAATGGTGAAAAATCAACTAAAGTTTGTCCAGAAACTGGTGTTGACCAATAGGTGTATTCGAAAAATTTCATTGGAGTTGAATCTCTTTTGTAATTTATATTTCCTGAGTTTGTAGCAACAGGATTTATTTGTAATAAGCTAGAGTTGGTTTCAAAAATTAAATTTGAACCCGTAGCAATTGTAATGTTATCTTGAACCGTAAGCGTGTTTGGAGTAAGTCCGCCAACTATTGTAACAACTGCATTGTTCGATACTGAAACAGATTTTGCCGAAAAATCACCAATTGAAGTATAATTTGCGGTAAAAACAACATCTTTCGTAATATCCGGATTACCATTGTCCCAAGAACCTGTCCAGGTGGTAGTTTGAGCTTGACTCACATTAGATAACAAAAGAGTTATCAAAAATGAAAAAGCATAAAAATATTTTGTGGCGTAATTTTTAATCATCTCTTTATTTTTTACAAATATAAATATAATCTATTGATTTTCAGTGTTTTTAACTTCATTAACAGAAGTGTTATTAGTTGGCTGTGAACCATTTAATGAGTTTAACATTTCTTGTTCTCCTTCTTCTTTTTGAATGTGGCTACGACGTACAATTTCTTCTATTTGATCTTGAAAAGCATTTACTTCGATATTCAAATCGGTAATTAGAGTCACTACTTTCTTTTCTGGAATTCTATCTAAATTTATAAAAGTATGCAATGCTTTTACCCTCGTAATTATAGCCATCAACCTACTTCTTATTTGTGGTTTATTAATTCTCTCAGGAATTGTATTGTTTAAAACTTCAACTTTTTGAGTTAAACTTTTGGTTTTTCGCTGAAATGCCCCAATCGTACCTTTTGGCTTTTGGTACAATTCTGAAGTAAATAATCGCCAATCACTCCAATTATTTGTGATATTTTGTGATTCTGGTGTTAACGTTTTTGGTGTAAAATTCCATGTTTTATTAATGCTGCTAAAAACCAATTCTTTTTCTTTCAAAGCTTTGACAATTTGCATTTCATGTGTTTTATCATCGTCTTTACAGCCCGTAAATAAAACCATCAGTAATAAAAACAGTGAAACAATATATTTCATATTAAAAAATTTAACTAAAAAGCAAATGTAGTTATTTTTGGTTTTTGGTTTGCCAAAGTGTTAAAGATGTTAACGCTATATTTTACGAAAACATTATATTTGTACTTCAACATGACACAAATGGACACAAAAATATTAATTATAGGCGCTTGCGGACAAATAGGAACCGAGCTAACAAACAAATTAAGAACAATTTATGGCAAAGATAATGTCATTGCTTCCGACATAAGGAAATTAAATACTGATATCGTAAACGAAGGAATTTTTGAAGTGGTAAATGCTTTAGATTACAATCAGATTGAGCATTTATTAGAGAAATATCAGATTACCGATGTTTATTTGATGGCAGCATTACTGTCGGCAACAGCCGAAAAAAACCCTGCTTTTGCTTGGGATTTGAATATGAATTCCCTATTTCATGTTTTGAATTTAGCGAAAGCTGGAAAAATAAAAAAAATATTTTGGCCATCGAGTATTGCAGTTTTCGGTCCCACAACACCTCGCGAAAATACACCTCAATATACCATTATGGAACCAAGTACGGTTTACGGAATTAGCAAACAAACCGGAGAACGTTGGTGTGAGTATTACAACAAACAATACGGAGTAGATGTGAGAAGCATTAGATATCCTGGTTTAATTAGTTGGAGCACGCCTCCAGGTGGCGGAACTACTGATTATGCTGTAGACATTTATCATAAAGCAATTACCGATGGGAAATTTACTTCGTTTTTGTCTGAAAACACAGGTTTACCCATGATGTATATGGACGATGCTATAAAAGCTACTGTAAGTATTATGCAAGTTCCATCTGAAAATGTAAAAATTCGTTCGTCCTACAATTTGTCAGGCATGAGTTTTACACCTGCTGAAATTGCCGAAGAAATAAAAAAACATTTCCCAGATTTCACAATAGATTATGAACCGGATTTTCGTCAAAAAATTGCCGATTCTTGGCCAGCCAGTATCGATGATAGTGAAGCTAGAAAAGATTGGGGCTGGAAAAATGATTTCGACATGGAAAATATGACCGTGGAAATGATTACCCAATTAAAAGAAAATATTTACAAAAAATAAAAACTATTTTTTTAGTTTATCAATCAAAGCGTCTTCTATGGGCGCTTTTGTTTTTATAACCTCGTTCGTGTTGTCGTTCGGAATCGTCATAGAAAGAACATAATGTTTTATTTTCCATTCGCCGTTTATTTTTACCAAAACGCCTGATCCACGACAAATTTTCATTTGGGTGTTTAATAATTCATCAAACCAAGCAGTTTTTCCTGATTTATCTAAATAAACATGACGTTCTAGAGCGGTAAAACTCCATGCTTTCCCTTTATCAAAATAAGGTTTAGCAAAAGTCATAAACTCTTTTTTGTTCCAGTTTTCGGTAGCATCAGTGCCTATGTATATTGCATCATCAGTCATGGCGTTCATATAATTATCAAATTTTGCTTCCGCTGCGGCTTTGTGCCAATTGTCTAACACTGTATTTATTTTTGCTGTTTCTTTAGTTTGGGCTTGTGCCAAAGACGAAAAGAGGAATATAACAAGAAGTATTTTGTTCATAGTAAAATTATTTATGGTACTAAATTAATCAAAAAAATGAATTGCAGACTATTGTAGTTTATTAAGACTATCTTGTGCCGTTGCTTGTCTATTCAGGTAGTCAAACAATCCCATGGAAAATAGTTTTGAAACACTAATTGCCTCTTATATTGAAAACAAAGTGGGCATCTCTCAGCACTTTTTGAGTGACGAACTAGCCAACCACCTCAAAGAAAATTTACTTTCTCTGCACCACAACAATAAATTGCTTACCGCCGGAACTGGCAACGCCGACAAATTGATACACAATACCACGATACGAAACGATGTGATTTATTGGCTCGACAAAAAGAACAACAATGTACACGAGAATGCGTTTTTTGTACAAATAGAAGCTTTTATAGACTATCTAAATAGTTCTTGTTATGCTGGCATTACGGGTTATGAGTTTCATTATTCTTTGTACGAAACAGGAAGTTTTTACAGGAAACATTTAGACCAATTTCAGGATAATTCGAGCAGACAATTCTCGATGATTAGCTACTTAAACGCCAACTGGCAAGAAAATGATGGCGGAGAATTGCTTATACACCAGCTAAACAATGACCAAAAAATAGCGCCTACACAAGGAAAAACAGTATTCTTCAAAAGTAACGAATTGGTTCATGAAGTTTTGGTTACCAACGAAAGAAGAATGAGTGTAACTGGTTGGTTGAAACGAGATTAATGTTTTTTAGATATTAATGATGACAAAATGTAGCGTTTATTATAATCTTTTTAATGAGATTTATTATACATTATCAATTAATTAGCAGATATTAGTTCAATAAACCGAAAATTAAAATAGAAAACACAATTATCTTAGCAATTTTAGTCCCAATTTTAATAACAATTGGAGGTTTATTAAATCAAAAAAAGATGATTTATTATTATCAGAGGAAAAATCTCGAGAGTTTAAAATTAAAACTTATGAGGAATTGTTAGAGCAATTTATTACAGTTTTCACTTTTACATTAACTGAAAAACAAAAGCAAACTGGAATTGATAAATTGAAAACTTTAGAATATAGAAAATCTAGTTTTAATTTAATGACTTTTGGTTCAGATGAAGTTGTAAAATCATTTAATAAAATTATGCAAGCATTCTACACAATTGATGCAAGTCAATTTGAAGACGATGAAGAATATGCATTAATTATGTTAACTTTAATTTCTGATTTACTTCTTAACATTCGAAAAGATTTATACACAAAAAAGACTAAATTGAAAAGAAGTGAAATGTTAGAATTTATGATTAATGATATCAAAAAGTACGAAGAAAAAATTAATATTAAAAAAGTCTAACATCTGCTAACTGCTGTTTCATGAAATTTGGGTTTAAGGTTAAATTTAAAGGTAATTTCATATATTTGACTTCCGTGACAATTGAATGGTTTTAGGAATAAATTCCCCCAACTTCATGAAGATGGGACGTAAGCTATCATTATAAACCGACACCAAACATAATTCAAGGAAAAATGACAAATAGAATATTCACACCATTTCCTATATTAAATACCGACAGGCTTATATTAAGACAACTTGTTAATACGGACGACAATGAAATATTTGCATTGCGATCAGACGATAATGTAAACAGGTATCTTGGCAGACAACCAAGCAAATCGATTGAAGATGCAAAATCTTTTATTCAGGCTATTACTGAAAATGTCAAAAAAAACGATTCGATTTATTGGGCGATTTCTTTGAGTGGCAACTTGATTGGAACAATCTGTTTATTTGAATTTTCAGACGACAATACTAAAGCAGAAATCGGGTATGAGTTATTACCTAGCTACCAAGGAAAAGGATTTATGCAGGAAGCAGTATTAGAAGTGCTTGAATTCGGGTTTCAACATATCGGGCTAAATTCGATAGAAGCTTACACTCATTCTGAAAACCAAAACTCAACAAAACTATTAGAGAAATTTAATTTTAAAAAACAGTTGTCCTCCGAGAGCAATTCCGACAAAAGCTTTATTGTTTTTAAGTTATTGAAATAGCAATCGGGGAAAACACATTAAAGTTAAAGCAAATTCGCTACTATCCCATAAAAAAAAGACTATCGGAATGATAGTCTTTTGGTTAGTTTTTCGTCTAAAATAGCAATCTATATAAAGCCTTAGCCGTTATAAAACGCTGTATTGGTTGGTCTCTATTTTATTAGCTTTTTAATGCCAATTTTCCCATCAGAATTTTCTATTGTTATCAAATATATTCCCTTAGGAAAAATAGAAATATCTAATGTTGTACTGCTTTCCAAGGAAATTAAACCTTTACTAAAAATTGTTTTTCCATCAAGAGTAGTTACAGATATTTTCTTAACATATCCTTGTTTTAATGAAACGGTTAAATTATTTTCAACTGGATTAGGAAATAATAAAATCTCTTCATTAAGCGTATTGGGTATAAAAGAAGTTCCCAGTTGGGTGTCATAGGAATCATTTGTATTTACTATATTATTTGCTTTAAGATAAGCTAACACGGCGCTTTCTCCATTATAATTATTGGTTCCCCAAACAGGAACATTTGTAACTGGCATTTCGCCACCGGTTCCAAAATGTTTTCCAACAACAATTATTCCTTCAGCCGTTTTATAAGCGCCAAATAATTGAATATTATCACCACCAGATCCCGTCCCCGGATCCCACTGTCCCACTATTAATGAACTGTAAAGCGGTTTTGACAAATCACTTGCGTAAACTCTAACAAAGGAATTCCAAGATGAAGCACCCTGAGAAGGCTTAAGCATTTTTTGCCATGCATTTGCAGTTGTAATTGTTCTTCTCCCTTTGGCTAAAACAATAACAGAACCATCTGCTGTAACCTTCAAAGTGTTAGGTCGCATTTTGGTGGTATTTACATTAGGCCATCCTCCATTTGGATTGGCCCAACCATCTAAATTTGGATCTGCATGAGCCGTTCCAAGATTGGTTGCATTATCTGCATATTCTGCCATATAAGTGCTATGTTTTAGTGTTCCCGATGTTAAGGATAACTTCCCGATCCAAGAAATGTGAATATTACCATTGTTTCCTGTAAAATTATTTTGAAAACCACTAGCCGAAGGCGTAGCAGCAATAGTATTTCCTTCCCAAAAATTTTCTGTGTTATTACCATGGCACCTTGCGCCAACGACTAAATTTCCTGAATTTTGTGGTAGGGAATAATCTATTGCTAAAGCATCAATATATTGATCAGGTGAAGAAACTTGTAAGGAGCCGTCTGCTCTTTTTTCGTGATACAACCTGTTCCACCATAATAATTCGCCCTGATTATTCATACCCATAACCGCAGGCTCAAAATCTGGTTCTCCGCCTGGGAGTACACTTTTTGCATTGAAGCCAATATACATGTAATTATTTCGTTTATCAATGGCTATTGAAGATGGTCCATAAGTAAATATGGAAGCTGGGCTGTACCCTGTATATCCAGGACCTGATCCGCTATTACCAGAGGATTGACCTGGATTACATGGACCATTAAATAAAACGTCTAGTGGCCACTTTCCTTTTTTTGTTCCACCATTACCATCTGGTTGCCACAAATCATAGTCCGCTTGATTAGTAGATCGAAGTTCACATCGAGTTGCATCTCTTTTGAAAACTATAGCACTATACAATAGATCTGATATTCCGCTCGGGTAATCCGATGCTTTCCCATAAAATTCTCCTCCAGAAGATTTCCAATGAATGCGCCAGTTATTTACAACCTCATCATTACCCGATGCATTCAACCTTTGTACTGCAGACCAGTTATACCCATGCGATTCTCCCATTACATAGACTACTTTTTCGTCGCTTCCCACATCCCAAGGTTGATTGTCTTTTGCATAACCACCTGCTGTTGCATTAATGTTTTTAACCCATGCGAAACCACTAGGACTTGTGTTTACAAAATTTCCGTCTAATTTGCCTATAAAATACCCTTGAGAAGTGTTTCCACTCACAAAGACAGCGCCTGTTAAGGCACCAGATATATTACTAGTTTTTATGAATCTAAAATCTTCTGCTGCTCCTACAGGAAGACGATATGCTTTAATTATATTCTGAAAAGTACTATTAAATTCCAATAAAAAAGGAATTTTAGAAGTGCTAGTAGGGTTATTAATACCAGGATTTGTAAAAGTAATTACTGGAATCCCAGATGATATCCAATTTAAATTGTCGGCAACGCCCACAACAATAAAATTACCATTTGATAATTGTAAAACATCATTAAAAGTTTCGGATTCAGATCCGCCTGCATAGGTAACCATTTGGTTTTGAGAATAAATTGATGTTGAAATTAAAATAAAAAGGCAAATGAAGTAAATTTTTTTTATAAAAAAATCTAGATTTCGAGGAGTTGAATAATTCATAATAGTAGATTTTTAATTAATATTATCAAATTGAAAAAATAAACTTGAATGGAGTATATCAAACACTTAAGAATTTATTTTGTAATCATCTAATTATTCGGAAATAACTTGTACTAATCAATTAGCATGTTTTTTTTAACTACTTTTTATTGTATCACTTAATGTAAAATAATTAATTTTACAATGTTTTGTTTATTGTCATCCTGATTTATGCGTATAAAATAAATGCCGTTTTCTAGTTGACTTGTTTTAATTACTAGTTGATGTTCTCCCTCAGTTTGTTGTTGGTTTAGTATTTGCATGACTTCTTTGCCCAAGTGATCATATACAGTAACTTTAACATTATTATTTTGATTGTTAAAGTAACTAAGTGTTACATCACCAGAAGAAGGATTAGGATAAACCAAGACTTTGTTAAAACTTTCATTAAAAACAACGTTGCTTAAAACGCTTGTAAATTCATATGCTCCTATGTCTGAAACACCCGCTTGTGGCCTTACGCTACCTTCATAATCTTCGGGTGCAAAGACCACTGCATTACCTGCATTGATTGCAGGACTTGTGTTTTGTACGTTAAAATTACCCGTATCTAAACCCGTATTTATAAATAGTGGATCTTCTCCTACTTTATCTGAACTATTGGTAAAACTGATTTTATTGCTCGCCGCATTAAATATCAAATTATTACCCGATGAAAAACCAGTTGATGCTGCATCTTTATAATTAGCACGTTCCCCATCGCGTGCATACACAATATTATTAAAAACCCTAACATTAGTAGCTCCTTGCACTGTAATCTCTCCATCTGAAATAGCTGGACTTCTGCCATTCATATAGCATGAATTATTAATGACATCTATATTATTACTATGAAGCATGTGGATACCTCTACCACCATTATGATGAACAATATTATTTTGAATTAGGGTTTTACCTGTGTAAGCGGGTTTACCTATTGTTACATTGTTTTCTGAATCGACTATAATTCCATTTCCGTCATAAATCAAACAAGGTCCGAGCCAAGGCACATACAATTCATTTCCATAAAGGATATTATTTTTAATAATCATTGTATAACCTCCACCAGAATGGCTATCATAATTCATTGAATTTAGATTCGAAATGCCGCTACTCCCATTAACAGTATACCATGAATTATTATAGATAAGATTTTTTTCATAAGTTAAGTAATCACTTTGTAAAGAAACCAATCCACCACCGCTGCATTCAAATATTTCACAATTACGTACTATAATATGATGTACTAATGCATCATTTGTTCTGCCATCAATTGTGATCCCATTCCCATTATATTTAGGAATTGGTGAACCTGTTGTGTTGCCGCAGCTTCCAGGTTGGTTAAGGGCGTCATTTAAATTGTTACTTGCTGCATTTCCTCTTATCTTTAAACCATCAATAACAATATGATGAATTGATTCGCCTAAATGTATAGCATGCCATTGGTTGTCATTCATTTGTAAAAGCGGCGAATGACCAGCGTAATTTTTTATTGTAATTGGATTATTTTCTGTGCCTGAAGCGCGTAAAGCTAATATTGCGTATTGCGTGCCTCCTGTATAAGTACCATTCATTAGAAGAATTGTGTCGCCTGGCTGTAAGAAAGTAGTACTATAAGAAAACCAAGACAAGGTTTTTTTTGCTCTTGCTTCGGTTAATCCGTTGTAAGAGTTATTCCCATTAACGGGATCAACATAATAAGTAGTAGCAAAAATGGAGTTACTTAAAAATAAAATTGTAAGTAGTAGTTTTTTCATTGGTTTTAGTTTCTATTTTAGTTTTGTAAAAAGATTTGTGTAAAAGTAGAGTAACTCAAAAAGAAATATTGTTGGTTTCTTGCTGTCATTATTAAAATCTTGCTAATTTTTTTAAGGTAAGTATTTAACCAATACATTTAAATTAGCATAATTTCTTCTTTGTAAAAACCCCTAAATATTTTTTGCTTTATTTTGTATAGTGTCTTGTTTTTTGAAATTAATATGATGAATTCTTAGTACTTTAAGTGATATTTAATTTCTTTTTTACTTCAAAGAATTGAAGCCAACAGGTAAAAACACATAATTATTAGTAGGGAAATGTAATCGTAAATGAAGTGCCTTTAGTATGATCAACGGTCAGTTTGCCTTCTAGTTGGTGTGTCAAAGCGTCTACTAATTCAAATCCTAATGTAGATGCTTTGTTCTTGTAATTCTCGGGAAGTCCAGTTCCATCATCACAAACGCTAAGTCGCAATTGGTTTTTAGAATCATGGTCTAAGGTAATGTCTATTCTGCCTTTGTGTAGTATAAAAGCGTGTTTTAAAGCGTTGTTTATAAGTTCTGTCAATATCAACCCTAATGGAATTACCTTTTCGATATCTAAAAAAATATTGTTGGTTTCCATATGGACTTCTATCGCAGTTTTGTCAATATCAAAAGCGCTATAAAGATGGTTGACTAATTTTTCCAGATATTCTTGAAAATTAACCGTAGCCAAATTGTCGGACATGTATAACGTTTCGTGAATGAGCGCCATAGATTGTACCCTATCCTGACTTTTAGTCAAAAATTCTTTAACATCCATTCTGCTCTCGGAGTCCCGTGCCTGTATGCTTAGCAAGCTATTAACCAATTGAAGGTTGTTTTTTACCCTGTGGTGAATTTCTTTTAGAAGAACTTCCTTTTCCTGTAGTGAAAGTTTTAATTTTTGTTGTGCATTTTCTAAAAACACATTTTTGTTGTCAATTTCTTTATTTTTGTTTTGCAATGAGCGGTTTGCATTTCTCTTTAATCTAAAAAGCCAAAATAATATACTCACTATAATAAGTAGCATTATAAAAATAATAGTAAAAAGTTCAGTAGCGTACTTTTGTTTGGCAATAGTCAAAAGTTGAATTTCATTCTTTTGGTTGAGGAATTTTATTTCCTTTTCTTTTTGTTCGGTATCATATTGAATTTGTATCCCTGTTATTTGTTTGCTTTTAGTTTCATTAAATAGCGTTTCCTTTAAAAGATAATATTTTTCCAAATAAATAATACTTAGTTTATATTCAGAAATTGCTTTGTAATAGTCAGATATAATTTTATAAATATCCAATTGCAATTGCTTACTATCAATTTTTAAAGCTAAAGTAAGTGCTTCATCTAGATAGACTTTAGATTGAGTCATTTTCTTTTGTAGCAAATGAACTTGTCCTAAATTTTTTAAGTTTTCACTTATATCAAATTCATCATTATTTTGGCGACTTATCTTTAAGGATTTATTGAAATAATATAATGATTTATCATACTGCTTTTTTTTAATAAACATGACTCCCATACTGTTATATAATGGTGGTAGGCCTCTTGATTTAGAAATGTTTTTAAAAATGGATAATGATTTAATATAATAGTTGTAAGCGGTATCTAAACTGTCAACAGCGGTATAAAAATCCCCCAGTTCTTGTAAATTATCTGCTATCCAAGGACTATTGGAGGTGCTATCAATTGATTTTGATATATTCAAAGCTTGTATATACATTTTTTTTGCACTACTATATTCCTTCATTTCCATATATAAATCTCCCAAGCTGCGAATTACTGTGGTTTCTCCTCTGGTATTTTTAATTTCCTTAAATAATTTTATAGATTTTAAATTATTTTTGATACCCTCTTCATAATTGGAAAAGCGCATATATGTAGTCGCAACTCTAGAATAAACAATAGCCATGTCTTCCTTAGAATTACTTTTTTTAAAGTAATAGGAAGCTTGTTTATAATATCCTATCGCCTCTTTTTCTTTTGACATCTCGTAATACAAATCCCCAAGAAACATAATGCCTTTACCAGTAAAAATGTCGCTTTTAGATTTTTTTGCAAATGCAATAAGCACGTAAGCATTTGACTTAGCTTCTTCGTTTTTACCAATCATATAATAACCAATTCCTCTGATATAATAGGCAAATAAAATCGATTCATTAAGAGCTTTTTTTTTGGAGAGTTTAATAGCTTTGTTGGAGTACTCTATAGTTTTCAAAGGATCTATAGTATAGTATTCATATCCGAGTTGTCCTAAAATTTTTATTTTTTCATTTTCTAACTTCGCTATTTTAAGTTGACGCTCCAAACTATCAATTTTCTTATCGGACTGCGAAAATACAGCTACAGAAAATAATAATAAATTGGTAAAAATAAAAAATTTAAAACTAGATTTTAACACAGTTCGTTTGTTATTAAATTGGGTGGTGTTTATTGTATAAACTTATTTTTCTAAAATACTCAGGCGTTTTACCTGTATTTTTTTTAAAAACCTGACTAAAATAGCTCTGATTATCAAATCCAATTTCAAGAGCTACTTGAAGGATAGTTAATTCGGTTTCCGTAAGAAGCACTTTCGATTTTTCAATTTTGCATTTAATAATATATTGTGCAGGAGACATTTGTAAATGCACTTTAAAAGTCCTTGCAAAATAGAAGGTACTCATTTCTACAATATCGGCTAAATCAGCTATTGATAATTTTGCATTAAGATTATCATGAATATAATTAATAACTTTTTGTATTTTATAAGGACCATCGGATTTAATAAATTTTTCTGGACTATATGAAAAGTCAATTTTTCTGTGTCCGAAATTATTAAGTGCAATTTCGATGGCAATTCGTAAGTCATTTTGTTTAAAGGGCTTTACAATAAATCCAGCTGGGCGAGTGTTTTTTGCTTCCGAAAATGTTAAAGGGTCTGTGTGTGATGTTAGATAAATAAAGGGTATTGTGTCTTTTGATAGCAAAATCTTTCCGAAATCAATACCAGTGAGCTCGCCATTTAGCTTAATGTCAATCAAAACAAGATTAGGTGGGTCATCTTCTATAGCTTTTAACGCTGATAAAACAGATGAAACTATTACGCAACTATAATGACCCAATTCTTCAAGTGATTCTTTTATATCCCTGGCTATAAGCAACTCATCCTCAGTAATTAATATTTTAAATTTATTTATTATCATTTAACATGCAATTAATAGGTTAATTATTAAAATGCGTTATAGTATATTTAGTTTTTTTTGCTAATTCCTCATCAATATAAAATCGTATTAATCACTATCATTACAATAAACGTCACTTCTAAATTTCTTATCAATTTAAAGATTTTAATAATATTCCCTCTAGAAATTCAACACTTTATTAAACATAAAATTAAACTTTATTGGGTTATTAAGAAGCGTGTTTTTTAAAATTAATTAAATTTTTAATAATTAAAATAGATTGCGACTAAAAGTAGTTATTAAGACCATAAAAAAAAGACTATCATTTCTGATAGTCTTTTCGCTTTTTGCTCCCTCTCTTGGGCTCGAACCAAGGACCCTCTGATTAACAGTCAGATGCTCTAACCAACTGAGCTAAGAAGGAAAGTGTTTTTCACTTTTAAAGCGGTGCAAAGATAGCACCATTTTTATTATTTGCAAATAAAATTATCACTTTTTTAGAAAAAATTCTTTGCGATTATAGCATAGATGTCTTTTCCGAAGGTTAAAGCCATTAAACTCAGCAAGATAATCATTCCCACGGTTTGCACTCTTTCCGCAGCTTTTATGCTTAAAGTTTTACCGGTAATCATTTCTGCAATGGTAAATATGGCATGACCACCATCAAGACCTGGAATAGGCAACAAATTCATAAATGCTAATCCTATCGAAAACATAGCTGTAAAACCCCATATAAACTCCCAGTTCCATTCTTTTGGAAGTTTCCGAGTAATTCCTATCGGACTCATAACTTGCTTGTAAGCTTCAGTTTTTGGTCTAAGGATTAATTTGAATTGTTTGATGTTATAAATGAATTGTGTGTAAGATTCATTTATAGCAGCAGGAATGGCTTGTAAAAGACTTAATTTGTTAGTTATTATAAAATCATCTTTGTCTTCAAATTTTGGAAAAAATCCAATTTTACCTTCTTTATTTACTTTAGATGACAATACCATTACTTTTCCTGCTCTTAAAACAGTTAATTTAATTGAATCTGATTTGTTAGCCTTTAAATTTTCGGTCAATTCATCGTAAAACTTAATAACTTGTCCATTGATGCTAATAATTTTATCGCCTTTCAACAGTGGTGTTTTATTAGCAATACCTTCTGGCGAAATAGAATCTACCAAAACCTCCATTAATCTTGGAGAAATAAAATTTTTCCCTTCAGAGCCTAAAATTTTACTTTTTTGTTCATCGGTAATGGTTAGCTTTTGTTTTTGCCCTTCTCTTTCTACTTCTACTTTGTCTCCCAATAAAACATCGATAATCATTCTATTGAATTTTGGTTGAACTTTTCCATCAACACTCAAAATTTTATCTCCATTCTTGAATCCAGCATCAATTCCTGATTGTCCAAACATTAATCCTTTTTTCTGATATTTTTCTGTTGAAGCATATTTTTGTCCAACGGTACTAAACATAACTGTATAAATAAAAATAGCCAAAAGAATATTTACCGTGATTCCTCCCAACATAATAATGAGTCTTTGCCAAGCTGGCTTAGAACGGAATTCCCACGGTTGTGCTGGCTGTGCCATTTGTTCGGTATCCATACTTTCGTCCATCATTCCTGATAGTTTTACATAACCGCCTATTGGCAACCAACCTATTCCCCATTCGGTATCGTTTATTTTCTTTTTAAATAATGAAAATCCAGCATCCATAAAAAGATAGAATTTTTCGACCCTAACTTTAAACATTCGTGCGGTAATATAGTGCCCAAATTCATGAAGAATTACAAGTACAGAAAGTATAAATAAAATTTGTGCTATTTGTATTAAAGTGTCCATTTATTAATTTTAAATTTTTGTATAAAAAGCAAAAGTAAGACTTTCGCCTTACTTTTTATACAATATATGTGCCGAGATTATTTTTTTATCATTTTTTTATGAAATGACCCTTGAGAAGTCTCAAAGTTAACAAGATAAACACCTGAAGATAGTCCAGAAACATCAATCTTATTTTCGCTTGTTTCTAAAGTGTTTTGACCTAAAGCATTGTAGAAAGTAATTTTATTCACCACAATAGAACTTGGTAAATCGATAGTTAGAATGTCCTGAATTGGATTTGGATGAATTTTAATTGCAGTATCATAATTAAAATTATTTATACCTAGAGTAGCTGTGCTATTTCGAGAAATAATATTTTTGTTAGGATCAAATTGCACTCCAGTTACTGTAAATCCTACTGGAACCACAAAACTTTGCCCGTTTGTTGTGTTGTCTAAAACTACATCTAATTGTTGTCCTGAACTTCCTGTTAGTGTTACTGGAACTGGCATTTCGAAATAAGAAACGGAAGCATCAGATTGCGTTTGATTAATTTGAACCGTTGCTTGACCTGCTCCAGAGTTAAATGCATTTATAGTATAAGTTGGATAACCCTCATTATAAACCCAATCATTAAAAAATTCTTGTAAACTACTTCCGTAAACAGTTTCGAGTTTTGCCTGAAATTGTGGTGTTAGTGCATACGCATAAGCTAATGTTGGATCACTTAAATAATTTCTTAATGCTTGAAAGAAATTTGTATCACCCATTTTAAAACGCAACATATTAGTTACCATCGACCCTTTGTTGTAAGTCATTTGGTTGCTAAAAATTCTATTCACATCAGTAATTTGAGCATCTGTTAAATATAAATTTCCGTTTGTTGTACTTGTAATACTATTTATTTTATTGTTTTTCCAAGACACAAAAGCGGCTGCTCCGTCTAAATTTTCGACAACACAACCTGACATATATTCTGTAATTCCTTCATTGAGCCAAATGTCTTTCCAAGAACCACAGGTTATTTTATCGCCAAACCATTGGTGTGCAGTTTCATGCGCAATTAAACCTCTACTATATGCACCTGTACCACCAGCGGTCATAAATGAAACGGTAGTGTGTTCCATACCGCCACCCCAACTAAATTGGCATAAACCATATTTTTCATTTCTAAAAGCATATGGTCCAATAATAGATTCATAAAAATTTAAAATAGTTGGCGTAATGGCCATACTCGCTTGATTGGCCACTGCCGTTTCTGGGTAGCTGTAATTTATAAGAGGATAAAATGGACTAGCAACTGTCCCTAAACCCGCTTGCTGATTATAGACGCTATAATTAGTAACCGCAATAGCAATTAAGTAGGCTGGAATTGGATAACCATGGTGAAAGTGAGTGGTTTTATTTGCTCCAACAGTTACTGGTGCTTCAGGTTCGATACCGTTAGAAACGCTAACATATTCTGATGGTGCAGTAATGTAAACATCTATACTAGCTATTTTATCATTTAAATCTTGCTTGCATGGCCACCAATCGCGAGCGCCATAAGGTTCTGAAAGTGTGTACAACACAGCTTTTGAACTTGCTCCACTACCATGTGTGGTTGTAGTAAATGCATCAAAACCATTTACAGGTGGCGCTCCAGAATAAGTAATTTCTACTGTGGCGGAATTTCCTGCGGTAAGTGTACTTGGCAAAGTGATAACCAATTCGTTATTTGTATTTTCTACAAATGATAAATTCGTTGCGCCTTGTTTAACAGAACTGGCAGTTAGTTCATTAGCAAAATCGAAAGTGACAGTGGTCATGTTTGATAATGCTGTAAAAGTGGTTGTCACTTTTCCAGATATAAAATAGACTGTGGGATCGACCGTAAACTCTAGTTTGTGGTAGGTAATATCATAATTCTGAGTATTAGGATTTACTGCTAGATTCATTATTTTTGACGCAGCTTTTCCCTCTGCTTCTGCAATATTTTCGGTACTAAACTTATCGTTTTGAGAAAACCCAAATACGGTTGTTAGAAGCAATGTTATTAGTGTAATTTTTTTCATGAGGCTTTTGAAATTTACACAAAATTAATAATTTCATTGGTATTTTAAGCTTATTTTTATTAAATTATCAAAACAACTCACTTTTTAATACACAAAAAGCGACAAACTACTTGCCGCTTTTATAAATTACTCAAAACATTTTATTTATTTCCCAACAACAATAACTCGTTTACGACTACTTCAGTATAATAGCGTTTTATGCCATCTTTATCGTCATAGCTTCTATGGGTTAGTTTTCCTTCAACAGCGATTTCTTTTCCTTTGGTTACAAAACCTTCAATAATTTCGGCAGTTTTTCCCCAAGCGGTAATGTTGTGCCATTGGGTATCGGTTACTTTTTCGTTTTTGTCATTATAATAGACTTCGTTTGTAGCAATAGTTAGTTTTGCTAGTTTTTTTCCTCCGTCAAGGATTTTAATTTCTGGGTCGTTTCCTACGTTTCCAATTAACTGTACTCTGTTTCTTAATGCATTCATGGCGTGTAAATTTAAATTGTTATTTTTTTCGTTAGTGCCGATTGTTATTTGATTTCGACAGTGCAAAGATGTGACGAGTTGGAATATTTACTCGGTTGTCATTCATTTACTTTCGGTTGTAATTATTTGTAACCGTTTGTAATTGGGATTTTTTATTTATATTTGTTGAAAATCAATATTTTATGCCCAAAGCAATACAATCGGTAGAATTACGAAATTTACAAATAGAAGACTATAAAGAACTAATAAAATCGATGATTGAATCCTATCCTGAAATGGCAGAATCATTTTGGAAAGAACATCAATTGAAAAATTTATTAGAAAAATTTCCCGAAGGACAATTAGTAATAGTTGTTGATGGTGTAGTTGTTGGTTCGGCATTATCTATTTTGGTAACTGAAGAATTTGCCTTTAAAACAAAAAATTACAAAGCCATTACAGGTAATTACACCTTTTCTACTCACAATCCAGATGGCGAAGTTATTTATGGTATCGATGTTTTTATAAATCCAAAATACCGAGGACTTCGATTAGGAAGACGATTATATGATTCTAGAAAAGAATTGTGCGATCAATTAAATCTAAAATCAATCATTTTTGCGGGTAGAATTCCAAATTATGTAAACTATAAAGACGAAATAACGCCCAAAATATACATTGATAAAGTAAAGCGAAAAGAAATATACGATCCAGTTTTATCATTCCAATTAAGCAATGATTTTCACGAAGTTCGTGTGCTAAAAAATTATTTAGAAGGTGACAAAGAATCGCAGGAATATGCTGTTTTATTAGAATGGAACAATGTGTATTATGACGACAGTCCTAAATTAATAAACACCCAAAAAAGTGTAGTTAGGTTAGGTTTAATTCAATGGCAAATGCGGTCTTTAAGCAATTTAGAAGCACTATTTGAACAAGCCGAATTTTTTATCGATACCGTTTCGGGTTATGGTTGCGATTTTGCATTATTTCCCGAACTGTTCACGGCACCATTAATGGCAGATTACAACCATTTATCGGAAGCAGAAGCCATAAAAGAACTAGCAAAACATACCGAAGCTGTAAAATTAAAATTTCAAGAATTTGCCATTTCTTATAACATAAATATAATAACAGGAAGCATGCCACTAATAGAAGATGGTCATGTTTATAATGTAGGTTTTTTATGTAAACGCGATGGAACCAACGAAATGTATCGCAAAATTCACATCACGCCAAACGAAATTTTCTATTGGGGAATTACTGGTGGCGATACCATACAAACCTTTGATACCGATTGTGGAAAAATTGGAATTGTAATTTGTTACGATGTAGAATTTCCAGAATTATCTCGATTAATGGCCGATGAAGGCATGAATATTTTATTTGTTCCTTTTCTAACCGATACACAAAATGGCTATACGCGTGTAAAACATTGTGCGCAAGCAAGAGCTATTGAAAACGAATGTTATGTCGCCATAACTGGCTGTGTTGGAAACTTACCAAAAGTAAATAATATGGATATTCAGTATGCACAAGCGGCGGTTTTTACACCATCTGACTTTGCGTTTCCAAGTAATGGTATAAAAGCCGAAGCTACGCCAAACACCGAAATGACATTAATCGTAGATGTTGATATTAATTTGTTAAAAGAATTACACCAAAACGGAAGTGTACGCACAATGAAAGACAGAAGAAAAGATTTGTACCAACTTAAAAAACTGAAATAGTTTCGGCGTTTCATTTTCTGAGTCGCTTCTAAAAATAACACAGAATGATGAATTTCTTCATTCTTCGCAATGAAAAAACTATGAGTAAAAACTGTTTAGAATGCAACGAAAAAATTATAGGTCGTGAAGACAAAAAGTTTTGTTCCGACGGTTGTCGCAATGCGTATAACAACAAAATAAACAAAGATTCGACCAACTTAATGCGAAATATAAACAACAAATTACGCAAAAATTATCGCATTTTGTCCGATTTGAACCCAGAAGGAAAAGGAAAAACAACTCGAACAAAACTGCAAAGCAAAGGTTTCGATTTTGAGTTTTTTACCTCAATTTTAAGTACAAAAACTGGAAATACTTATTATTTTTTGTACGATCAAGGCTATCGAATTCTGGAAGATGATTATTATATGTTGGTAAAAAAAGAAAACTAAATGACTTACAAAAACATTTCAATATTAGGTTGTGGTTGGTTAGGCTTGCCATTGGCGACAGCATTAATCTCAAATAATTTTTCTGTAAAAGGTTCGACAACTTCTCAGAACAAACTTTCTGTATTGGAAGAAAATAGAATTCAGCCGTTTTTACTTTCGTTAAATGAAAATGAAATCATTGGGAATATTGATGCTTTTTTAGAAAATTCAGAAGTTTTAATTATTGATATTCCACCAAAATTACGAGGAAATGCTACGGAGAATTTTGTAGCCAAGATAAAAACTTTGATTCCATTTATCGAAACATCATCAGTAACGAAAGTGTTATTTATAAGTTCGACTTCTGTTTATGCGGATGATAATTCGATTGTAACTGAAAAAACCACTCCAAAACCAGAGACTGAAGGCGGAAAACAATTACTAGAAGTGGAGCAATTATTGCAAAAAAATAAAAATTTTGAAACCACAATCTTACGTTTCGGCGGATTAATAGGTGAAGATCGCCATCCTATAAAATTTCTGGCTGGCAGAGAAAATATAGAAAACCCTGACGGAGCCATAAATCTAATTCATCAAAAAGATTGTATTGGGATTATTTTGAAAATCATTTGTAATACTGAGTCTGACGAAGTATGGAATGAAACGTTTAATGCTGCTTCGCCATTTCACCCAACTCGAGAAGAATATTACACCCAAAAAGCCATCGAATTAAATTTGACTTTACCCAAATTTAATACAGAAAAACCGTCTGTTGGGAAAGTAATTTTGAGCGAAAAATTAATTAAAACTTTAGATTTTACATTTGCAAAATCAGATTTGTAAAAAATTATTCTTCTAAAGCATTCCAACCTCTAGCTTTTAGAGGAATTCTCGTATTGGCACGTGTTACTAAATGAATTCCTTCACTTTCCTGCGTCATGTGACCAATAATTGTAAAGTTAGGATTGCCTTTTATTTTTTCAAAATCTTCCATAGCAATGGTAAAAAGTAATTCGTAATCTTCTCCACCATTTATCGCGACAGTTGTAGAATCGATATTAAATTCTTCGCAAACAGAAATAAATTGAGGATCGATAGGCAATTTGTCTTCATACAAATTACAACCTACTTTGCTTTGTTTGCACAAATGCATAATTTCTGAAGATAATCCGTCAGAAATATCAATCATAGATGTTGGTTTTATTTCCAAAGCGTGCAATAAAGTACGAACATCTTTACGAGCCTCTGGTTTTAGTTGACGCTCGATAAGATATGTATAAGCATCTAAATCAGGTTGCGAATTTGGATTTACTTGAAACACTTGTTTCTCGCGTTCTAGAACTTGTAATCCCATGTAAGCTGCGCCAATATCACCAGTTACAACCAATAAATCGGTTTCTTTTGCGCCATTTCTGTATACAATTTCATCTTCATCAGCTTCACCAATTGCGGTGATAGAAATTATTAATCCTTTTTGTGATGAGGTTGTGTCACCGCCAATGACATCAACTTTATATTCATGTGCAGCTAGATTTATTCCTGCAAATAATTCTTCTAATGCTTCTAATGGAAAACGATTAGAAACTGCTACCGAAACTGTGATTTGAGTTGCTTTAGCATTCATTGCACAAATGTCAGAGATATTTACCACTACCGCTTTGTAACCCAGGTGTTTGAGTGGCATATAAGCCAAATCGAAATGAACACCTTCAATTAATAAATCGGTCGAAACAACTATTTTTTTGTCTTTAAAATCTAAAACAGCAGCATCATCACCAATTCCTTTTAAAGTTGATTGTTGTGTAATTTCGAATTGATTAGTCAAGTGGTCTATCAAACCAAATTCTCCTAATTGTGCTATACTGGTACGTTGTGGTGTTTTATCTTCGATCATTTATTTTTAATTTGAAGATGCAAAGGTACGAAGAAATTTTTGCCTCAAATCGCACAAATTTTGATTAAATTTATAGAATCTTTCAGATTAATTAATTTATCTAAAATGAAAAATTTTGACATTGTTACACTTACTGTAAATCCAGCTTTAGATAAAAGTACGCATTTTAGAGGTTTGGTTCCGGAGCAAAAAATTCGTTGCGAAACGCCAAGATTTGATGCAGGCGGTGGCGGAATCAATGTTTCTAAAGCAATTGCTCATCTAGGAGGAAGTTCTAAAGCGCTATTTACATCTGGTGGATTCACAGGGGAAATGTTGAAAGAGATTGTAAAAAAAGAAGGAATTTCGTTTGAAACGGTAGAAATCCATAGTGATACTAGAGAAAGTTTTGTTGCTGTCGATGACAATACAAACTTGCAGTATCGTTTTGGTTTTAAAGGAGCTGAAATTAATGAAACTGAAAAAAATAAAATTATCCAATTAATTCAAGAATTAAAATCTGATTATTTAATTGTTAGTGGAAGTCTAAATGAAGGTTTGCCGGTTGATTTTTACAAAAAAATTGCTGAGATCACTAAAAAATTAGGAATAAAATTAATAATTGATTCTGATGGAGAAGCTTTAGTAAAAGCTTTAGAAGTGGGTGTTTTTATGATTAAACCTAATGTTTCTGAATTGTCTAAATTAATTGGTGTAAAGAGTTTAGAAATGGAAGAAATAAATCATGCCGCAAAACAAATTATTGCAAATGGAGGTGCCGAAATAGTGGTTGTTTCACTAGGGCCACAAGGTGCAGTATTGGTTACCAAAGATTATTATGAATTTGTTTCTGCTCCAAATGTCGTTAAAAAAAGTACTGTTGGAGCTGGTGACAGTATGGTAGGAGGGATGATTTTAGCACTTTCTCAAAACAAAAACTTAAAAGAAGTTCTTCGTTGGGGAGTTGCTTGCGGATCTGCTGCGACTATGAATGAAGGAACACAACTTTTCAAAATAGAAGATGCAAAACGATTGTTTGAATGGTTGAAAGATAAATAAAAAAACCTGACAATTTTCATCATCAGGCTTCCTCTATTATGTATTCTCTAAAAAAATATTAATCATTCAATTTCAAAACCGCCATAAATGCTTCTTGAGGAATTTCAACATTTCCAACGAGTCTCATACGTTTTTTACCTTTTTTCTGTTTTTCTAAAAGTTTACGTTTACGAGAAATATCTCCACCGTAACATTTAGCTGTAACGTCTTTTCTTAAGGCTTTTATTGTTTCACGAGCAATAATTTTGGCTCCAATTGCGGCTTGAATTGGTATATCAAATTGCTGACGCGGAATGAGTTCTTTTAGTTTTTCGCACATTTTTTTACCAATGTGATACGCATTGCTTTCGTGAATAAGAGCAGATAAAGCATCTACCGAAGTAGCGTTTAACAAGACATCCAGTTTTACTAATTTTGAAGTTCTCATACCAATAGGTGAGTAGTCAAAAGAAGCATAACCTTTAGAAACGGTTTTTAATCTATCATAAAAATCGAATACAATTTCTGCCAACGGCATATCGAAATTTAGTTCGACACGTTCCGTAGTTAGATACGTTTGATTGGTAATTACACCTCGTTTTTCGATACACAAACCCATTACATTTCCTACGAAATCAGCTTTGGTAATGATGGTAGCTTTTATATAAGGTTCTTCAACTCGGTCTAATTTAGATGGCTCTGGTAAATCGGTAGGATTATTTACAATCATACCAACTTCCGGTTCTTTTTTGGTATAAGCCAAATATGAAACGTTGGGAACGGTAGTAATTACGGTCATGTTAAACTCACGCTCTAAACGTTCTTGAATAATTTCCATGTGCAACATACCTAAGAAGCCGCAACGGAAACCAAAACCTAATGCCGCAGAACTTTCGGCAGCAAATACTAATGAAGCATCATTTAACTGCAATTTTTCCATTGAGTTACGAAGTTCTTCGTAATCTTCGGTGTCAACAGGATAAATTCCTGCAAAAACCATTGGTTTTACATCTTCAAAACCAACAATCATATTGGTTGTAGGTGTTTTGGCATCAGTTAAAGTGTCTCCTACTTTTACTTCTTTGGCTTCTTTAATTCCAGAGATTAAATAACCTACATCTCCAGCAGAAATAACATTTTTAGGAACTTGATTCAGTTTTAATGTACCAATTTCATCTGCAAAATATTCATTACCAGTGGCCATGAATTTTATTTTCTGACCTTTTTTAATCTGACCATTTTTTACACGGAAAATAACTTCGATACCACGGAACGGATTGTAATGTGAATCGAAAATTAAGGCTTGTAATGGTTCATCAATATTTCCTTTTGGATGCGGAATCTTCTCGATAATAGCTGCCAAAATATTTTCGACACCAAATCCAGTTTTTCCTGAAGCATGAATAATATCTTCTAGTTTACAACCTAATAAATCGATAATATCGTCTGAAACCTCTTCTGGATTAGCACTTGGTAAATCAACTTTATTTAAAACAGGAATAATTTCCAAATCATTCTCTAGAGCCAAATATAAATTTGAAATGGTTTGTGCCTGAATGCTTTGCGCAGCATCTACAATTAGTAACGCGCCTTCGCAAGCAGCAATAGAACGAGAAACTTCATAAGAAAAATCCACGTGACCTGGCGTGTCGATCAAATTCAGTATGTATTCCTGACCTTGATAAGTGTATTCCATTTGTATGGCGTGACTTTTTATAGTAATACCACGCTCACGTTCCAAGTCCATATTGTCAAGCAATTGTGCTTTTTCTTCACGGGCAGTAACAGTTTGTGTTGCGCCAAGAAGCCTGTCGGCAAGGGTACTTTTTCCGTGATCTATATGTGCAATAATGCAAAAATTTCTAATATGCTTCATCTTCTGTATCGGTCAAATTTTCTAGAAAACACGATTGTGTTTAATGCGCAAAGATAACGTAAAGTTAGTCAGTGTCAAAGGAGTTGAAAAAGATAAATGTAGAATCATTATTTTTTTCACTCTCAAATAAATACTTTTGTCCCCTTATTAAATTTAATTAACAAAAAAAGATTTACAAATTATGAAAAAATTACTTTGTGTTTTAATAGTATTCACTTTGTCATTGCAAAAAAGTCACTCGCAAAAGACTTTATCAACGGATTATTCATACAAAGTAAGTGAGCCTTACAAGGTGTTTGATGCCAAAGAGAAAATTTATTTTTCAAAAGGTAATGAAGTACTAGCATTGAAGATAGATGGAAAAGAAATTTTAATTCAAAAATTTGATTCTGACAAACCTGCATTTATAAAAGAAAAATTATACGAAAAATATTTTCCTAAAAATTATTCTTTTGAAGAAGTACTGGAAATAGATAGTAAATATTATTTTATGTATTCTTCTTGGGATGGTGATAACGAGAAAGAGCAATTGTTTGCTGCGGAAATTAATTTTGCTAGTGGAGAATTTGTAGGTACTCCAAAATTAGTTTTTCAAGTTGATGGTAAAGTTGCTGGCACAATGGTAGGAAGTATGTTTTCTATATCTGTGGAGGATAAATTCGATTTTTATCAATCAAGAGATAAAAAAAATGTCTTAATTCAATACAGAAAAAAACCTGAGGTTAAAAGAGATACCAAAAGTTTTGATATTCTTGGGCTATATACTTTTGATGGAAATTTAAATAAAACTTCTGGAGCAGAAGTAACAATGCCTTATACTGAAAGAAGGATGAATAATCTTGATTATCAGTTAGATAACAAAGGAAATTTATATTTGCTTACAAAAGTTTTTCATGACGACAGTAACGATGATAAAAAGAAAAGAAAAGATACTGAAGCAAATTATCATATCGAAATGTTTGTGATTAAATCTGGATCTAATAAAATCGAAATTTCACAATTTGATAATAAAGATAAATTCATCAATAAATTATGGCTTTTTGATACCAATAAAGATTATTTAATCTGTGGTGGATTTTACAGTAATGGGAAAGGAGATTTTGATGATTGTGACGGAATTCTTGCTTTCAAAATAAAACAAGACGGAACCATTTACGATAAGACTTTTCATGAAATTCCATTAGAAGTACTTAATCAATACGAAAGCGAAAGAACTAAGAAAAAGAATGAAAAGAAAGAACGAAAAGGAGATGGTGCAAAATTTTCTGATTTAGATTTAATAGATCTAGCTGTAAACGATGATGGAAGTATTGTACTTGTAGGAGAACAATATTTTGTTGTTGTTCACACGTCTTACAGCCCGCAAGGAGGAACAAGAACAACTTATACGTATCACTATGCAGATATGCTAGTGTCTAAAATTAATGCGGATGGTACATTAGGATGGATGAGAAAAATTGCTAAAAACCAAGTTGGGTCAAGAGGAAAAGGTGGTATGTCGTATAAGTATTTTAATGCGAACAACAATCATTATTTTGTGTATTTAGACAATGTAAAGAATATCGATTTACCATTAGATAAAGCTCCAGCAACACATAGTGATGGTCAAGGAGGTTATTTGACAGCGGTAAAAATTTCTGATTCAGATGGTGCTTTAACTAAGGGATCTATTTTAGATTCTAGAGAAGTAGAGGATTTTAAAATCTATCAATTTTCTACCAATAGAATTGTAAAAACAACTGAAAATTCTTTTTTATTAGAAGTATATAAAAAGAAAAAAGAAGACATCATGATTAAGGTTAATTTGAATTAATCATTAAGTTTTAGATTTCTTTAATCACATAATCACAAATTATTGTAGATTTACATTACAATAAATAAAAACAAGAAAATGAAAAAAGTATTAGTATTAGCAGTATTATTTGTTTCGTCAATGATGACGGCTCAAAAAATGGAAGTTGTAAAAGGAGATTTTGGTTTTCTAGCTGGTCAAAAAGAAATCAATATTGAATTCGATTACAGTAAGTTAACATTGTTGAAAGAAAATAAAACAGAAGCAGAATATATTGCTGAGCGTTCTAAAGAGCTTAACGATAAAACGAAAGGCGTTGGAGATATCTGGAAAAAGAAATGGAGTGGAGCTAAAGAGTCTATATGGCAGCCAAAATTTTTAGAACTAGTAAATATTGTATTGGCTAAAAAGAAGCAAGATGTTTCTTTTCAAGAAGGATTAGCATCTGCAAAATATACACTGATTGTTGAAGCTGCTTGGATTTTCCCAGGTTGGGATGCTATGGTAATGAAATCGCCAGCAAAAGTTACGACAAATTTAAGATTTGTAGAAACAGCTAATAAATCAAATGTTTTGTTAGAAATTTCTAGTGAAAATGCGCCTGGAGATCAATACGGGAACAATTTTAGTAATGAATCTAGAATTGGTGAAGGATTTGCTAAAACAGGAAAATCATTAGCAGGACTTCTTTTGAAAAAAGCATACAAATAAGAGATTTTATAAATCACAATATTCAAAAAATGGGTTTAACTTTTTTATTAAAGTTGAACCCATTTTATTTTTTTAAACTTTATTCTTTTTTGTAGCTAGATAAATCAAAAAAACTTTTAGTTTTACCTTTCAAAATTATTTTTAATATGAAAAAACAAGTCTTTTTATTTTCAATGTTAGCAATAACATTATTATTTGTAAATTGTAAATCAGATAAAAAAGTGCAAGATTTCAAAGATTTAACAGATAGTTATTTTAAAGAAAAAAATGAATTAAGCCCTCTAGATGCCACTTTAAACGGGTTTAACGATTATAATGACCAATTGCAATTAGAAATGACGGATGGTTATCTAAAAAAGCAAGGAGATTTTTTTGGTAAATACGAAAAACAATTATCAGAAATTGATTCCGAAAAATTATCTGCCGAAGAAAAAATTAGTTATGAAATCATCAAATGGGAAACTTCTGTGGGAAGAGATTTGTTGAAGCAAGAAGGAAATTTGATGCCAATTCATCAGTTTTGGGGAACACATCTTACCATGTCACAGTTTGCTAGCGGAACAGCAGCTCAACCTTTTAAAACAGAAAAAGATTATCGTAATTTCTTAAAAAGAATGGATACTTATACTGTTTGGTTAGATTCTGCAATGGTTTATATGAAAAAAGGAATGGTAAAAGGAATGGTTTTGCCAAAAGCATTGACCGAAAAAGTAATTCCACAGTTTCAAGATCAGATTACTCCAAAAGCAGAAGACAATTTATTTTATTCATCGATAAAAATAATGCCAGCTAATTTTTCTGATGAGACAAAAACAGCCTTAAAGAATGATTATTCAAAAATGATTTCGGATAAATTGATGCCAAAATATAAAGAAATGGTAACGTTTCTAAAAACAAAATATCTTCCAGCATCAAGAACTACAAGCGGAATAGGAAGTTTGCCTAACGGAGCAGCATTATATGCGGTTTATGCAAAACAATGGACAACAACAGATATGAAGCCTGAAGAAATTCACAAGTTAGGTTTGCAAGAAGTAGCAAGGCTGAATGCTGAGATGGAAAAAGTAAAAGTTCAAGTTGGGTTTAAAGGAACATTAAAAGAATTTCTGAACGATGTTCGTGACAAAAAAGAACTAAAACCGTTTACAAAACCAGAACAAGTTATTGCTAATTTCGAAAGCATTTACGCAAGGATAAAGCCAAATGTAGAAAAATTATTTCTAGCACAACCCAAAACAAAATTCGAAATTCGTCGTACCGAAGCTTTCAGAGAACAAACTGCAAGCGCCGAATATATTCAAGGTACCGCCGACGGAACTCGTCCTGGAATTTTCTATGTACCCATTCCCGATGCGACAAAATATAATGTACTAGAAGACGAAGATTTGTTTTTGCATGAAGCTATCCCTGGGCATCATTTCCAAATGTCTTTTCAACAAGAAAACACTTCGTTACCTGATTTTAGAAGGTTCAACTGGTTTGGTGCTTATGGTGAAGGTTGGGCTTTATATGCTGAAAGTTTAGGAAAAGAATTGGGATTGTATAAAGATCCGTACCAATATTTAGGAATGCTTAATGACGAAATGCATAGGGCCATTAGATTAGTTGTAGATACAGGTTTGCATTCAAAAGGCTGGACACGTGAGCAAGCCATTCAGTATTCTTTAGATAATGAAGCTGAAAGTAAAGATGGAATCACGGCAGAAGTAGAAAGATATATGGCAATTCCAGGACAAGCTTTGTCTTATAAAATTGGACAACTAAAAATTATAGAATTGCGTAAAAAAGCACAAACTGAACTAAAAGATAAGTTTGATATTAAAGTTTTTCACCAAAAAGTGTTAGAGTCCGGAGTAATGCCATTGGCTTTATTAGAAAAGAAAATTAATGACTGGATTGAAAGTGAAAAGTAAGAAATCATAAAAAAGATATATCTCATAAAGTATATAAGTAATAAATATCCGGTTTTACTTATATATTTTATGAGAGAGTATCTTAAAAAACCATCCCTATTTTTTTTACTTTATTAGTTTTATCTATTTCTACAAATAAAATAACTTTAGAATCTTTTACTTTAAAACGGGGATTTCCAAAATAGTCAAATTCACTTCTTTCAAATTTAGAACTTATTTGCGCTAAAGACATTCCTGTTGAGACTGTATTTAATTTCCATTTTGTATTAGAAATGGTCAAATTACTAATTTTGTCATTTTGCATTTCGATAATTAGACCATCGTAAGTAAAGGTGAAAACAGGCTCTTCTTTGTCGTCGGGAAGTTCTTTATTCAATGATATTGCACCTCCCAAAACTGCCTCAATTTTTTGAACAGAATTCTTCTCTAAAATATTAATGCTTTTATTTGTTTTAGCATTAGTTAGCAATAATGGATTAGTATTTTGGTGCACCGCAAAACCAGCCAAAAAACAACTTAACAGAATCCCAAATAGGGCAGAAAATACTTTTGCTTTCATTATAAATAATTTAATAAACAAATATAAAAAAAGCCAAACATCTCTGCTTGGCTTTTTAGTTTTATTTCTAAATTGTTTTAGTCTGCTAAAACAATTACTTTATTGTCTTTCATTTCAAGAGTTCCTGAAGAAATATTCAGCGTGTAATTCTGATCATTTACTTTAGTAAACAAATCCTTAGATTCTTTGCTAAACTTGAAACTTGGCGCTGTAATTCTTACTGTTCCTTTTTGAAGTAACGAAACTATTGGCGCGTGATTATTTAACATTTCAAAACTACCATCAACTCCTGGAACAGAAATTGACGTGATTTCTCCTTTAAATAAAGATGCTTCTGGTGATACTATTTCTAAAATCATAATTTATGAATTATGAATTATGAATTTCAAATTACGAACTTATAATTCGTAATTCGTAATTCGTAATTCTTTTTACGCTTCTGCTAACATTCTCTCTCCTGCTTCGATAGCGTCTTCAATAGTTCCTTTAAGGTTGAAAGCTGCTTCTGGCAAGTGATCTAATTCACCATCAATAATCATATTAAATCCTTTGATAGTATCTTTAATATCAACTAAAACTCCTTTTAAACCTGTAAATTGCTCAGCAACGTGGAAAGGTTGCGACAAGAAACGTTGTACACGACGTGCTCTTGATACAGAAAGTTTATCTTCTTCAGATAATTCTTCCATACCTAGAATCGCGATGATATCTTGTAATTGTTTGTATTTTTGAAGTATTTCTTTTACTCTTTGTGCACAGTCATAATGCTCATCACCTAAAATTTGTGGAGTCAAGATTCTTGAAGTAGAATCTAACGGATCTACCGCAGGATAAATCCCTAACTCAGCAATTTTACGAGACAATACAGTAGTAGCATCAAGGTGAGCAAACGTTGTTGCTGGTGCTGGATCCGTTAAATCATCCGCAGGAACGTAAACCGCCTGTACAGATGTAATAGAACCTTTGTTTGTAGAAGTAATACGCTCTTGCATAGCTCCCATTTCAGTTGCCAATGTTGGTTGGTAACCTACCGCAGATGGCATACGACCTAAAAGAGCCGAAACCTCAGAACCGGCTTGTGTAAAACGGAATATATTATCAACGAAGAAAAGAACATCTTTTCCTTGATCTGTTCCTGCTCCATCACGGAAATACTCAGCGATAGACAATCCTGAAAGTGCTACACGAGCACGAGCTCCTGGTGGCTCATTCATTTGTCCGAAAACGAAAGTAGCTTTAGACTCTCTCATTCCTG
>NZ_JBDTQE010000003.1:0-106921 GCF_039932285.1 Flavobacterium sp.
GCTACTAGAGTATATGGGCTAGTGCCAGGTGTGTCAAAATTTTCAGACAACAAAACAGTTGCTGGTGCTGGGTATTCAACGTCACTATCTTTAGTGCAACCAGAGAACATTGAAGCCACTATGGTTATGATGAATATTGCTTTTAATTTTATTGATTTCATAATTAATTGAGTTAGAAATTAAGATATAAATTTACAAAATATGTTCTTCCGAAGCCATAAAAATATTTAGGTGCAAAAGCAGGTGTTCCGCTACTTACATCTTGGTTCATTTGTGTGAAATTAGAATTTCTTGCTTGTTCGAAACCACCTGTTTTGTATAAAGTATCTAAAACATTGTTTACACTAGCAAAGAAGCCAAAAGTTTTATCTGCTATTTTCCAAGATTTACCACCTGTAATGTTTAATAAATTAAAATCGGCGAATTTTTCTTGTTTCAATAATTCAGCACCTCTTTCATAAGTAGCACCATCTACTGGAGTACCAGGTGTTAATAAAGGAGCATCATAATAACGTGAAGTTCTTGTAATAGGAGCCACATCTATGTAACTGCTTCCTAAATAATTGATGTTAGCACCAATATACCAAAACTTAGGATCTCTATATTCTAAACCTAATGAAGCTGCTGTTTGAGGCATTCCAGATTGTTTGTAGTTTTTAAGTTTTGCTTCACCAAAATTAAATATTGGATTAGTATTTGTTTCAGTTGCTCTACTATCAATTGAAAGTGATACATTAGGATTGTTATCATAAATGTATTCACCATAAGCTGCGCTTCCGCTTACCTTTAACGTAGAAGTTATAGGGTATTCGAAACCAAACTCTAAACCAATATTTCTTTTGTTGATGTTTGTTATTGTTTCAGAAACGAAAGCACTACTTTCATCAACCGTAGTTGTAGCATCATCTACACCAGCACCATCTCCAAAGAAAAATGCACTCTGAGTCTGATTTTGAATTTTAGAAAAATAAGCAGTTAATCTTGTTTTGAATTTTGGATTATTCATAATGTAACTAGCATCAGCACTTGTAATTTGCTCACTTCCAACACCACTTACTGTATTATTGTTTACACGAGCGTTATTAAACACATTTCTTAATGCAGGAGCTTTAGTCATAAATGCACCATTCACAACAAAAAATTGTCTACCAGTAATTTTGTAAGTAATACCTCCTTTGAAACCGAAATTTTCAAAAGAAACTTTTTCGCTTTTTCCTAAAGAGTTTCCAGGGTAGTAACCATTTTTGTATAAACCTTCTCTTTGGTATTGAGTATGAGTATAACTTTGAGCAATGTAGAAATCAACTTTTTTGTATACAAATTTAAATTGTGTAAAGGCATCAATATTATTTGACATTAAATTGTAATCGTAACCAAAAGAATCACCAACCCCTATTTTTCTGTTAGGATTATTCAAATCTTGTTGAATCTGATCAGTGTGAAATCCGTCTGAATTACCAAATAAATTGACATCAAGGAAATAATCACCACCTAAAAGGTCTAACATATTTTGGAAATTGTGAGATTTTAGATTTTTGTAAGTAGCTCCAGCATTTAAGACAATATTGTCGGCTAGCTGAGAGCTTAATATACCGTTTGCAGTAAGCAATTTATCATCTGTTCTTTCTTCATAAGAGGTATAGTAACTATGCCCGTCGCCAGAATGAGTGTTTGCATAAACCAATCCATCCCAGTTTATTTGACCGTCTGCAACAAAAGCAGCTCTTTTAGCATCAGCTTGTGCGTAATTAGGAGTTAAATTACCGTTATCGTCGTATATTGAAGTTTCGTAACTTGGTAAGTTTCTGTAATAAGTTGGATCTGGATTGTCAGCTCCTTGATAAGTTAATTTAGAGTTTCCAATTTTTCCAAACTGGTAAGCTACATTTAAATTCAAATTAGTTTTTGGTGTTATTTTCCAATAGTCACTTAAGATGAATATAGGCTCTTCAACTGTTTTTTCCCTTGAATTTCTTTTTTTACCATCTTGCCATCCCCAATATGAATTGTATTCTACATCTTTTAAATTTGTAACTTCATCAGTATTTGGAGAGTTTTTACCTCTTGTATTTTGTCCGAAGACAGTTGTAAGATTTAAGCTGTTATTTTCAGACAGTTTCTTTTCAATACTTGCAAAAAATGAATTTGCACTATAGGTTGTGCCATCAAAAACTCCTTCGTTTGCAAAACGTCTAGAAGCAGAAATAGTATATGCCCATCCGTCATTACGCATACCAGAAGCAATGGTTCCCATTAGTCTTCCTGTATAGTTACTGTTTGTTCCAGCTACAGATATTCTGTTTCCTTTTCTGTATCCGGAAGCTCTTGTGTTAATTTCATTACTTCCTAAAATTCCGCCAAAAGTATAATCTGATGGAGCGGAACCGTTAGTAAATTCTTGATTACGCGTGGCATCATTTAGTCCGCCCCAGTTACTATACTGTGGTCTGCCATCATAAACTTTGTTCATTACAATACCATTTATCATGGTAGTTCCGTACTCATTGTCAAGTCCCCTCATTTTAAATCTAGCCTGACCCCAATTGAAAGCGGCAGCTTGTTGAAAAACGTCACGAGAAGCTTGTAATAAGCTTGAAGTACTTTCTGAACCACTATTGTCGTCACCTAAATCATTATCAGTGATAGCAATTAAACTCGTTTGTTGTTCTTGAGTTAAATCTTCTTCCAGAACTACAACTCCTAAATCTAGCATTTCATTTGCTAAAATCTCAATCATAAGCAATTGGTTTTTATAACCAACACTTTTTATTTGTAACATTTGACTACCTACAGGAAGTCCAGCAAACGTAAATTTACCTTCAGCATTTGTGATCTGAGTAAAATTTGTGTTTTGAATCGAAGCAACAACGTTTTGTAATGGCTTTTGCGTTTTAGCGTCAACTACCTTACCAGAAATACCAGTAGCAGTTTGAGCGAAACCAAAAAAAGCTTGTAATACAAAGAGTGTACTAATAACAAGTTTTTTCATAAATTAAATTAAAGTTAATTCCATTTTTAAGTTTAAACAAATTTAAATGGGCGACAAATTTACGAGATTAAATTACATATTGAACATTTTTTACAAAACTTATGTTAAAATTGATGAAAATTTAATATTTTGTTGTTTAATCTCGATCTTTATTTATTCCATTTATTCAATTTTAATAAGGTTTAACAAGACTTTCTTAAGTTTTTTTTTAAAATATGTATTTCTTAACAAATCAAAATTAGTCTTTGTCTAATATTATTTTACATTTGTAGCCCCAAAAGTTAATTTTGCTTTTGTATTAACCAATTATATTGTTTTATGAAAATTAGAAATTTTTTTACACTTTTATTGTTTTTATCACTTACAATAAGTGCAAGTGCGCAAACCAAAAAATTTGCAGTTCACACAGTTGCATTTTATAATTTTGAAAATCTTTTTGATACTATTAATGATAGTAGAATTAATGATGAGGAATGGTTGCCAAATGGAGCTCAGAACTGGACTTCAAAAAAATACAAACAAAAAATACACAATCTTGCAAGGGTTATAAATGAAATTGGAACTGGTGGAGAAAATAAAAATTCACCAACCTTTGTAGGTGGAGCAGAAATTGAAAATAGAGGTGTTCTTGAAGATTTAATAAAAGATCCGCAACTAATAAATAGTGATTACGGAATTGTACATTTTGATTCTCCAGATCACCGTGGGATTGATGTGGCTCTTTTATACCAGAAAAAACATTTTCAGCCAACAAGCTATATCAATATTCCTTTACTGATATATAAAAAAGACACTAAAACTAAGGATGAAAAAGAAACCGAAGAAGATAAAGCGGATAAGGATAAAATAGAGGTTTCTAAAGATAATAGGGTTTACACAAGAGATGTTCTTTTAGTAACTGGCTTACTTGATGGTGATGAGATAAATGTAATGGTAAATCACTGGCCATCACGTTCTGGAGGAGAAAAGAAAAGTAGTCCGTTTCGTGAGGCTGCAGGAAGATTAAATCGTAAAATAATGGATTCTATTTATAAAGTAAATCCTAATGCTAAAATAATCTCGATGGGAGATTTAAATGACGGAACTTATAATAAAAGTGTAAAAGAAGGCGTTGGAGCGAAACTAAAAAAAGAAGAAGTAGAAAGATTTGGAGTTTATAATCCATTTGAAGAAATGGCAAGAAAAGGAAATTCTTCTTTGTTTTATCGTGATGCCGGAGATATCTTTGATCAAATAATGGTATCAGAGACATTAATAGAAAAAGATTATTCTTCATTCAGATATTGGAAAGCAGGTATCTATAATAAACCATTTATGATTACAACAACGGGGCAGTATAAAGGATATCCGCTACGACATGGTAACAATGAAGTCGGGTTTAGTGATCACTTTCCAGTTTATATTTATTTGATTAAAGAAGTAAAATAATTGTATACAATCTTAAAAATCGAATGTCTTAATAATTTAGACATTCGATTTTTCATTTATAGTTTATAAATCATGAAAACTTTTTTCGCTCTATTTCTTTTTATCACTTCACTAAATGGTTTTTCACAGGACACCATTACTACTGCACAAACAAAAGATTATATAAATAGCTTAGCTTGTGTAACAGGAAAGGTAGTGTCATACAAATTAGCTTCCGAAGGGAAAAGCACAAATTATATTAATATTGATGCTGCATACCCTAACAATATTTTTACAATTGTTTTTACAAACGATTATTTAGAAAAAGCAAAAATAAAAATTGAAGATTTAAAGGATAAAATTATTTTTGTTTACGGAAGAATAACAACTTACAAAAATGACCTAAAACAAATTCCACAAATTTTTAATCCACGGTGGATTGAAGTAAAAAAACAGTAATTTTATACTTTCAAAAATAAAATTATGGCAATTGCAAAACCATTCAATATTAATAAGTGGGTAAATGAAAACCGTCATTTACTAAAACCCCCCGTGGGGAATAAAAATCTATATGTAAACTCCGATGATTATATAGTTATGGTTGTTGCTGGTCCGAACGCCAGGAAAGATTATCATTACAACGAAACAGAAGAATTATTCTATCAACTAGAAGGTGACATTACAATTTATATTCAAGAAGATGGTCAAAAAGAAGCGATGAAACTTTCTGCAGGAGATATGTATTTGCATCCTGGTAAAGTGCCGCACTCCCCTGTTCGATCTGAAGGTTCTATAGGCTTGGTAATAGAAAGAAAACGAAATAATATAGATGCTAAAGACGGTTTATTATGGTTTTGTGATAATTGTAACACAAAATTATACGAAATTTACTTTGGCTTAAACGATATCGAAAATGATTTTCAGAAGCATTTCAAGCATTTTTACAATTCTAAAACATTAAGAACTTGCAAGAACTGCAATCACGAAATGGAAGCAGATCCAAAATATACTAACGATTAGTGCTGAAAAACAACAACATATATAAATGATTACAAAACCAAAATTTGCAGTAATAGGGGGAGGAAGTTGGGCAACAGCCATAACAAAAATGTTGTGTGTAAATCTAGACGAAGTAGCATGGTATATGCGTAATGTAGATGCTATTGCACATCTAAAAAAGCACCATCATAATCCAAATTATTTGAGTGCTGTAGCGTTTGACACAAAAAAATTAAGATTAACTTCCGATATTAATGAAGCTGTGGCTTATGCGGATTATATTATTTTTGCTATTCCATCAGCATTTTTAAGTGGTGAACTCGAAAAAATGACCGAAAGTCTTGAAGGTAAAATTATTTTTTCAGCAATAAAAGGAATTGTTCCAGAAACGAGCCTTATTGTTGGGGAACATTTTAATAAAACATACGATATTCCTTTCGATAATATAGGTGTCATTACAGGGCCATGTCACGCCGAAGAAGTAGCGTTAGAACGTTTGTCGTATCTAACTATTGCTTGTGGTGATGCCAAAAAAGCCAAAGTAGTAGCAAATTGTTTGTCGGGAGATTTTATTAAAGCAAAGATTTCCGATGACATTATTGGAACCGAATATGCTGCGATGCTAAAAAATATTTATGCCATTGCTGCAGGAATGGCTCATGGTTTGGGTTATGGTGATAATTTCCAATCGGTTTTGATGAGTAATGGTATTCGTGAAATGAAAAAATTCATCAAGAAAGTGCACAAAATGAAACGTAACATAAACGATTCGGCTTACTTAGGCGATTTGTTAGTTACAGGATATTCTGTATTCTCTAGAAACAGGATGTTCGGAAACATGATTGGAAAAGGATACACTGTAAAATCAGCTCAAATGGAAATGAGTATGGTTGCCGAGGGGTATTATGCGACAAAAAGTGCGTGGAAACTAAACCAAGACTACAAAGCCAAAACTCCTATTATTGATGCTGTTTACGAGATTTTATACGAAGGAAAAAACGCTAAAAAAGTATTTGAAAAACTGACTAATAAGTTGGATTAGAGAATAGAATTAAAAAAATATCTCGCCAACTTTATGGAGGCTGCATAAATTTACCGAGAAAGATTACAGAAAAAACTTCTTTTTAAATTTGAGATGGTAAATTAGGGAGGTTTAAGTTTTGTAGTTGTTAAAAAACAGTTATTGTAGAAGTGAATTTAGTTACCGTTCATTTTTTCTTCAAACTCTTTTATTGAGATAATGCCAAGTCTTGATAATGCCATAGAAAAGTATGGTTCAAATTTTTCTCCAATACCATTGTTTTTTAATTCTGTTAGCATTGGTATAGTATGTGGATGGTTTTTAAAGAGATGGATTCTTTTCAGAGCTACAAATTTTACATTAATATCTGAATCATCTTGGATTGCATATTTAAGAAACGGAAAGAAATCTAAATTTCCGCTATCTCCCAATATCATAATCACCCTCATTCTGTTCTCAGAGATTAATTTTGGAAATTCTTCTATTGTTGGAAGTCTTTTTGGTTCCGAATTATTTTTTTGTTCCTTCCTTCCGAATAGTTTGTCAAATATGCTCATTGTGTTTTTGTTATCATATAACTTATATTTTTACCTCACAATTACGCCATCTACAAATAAAATAGGCACTTCTTCTAGCGGATTATTGTTTGCGAAATTAGTTTTGAAAATAAATTTCTTATCATATAAAGTATTTTCGATAAAGTAGGTAACCATAAACTCATTGTTGAGTTTTAGTACACTTTTTTCTATCATTTCAACTTTTTTGACTGAAACTGGTGGAATTTCTACAAAAGCGTGACGAAGTGACGATGTTTTTTTCATTTCGCCATCAATAGTTCCAAAAGCTTTTGAGACCAACATAACGCCATCGAGCTGAAAATCGGAATCATTGATGAGATATATATTCCATATTTTTTCCATAAAGTCATCACTCCATTCTTGCACTGCAGCTAGGAAAACGTTTTCTACGGTTGGGATGTTAATATCTGATTTCATATTTAGTCTAAGGTCTTAAAGTCTAAGGTCATAAAATCTTATAGCGGTCATTTTGCTTTATGACTTTAAGACATTTGACTTTATGACTATTTATATATTGGATTTAAATTGCTCTAGAAAACGCACGTCGTTTTCGTAAAACATTCGGATATCGCCTATTTGGTAAAGCAACATGGCAATTCTTTCGATCCCCATTCCGAAGGCAAATCCGTTGAATTCATCTGGTTCGATGCCACAATTTTTTAGAACATTAGGATCTACCATTCCGCAACCACCTATTTCTAGCCAACCTGTTCCTTTTGTGATTCGGTAATCAGTTTCGGTTTTTAGTCCCCAATAAATATCTATTTCGGCACTTGGTTCTGTAAATGGGAAGTAAGATGGACGTAGTCGGATTTTCGATTTTCCGAACATTTCTTTGGTGAAATATAACAAGGTTTGCTTCATATCTGCAAAGGAAACGTCTTTGTCTATGTACAATCCTTCCACTTGATGAAAAATACAGTGAGAACGTGAGGAAACGGCTTCGTTACGAAAAACGCGCCCTGGAGAAATGGTTCTTATTGGCGGTTTGTTGTTTTCCATATAACGGACTTGTACCGATGAGGTGTGTGTACGCAACAAAATATCAGGATTGGTTTGTATAAAAAACGTGTCCTGCATATCTCTGGCAGGATGATATTCTGGAAGGTTTAATGCGGTAAAATTATGCCAATCGTCTTCAATTTCTGGTCCTTCGGAAACGTTGAATCCGATGTTTGAAAAAATATCGATTATTTGGTTTTTTACCAATGATATTGGGTGACGAGAGCCTATTTTTATTGGTTCTGATGGTCGTGACAAATCACCATAGAAGCTTTTTATTTCTTCCTTGCTTTCTAGTTCTTCCTGAATGGTTTTTACCTTTTCTTCTGCAATGGTTTTTAGTAAATTGATTACTTGTCCGAATTCTTTTTTCTGATCGTTTGGCACGTTTTTGAATTCGGCAAAAATATCTTTGACTAATCCTTTGCTTCCTAAGAATTTGATTCGGAATTCTTCTAGTTTTTCTTTGCTTTGTGTCGAAAATTCTTTTGCTTCGGCAATGTATTCTTTAATCTTGTCTGTCATCGTTCAGGTAATAAAGGTGCAAATTTAATGAATTTCTGCCAATTTATTCAATTAGTTTTTTCTCTAAAAAGTAGTTTACAATTGCATCTTTCATCAGCACCGACTGTTCTCCAGCTTTTAGAGGTGGTAATTCTTCTTTAACCCTATAATGAGGCCAACCATCTCCATCGAAAAACTCGAATTCATAGTAACCATAAGGTTCTAGTAATCTACAGATAGCAATGTGCATTAGGTTTAATTTTTCATCTTTTTTGTATATCTGACTGAATTTCCCCAATTCCTGTACGCCTATTAAATAAATAATGGCATCTAAATCTAGGTCTTCTCCTTGCGAAAATTGATCTGATAATATGTTTACAAGCTGTTCCCAGCGTTCTTTAAGTTGTATATCTCTTGACATTTTGAATATTATACTTTAGATTTTAGATTTATCCTAAAATCAAAATTATTGGCAAATATAAGAAGTTGAAAAGGGATTATTCCTTTATATTTGTTTTAAAAAATTAAATTAAGATATCATGAGCTTTTTAGATATTGTTTTAGGTGCCTTACTGGTTTATTCTTTGTATAAAGGTATAAAAAACGGTCTTTTTGTAGAATTAGCCTCTCTTATTTCGCTTGTACTAGGCATTTATGTATCTATTAAGTTTTCTTATTTAATTAAATCTGCTTTGGGGAATGTTGTCTCATGGCAACCCAAATATATAGAAGTTACTTCCTTTGCGATTACTTTTTTCTTAGCAATTGTTTGTATTCATTTGCTTGCAAAAGTTTTTACAGGAATTGCAGATTTTGCTTATTTGGGTTGGTTAAACAAACTTGGAGGAGCAGGTTTTAGTTTATTAAAAACGATATTGGCTTTGAGTATTGTTTTTAATCTTTTTCAGAAAATAAATGTAAATAATTTTATTGTAAAAGAAGAAACCTTAAATAAATCTATGTTTTACAATCCCATTCAAGAAGTTTCAAAATTTGTCTTCCCAACTTTAGAGGAATGGTATGATCATTTTAAAAATGAAAAGAATTCAAAAAAATAATTTTATAAAATTATGTTACTATATGAAATAACAACATCATAACCTTTATCTCCAAAATAAGCGACAGGATTATTCTTAGAGATAACCATTACAAAATCGCCGCCCCAAGCACCAAGACTTTTTATAGCGCCATCAAAATCTGGAAATAAAGCTTCTTTTACTTTTTGCATTCCTAGAATTTCGCCCATCAAGATTTCGTGTTTTTCTATTTGTTTGGTAAATTCGTTTAATTCCGTTGTATTAATTATTGCATCTGTAATTTCATTTATTTTTGAAATTGAATTTGCAAAAACATCTTTTTTGTTGCGATAATTTGCAATTGCCGTTTTGCTATTTTGCTTTTTGTTTAGGTAAACAAAATAAATATTGTCTGTGAAAGTTGGATTAAAATTAATGGCTTTTATAATAGGTTTTTCGTTTACCAATTGATATAAAACTGCCGAATCATTTTGAGCACAAGCAATGTCATAACCGCTTCCGCCGAAGGCATTTTGCAGCAGTTTATAAGCATCGATTTGCAACCAACTAGCGATATTATTTATTAAAGTTGACGAAGTGCCCAAACCCCAAAACTTAGGAAAAGTAAGATTTGTAGCAACGACATAGCCATCAGAGTCATTAATAAAACTGGAGTTTAATTGGTGAGATTCATGTAAAATTTCGACTAAAGTTGTTTTGACGGTATTATTTTCAAAAGACTTTTTACTTGTAATATCGGAAAATAAAATTGTGTCATCAAACCAAATGCTACCATCGGAATCATAGCTTTTCCAAATGATTTTTTTATCGGAACCATTTTCTACAATTAGATTTTGACCCATTTTTGTTGGTAAAGCCAAAGCAACTGCGCCATCTAAAACGACATATTCGCCTGTAATGAGTAATTTTCCGTTGCTGTAAAATGTTTTTTTCAAGAGATTATTTTCTTAAACCATCAATAAAAGCAACAACTGCCGAATGTGATACTGTATTTTCTTTGAAATGATTTTTTATCAAAACCCTTTCGTTTTCAGTAGCTTCAAACTGATTGATGATATTATTGAGGTGCATTTTCATGTGCCCTTGCTGAATTCCAGTAGTGGTTAAACTTCGTAAAGCAGCAAAATTTTGTGCCAATCCAGCGACAGCCACAATTTGCATAAGTTCATGCGCCGACGGTTTTCCTAACATTTCCAACGACATTTTAACTAATGGATGCAATGAAGTAAGCCCGCCAACGGTTCCTAATGCCAACGGAATTTCTAACCAAAAAGTAAAAATATCATTTTCTATTTTGGCGTGTGATAAGCTCGAATATTGCCCGTTTCTAGAAGCATAAGCATGAATTCCCGCTTCGACAGCACGAAAATCATTTCCTGTTGCTAGAACAACTGCGTCTATTCCGTTCATAATTCCTTTGTTGTGCGTCACGGCTCTAAAAGGTTCTATTTCGGCGATTTTGACTGCTCTAATAAATTTTTCAGCAAATTCTTGTGGGTTTTCTATATTTTTTTCGGCCAAATCGGAAATCGGACAAGAAACTTCAGCTCGAACAATGCAATTGGGTACATAATTCGAAAGAATACTCATTACTACTTCAATATTTTTTTCTGGTTCAGATAAAAATTCAGATTGTAAAGCTTCTTCTTTTAATGTTTTAGCAAATTGCTCTAAACAGGAGTTAATGAAATTAGCACCCATCGAATCTTTGGTTTCAAAAGTAGCGTGCAACTGATAATAATTTTCTAATTGAGTTGTTTTGTCACGCAATTCGATGTCGAGAATTCCGCCACCGCGTTTTTGCATATTTTTAGTAATGCTTTCGGTTTGGGCAAAGAATTTTGGTTTTATTTCATTGAAAAAGGCAATTAAATTTTCTGAATTACCTTTGAAAATAAAATGCACCTGTCCTATTTTTTCGGAATTCAAAACCGTGGTTTTAAATCCGCCACGAGTTCCCCAGTATTTAGCTGATTTTGATGCGGCTGCCACAACTGAACTTTCTTCGATAGCAAATGGAATTGTGTGATTTACACCATTTATCAGAAAATTGGGCGCAACACCTAATGGCAAATAAAAATTTGTAATGGTGTTTTCTATAAATTCATCATGTAACTTTTGCAATTCTAAATCGGAATTCCAATATTTTTTGATGGTTTTCGTAACTTCTTCTGTGTTAGTAAAATGAGTAGAAGCTATCCAATTTATTTTTTCTTCTTTGGTTAATTTTGAAAATCCAGTAATTGATTTTGGCATTTAAGTTAATGTTTTTTGTAAATGAATCTATAACGATTCCATGTATTTTATAAATTCGAAAACTTCTACTGTATCTTTAGGTTCATTAATAAAATAAACAATAGTATAACCTTTGAAAACGTAATCTCTAATTGAGATGTTATTAAAATATATAGATTTTTTATAGTTAAAAGGAAATTGTAAATCTTTTTTTAAGCTTTTTAGGAGGCTGTTTTTGAATTTTCTTGATGCTTGTGGTTTGTCTTTTGCAATATAAGAGACTTGCTCACTCAATAAATTAAAAAACTCTTTAGTAAAATCAACTCTCATATTTAGAAATTGTTTTTTCTAACATAGCGTCTAATTCGTCAATACTATAAAGTTCCGTTTCGCCGTTTTTTAATTTTTGATACGATTCATGTAGCCGTTTTTTAGTTTCTAAAAAATCATTATCCTCTTCAATAATATGCAACTCATTTTTAGAAAAAGAATTCAAAAACTCGATTAATTTTTCTTTAATATTTGGTTGAAATTCTATTTTTATAGTTTCCATAATCAGTTATATTGTAATTCAAAATTAGCAAAAAAAACGATATAAAATTATATTTTAGTACTTGTTTGTAATTTCTCAGAACAGAAATTAACACTCATAATTGCGATTATGTCCAAATTTTTCACTAAAATTGGCATGATTTATAATATTTTCAAATGAAAACAATACAAAAAGCATTCGTTTTATTCTTATTTACTTCATTATCAGCAATTGCACAGCAAAAAATTACTTTAGAGGAAATTTGGGGCGGAGCTTTTCGAACGCAAGGAATGACAGAGTTGGCAGCTTTGAAAAACACCAACCAATATACGGTACTAAATTCTGATAGAACTTCGAGTGTAATCGATTTATATGATTTTGCTACTTTAAATAAGGTTTCAACCTTAATAAACAGTAAAGATTTTTCAGAGTTACAAGGAATAGATAGTTATACTTTTAGTAGTGATGAGAAGAAAATATTGATTGCTAATAATTCAGATCAAATATTTAGACATTCTTCGGTTTCGCATTTTTACATTTATGATATTGCTACAAAGTCATTAACAAAAATTTCTGAGGATAAAATAGAAGAGCCTACTTTTTCTCCTGATGGTTCTAAAATCGCTTTTGCTAAAGACAATAATTTGTATGTATATGAATTAGCTTCTAAAAAAACGACGCAAATTACTAACGATGGCAAGAAAAATGAAATTATAAACGGAATTACGGATTGGGTTTACGAAGAAGAATTTGCTTTTGTTCGCGCTTTCGATTGGAATGCTTCGAGTGATAAAATTGCTTTTATTCGTTTCGACGAAAGTCAAGTTCCAGAATTTTCGATGAATATATATGGTCAGGATTTATATCCTGTTACCGATAAATTTAAATATCCGAAAGCTGGCGAAAAAAATTCGGACGTTTCGTTACATATATATGATGTGAAAACGGCAAATACCAAAAAAATAGATTTAGGAAATTACAACGATTTTTATATTGCACGTTTAGATTGGACAAATGAAGCAAATACTTTGTCGGCACAGGTTTTAAATCGCCATCAAGATAATCTAGATTTGTTATTTATCGATGGGAATACAGGTGCTAAAAAAGTAGTGCTTAACGAGAAAGACAAAGCTTATATTGACGTTACTGATAATTTAACGTTCCTAAAAGACAATTCATTTATTTGGACTTCAGAGAAAGATGGATTCAATCATATTTATCAATATGATAAAACAGGAAAACTAAAAAACCAAATTACAAAAGGCAATTGGGAAGTAACTAATTATTATGGTTTCGACGAAAAAACAGGCACAATTTACTATCAATCGGTAGAAAATGGTTCGATAAATCGTGATGTATATAGTGTCAAATTAAACGGAAGTGGCAAAACACGTTTAACGTCCTCGGTAGGAACAAATGCAGCAACATTTAGTCCAAATTTTCAATATTTTATCAATTCCTATTCTAGTGCTAAAAACGCACCAAAATATACTTTGAATGAATCTAAAACGGGAAAAACAATTAAGACAATTGTGTCTAACGAAGCTTTAGAGACCAAATTAGCTGCTTACAATTTGCCATCGAAAGAGTTTTTCGAACTAACTACAGCAAAAGGAAATAAGCTAAATGCTTGGATGATTAAGCCAAAAGATTTTGATGCTACTAAAAAATACCCAGTATTTATGTACCAATATTCAGGTCCAGGATCACAACAAGTAAATAATGATTGGAATGGTGCTGACGATTACTGGTTTATGATGTTGTCCCAACAAGGTTATATCATTGCTTGTGTTGATGGTCGTGGAACAGGTTTTAAAGGATCAGCTTTCAAAAAATGCACACAAAAAGAATTAGGAAAACTAGAAGTAGAAGACCAGATTGATGCTGCAAAAGTTTTTGGAACTTATGCCTATGTAGATAAATCGAGAATTGGAATATTTGGTTGGTCTTACGGAGGTTTTATGGCTTCAAACTGTATTTTTCAAGGAGCTGATGTTTTCAAAACAGCTATTGCCGTTGCGCCAGTAACTTCTTGGAGATATTATGATAGCGTTTATACCGAAAGATACATGCAAACCCCACAAGAAAATGCGAGCGGTTACGATAACAATTCGCCAATTAACCACGTGAATAAACTAAAAGGTAATTTTCTTTTAATACACGGAACTGCCGATGATAATGTGCATGTACAAAACTCAATGAAGATGATTGAAGCTTTAGTACAAGCCAACAAACAATTTGATTGGGCAATATATCCAGACAAAAATCACGGTATTTATGGCGGAAAAACAAGATTGCAATTGTACACTAAAATGACCAATTTTATTAAAGAAAAATTATAAATAAAAACTAAAACTAAAACAAATTAATATGAGTGAAGTAGTAGCGCAAAAAGGACATCCAAAAGGACTTTGGGTATTATTTGGAACAGAAATGTGGGAAAGGTTCAACTTCTATGGAATGAGAGCTATTTTAACCTTGTTCCTTGTGAATTCATTAATGATGAAAGAAGAAGATGCATCGTTAATTTACGGTGGATTTTTAGGTCTTTGTTATTTGACTCCAATGTTGGGCGGATTTATTTCAGATCGTTTCTTTGGAAACAGAAATTGCATCATGCTTGGTGGATTAATGATGGCTTTAGGTCAATTTTTATTATTTTTTAGCGCAAGTGTTTTTGGTTCAAATCTTTCTTTGGCAAATACATTAATGTGGTCAGCATTAGGAATTATTATTTTTGGTAATGGATTTTTTAAACCAAACATCTCTAGTATGGTGGGAAGTTTATATCCAAAACAAGAAAAAAGCAAGTTAGATACTGCATTTACTATTTTCTATATGGGAATTAACTTAGGAGCTTTCCTAGGACAGTTAATTTGTCCTATTGTTGGAGATGTGAAAGACGCTGGTGGAATTAGAGATATTCATGCTTTCAAATGGGGATTCTTAGCTGCTTCAATTGCAATGTTAATAGGGACTACTATATTTTATTTCCTTAAAAATAAATATGTAGTAACTCCGGAAGGAAAACCTCTAGGAGGATTGCCAAAAGACAATGACGATTCTCATTATGAAGAAGGAGAATCTCAAAAAGCGGTATTCTCTAAAAATGCCTTAATTGGTGCTTTAGTTGCGTTTTTTGCTTTAGGAGCAATTTTTCATTATGTTATTGATCAAAACTGGATTTACACTGTAATATATTCAAGTGGTATTACATTAGCTGGATTAATTATTTCAGATTCATCTTTAACTAAAGTAGAAAGAGATAGAATTTTAGTAATTTATATTGTTGCATTTTTTGTAATATTTTTCTGGGCTGCTTTTGAACAAGCAGGTTCCTCATTAACATTTATTGCAGACAATCAGTGTGATAGAAATTTCTTCGGATACAACATGCCTCCATCAATGGTACAAATCTTTAATGGTCTATTTGTTGTTGCTTTTGCAGTTCCTTTCAGTATGTTATGGGATTATTTAAGAAGTAAGGACAGAGAACCAATCTCCCCAATGAAACAAGCATTCGGATTGGCTTTAATTGCTTTAAGTTATTTTATTATTGCTCACAATGTAAAAGATTTAGGAAACAGTGGTTTATTAGCTATTAAATGGTTAATCCTATTGTATTTAATTCAAACTGCTGCCGAATTGTGTTTGTCACCAATTGGATTGTCTTTAGTTGGTAAATTATCACCAAAACGTTTTTCTTCATTATTATATGGAGTTTTCTTTTTATCTAATGCATCTGGTTACGCTTTAGCAGGAACTTTAGGTTCTATTATGCCAGCAACAGGAGATAAATTCAACAAAGCAAAAGAACTTGGAATCGATTTACAAGCTATTTTAGATAAAAAAATTGTACCAACTGCGGAACAATTAAAATTATTGGCTACTAATCAAATTAGCGATCATAACCCAATATTTGCTGGTTTTGAAATTCATAATCTTTTTGAATTTTTCATGGTATTTGTTGTGTTAACAGGACTAGCATCGTTAATATTATTTGCTCTAACACCAGTTTTGAAAAAAATGATGCACGGTATTCGTTAATCATTCAAAAAATAGTTATAATATCTTTCAAACCTACAAGATTTCTTGTAGGTTTGTTTTTTAAAATATGAAAAATGAGTCAAAACTTAACAATAGATCAAATACAAAGTTTTAAAGGGAAATATCCAAAGCAACTTTGGTATTTATTTTTCTCAGAAATGTGGGAACGTTTCAGTTTTTATGGAATGAGAGGAATGCTATATGTTTTTATGACTAGTCAGTTGTTAATGAAAGACACTGACGCAAATTTGCAATATGGCGCTACCCAAGCTTGGGTTTATGCTTTTACATTTATTGGAGGATTGTTTGCTGATAAAATTTTTGGTTTCAGAAAATCATTATTTTGGGGTGGTTTATTAATGATTGTGGGGAGTGTTATTCTAGCCATTCATCCTAAAGAATTTTTTTTCATTGGCGTTAGTTTTACTATTGTAGGTACAGGTTTTTTTAAGCCAAATATTTCTTCGATGGTTGGAAAATTATATAGAGATGATGACAATAGGAGGGATGCAGGTTTTTCATTGTTTTATGCGGGTGTAAATCTTGGTGCACTAATAGGTGGATATATTTGTATTGCTGTAGCAAATGGTAATCTTTGGACATCATTTGTTCCTGAAAATCTTAGATGGAATTATGCTTTTGGATTTGCATCAATAGTTATGGTTATTAGTTTACTGACATTTATACAAACTCAAAAAAGCATGGGCGATATTGGGCTTTCTCCATTATTGCATTTAGAAACTGCGAAAAGAAAAATCTTCGAAATTAGTACTTACATTGGTTCTATACTTATTATTCCAATAATAATGATAATGGTTTCCAATACTGTTTATACAGATTATTTTATGTATTTGATAGGACCAGCTTCAATCATTTATTTGGTTTATGAAATGAGGGGTTTTACGTCATCTCAAAATAAAAAATTAATTGCAGCGGTTATTTTTATGTTGTTTTCTGTCGTTTTTTGGGCTTTTTTCGAACAGAGTGGCGGTTCATTGAGCGCTTTTGCAGTAAGTAATTTAAACAACACTATTCTTGGTGTGCAATTAGATCCAAATGGAGTTAATAATGCAGCTAATTCATTATTTGTAATTGCTTTTGCAGCTTTAATTGGATTGGTTTGGTTGTGGATGCATAAAAGAAAAATAGAACCAAACACGGTTGTGAAATTTGGTTTGGCATTTTTGTTTCTTGCGGGTGGGTTTTATGTTTTCTATTACACTAAATTTTTTGCTGATGCTTTTGGAAAAACATCATTGGGATTATTCAGTTTTGGTTGGTTTGTAATTACTTTTGGAGAATTATGTTTGTCTCCAATAGGAATGTCGGCAATGACAAAATTATCTCCGCAAAAAACCCAAGCGGTTATTATGGGAATGTGGTTTTTAGCGAGTGCTTACGGACAATATTTTGCAGGAATTTTAGGTGCAAACATTGCTGAAGCCTCAGAAAAAGCATCCAATGTAGAAAAACTAATTGTTTATGCAGATGGTTATAAGCAACTCGCAATTTATGCACTAATTGCAGGAATAATTTTAATCTTAATATCTCCATTGGTAAAAAAATTAATGCAAGAAGTTAAATAGATTTAGTAACTTCGGCATTGTTTTTGATTATTAAATGAAAAAAGAATGATGAAAAAAATACTCTTAGCCTTGTTTCTAATCATTGGAACTATTTCTATCCAAGCCCAAGAAATTAGATGGATTGGCCTCGATGAAGCATTGGCTAAACAAAAAAAGAGCCCAAAACCTATTTTTATGGATGTATACACGGATTGGTATGCACCTTGCAAAATGCTCGATAAAGAAACTTTTCAAGATTCTGAGGTTATTGATTTTATCAATAAAAATTATTATGCTGTAAAGTTTAATGCAGAGGGAAATACTACAGTTAACTTTAAAGGAAATAATTTTTCCAATCCAGGATTTGATCCTAATAGAAAAGGAAGAAATAGTGCTCATGAATTAACCACCTTTCTAAAAGTTCAAGGTTATCCGTCTATATATATCATCGATAGAAATGGAGATACTCAAAAACAAATAATAGGTTATAAAACACATGAAGAATTGTTAAAAATTTTAAGATAACTATTTTAGTTATAATTTCTTTTTTACATTTACAGACAATAATTTAAAAAATAAGTCCAATGAATAAACTTAAATATTTACTTTTTTTAGTGCCAGTTGTGGCAGTAATATTATTTTCTAGCTTTAATTCTAATAAAATTCTAACAACAAAATCAACAACGGAAGATTTAGTTTGGCATACAGATATTAAAGAAGCAATGGATCTTGCTAAGAAAGAAGACAAACCATTGTTTTTATTCTTTACAGGTAGCGACTGGTGCGGTTGGTGTATTCGTTTGCAAAAAGAAGTTTTTAAAACGCCAGAATTTGAAGCTTGGGCTAAAGAAAAAGTAGTTTTAGTAGAATTAGATTTTCCTAGAAGAACAGAACAAACTGCCGAATTAAAAAATCAAAATAATCAATTGCAACAAGCGTTTGCAGTGCAAGGATTTCCAACAGTATGGTTTGCAAAAGCAGATAATAAAGCGGGAAAAATAAATTTCGAACAATTAGGAAGCACTGGATATGTTGCTGGTGGACCAAGCGTTTGGCTTTCTGGAGCAGATCAGATTATTGCAAAATTTGTTCACGATTCTAAAAAAGGATCAATGACCAAACCTGCTAAGATCAAAAAGATCAAAAAAAGCTAAATTATAATTTATAAAATCCCTTTTCATAAGTACTATGAAAAGGGATTTTTTCTTTAGTACAGGTTTGCTTCCAAATGACAACATAGCTTTTGTAATTAGAAGCATCGGCGATAATAATTTTTGGTTTTACAGAAGACAATAATCGTTCTAAATTTACTTTTGGAGAGTCTCTTAAAATTATAATATCTGGATTCATCGTGTTTTTATAAATACTGGATTTGTCAATAATCAAAATCTTATTGTTATTGAAATAAATTGTATTTTTAATCGATTTAGATTCACTTATTTTACAAAAATTAGCTATCGCATACGATTGAATCATTTTCTTTTCGAAGCCATTTTCTGTTAAAATGTTGCTTGTAAATAGCACAATTTTTTTGCCCATTCGTTCGCCAATAATCGTATTTTTTTTGGTATTAAAAACAATTAATTCCTTTTTATTTTCGGATTGCCAATTGGTAGTAAAAAACAATATCTGAAAAATTAAAACACTAGCTAAAGACAAAATCATTTTTGTAAAATTGGGTTTTTTAAACCAAATTATCCAAGAGAAAACAATAAGATAAGAAGCGATAAGTAACGAAAAACTTAACGGAATATCTTTAATAACAAAAGCTTCAATCGAAGCAATCCATTTGATATAAGTGTTGGTAAAAGTGATACTCAACTCTACTATTTTAGAAAGAAATAAAGGAACAAAATCAAAATATGCCAACAGCATAAGTAAAACACCTATTGCCATTATTACCGAAAGACAGGGAATTAAGACCAAGTTTGTTACAAAAAACAATCCTGGAAACTGATGAAAATAATAAATACTAAGTGGCATGGCTCCAATTTGTGCTGCAAATGAAACAGTGATAATGTCCCAAAAATAAGTAACGATTTTGTTTTTTTGTTCCCAAAGTGATTTAAGCATTGGCTGTAGCCAAAGAATAAAAAATAAGGCAATATAACTTAACTGAAACCCGATATCGAATAAAAATAAAGGTTCAACTAGCAAAATTAAAAATAAGGAAACTAACATAGTATGAAAAATATTTGTTTCTCGATTTAGAAACATACCTATAGCCACAAAACTAAACATCGCCGCCGATCTAACTACTGATGGTGCTAATCCAGCAACAATGGCAAATAGCCATAAGGAAACTAAAATTATGGTTAATCTAATGAAATTTCCATATTTGTTTTTGGGTAATGGTTTTAATAAAAAAGTGATAAATAAAAGTATAAACCCAACGTGCAATCCCGAAACAGAAAGAATATGAACTGCACCAGCATACTGATAATCGCGTAAGACTTCAGGCGAAATATCTTGTTGTTGACCCAATATTAGAGCTGATATTACTGCTAATTCTTCTTTTTTGAATCCGCTTTTTTCTAAATTTAAAATAATTTTATTTCTAAAAGTTGAAGTATAATACCAGATGTCTTTATCAATAATAGTACTAATTTTTAGTTGTGAAGTTTCTGCAAATAGTTGTGCATAAATCCCTTTTGTCTCTAGATATTTTCCGAAATCGAACTGATTTGGATTGTTAGGTTTAAAATTCTTAACTAATTGCTCTTCAATTCTAAGTCTGGTTCCAATAACAAAATCTCTAGTAATTGAATCTTTTTTTAAATTCAACAAAATTTTTCCAGAAGCAGTTTTGTTGTCAATTTGAGTTATTTCGGCAATATATCTATTTTTGTTAATTGTATTTTTAAGTTTTTCGGCAATAGTAACCTGTATTTGATGATTTGTATCAAAATTTGTTGCTTTATGAATATAGTGATTTGCTCTAAAAGTATCCTTATGAACTAAAGTTGTTGAAATTCCGATGACGAAAAATAAAATATATAGGGAAATTGAAAATGCTTTCTTCTGTTCGAACTTATGATAAGATTGAAACAAAAAACATCCAAAAACTATGGTTGAAATAGCTAGTAAACTGAAAACATATTTAATGTTGGGATTATAATAATAAGCGACTATAATGCCTAAAACAAACCAAAAACAAATTCTAACAATAGGGAATTGTAATATCTTCATATAGGAAAGATACTAATTATTTCGTTCGAGCTTGCATCTCTTTAACGATTAAATGTGCTGTTTTGTCGCTTGCTCCAGCACCTCCCAATTGTCTTTCTAATAAATCATAATTCGCTAAAAGGGTATTTCTGTAAGAAGGTTCTATTATTTTTTCCAGTTCTATTTTTATTTTTTTTGAATTGCAATCATCTTGTATCAGTTCGGTAACAACTTCTTTATCCATAATAAGATTAACTAACGAAATATATTTAAGGGTTATAATACGTTTTGCGATTTGGTAAGAAATCCAACTTCCTTTATACAAAACTACTTCAGGAACTTTAAACAAAGCAGTTTCTAATGTTGCTGTTCCTGACGTGACCAACGCTGCATGAGAAACACTTAATAAATCATAGGTTTTGTTAGATATAAAATGTACTTGGTCATTCGTTAAAAATTGCTCATAAAACGAGTATTCCTGACTTGGTGCGCCAGCAATAACAAATTGAAAATCAGGAAAGTCTTTTACAATAGATAACATTTCGGATAACATTTTTTCAATCTCTTGTTTTCTGCTTCCTGGCAAAAGAGCAATAATAGGTCTTTTGTCCAGGTTATTGTTTCTTTTAAATTGTTCTGGGTCGGTTTTCTGTCGATTATTTATAGCGTCTATTAATGGATGTCCCACAAATTCTACCGGGAAATGATGTTTCTTTTCGTAAAAATCTTTTTCGAACGGAAGGATAACATACATCTTATCGACATCGCTTTTTATGGCTTTGATTCGGTTTTCTTTCCAAGCCCAAATTTGTGGCGAAATATAATAATAATTACGAATGCCTAATTGTTTAGACCATTTGGCAATTCTCATATTAAAACCAGGATAATCTATAAATATAATAGCATCAGGCTTAAATTTTAAAATGTCCGCTTTACAAATTTTAATATTATTAAGGATAGTTTTCAAATTTAAAACTACTTCTATAAAGCCCATAAACGATAAATCGCGATAGTGTTTTACTAAAGTCCCTCCTGTTTGTTTCATGAGATCGCCTCCCCAAAAACGAATTTCTGCTTGAGAATCTTCTTTATAAATGCCTTTCATTAGGTTCGAACCATGCAAATCGCCCGATGCTTCGCCAGCAATAATGTAGTATTTCATTTTTTGTTGATTTTTAAACAAACATTGTAATTATAGCCAAAAGAATAGTTGCTAGTACAACGCCACGAGCCATCAATTCTTTATTCATTTTTAACAATATAAAAAAAGCAACTAAATTAAGAATTGCACCCAATGTAATCACTTTTCCAAGAAAACCTTGACTTTTCATGCCGTTTACACCTTCTAAAAAGCTATATTCTGTACAAAAAGTAAAGAAAATATAGGTTCCTAAAAAAGTGGCAACAAATCCTATTAAAACACCTATAAGTAAATCTGTTTTCTTCATAATTTAGTTGTTTAAATTCCAATTATTTAATTGTTGAATCGCATGATGCGCTGTCATATCAAACTGAACGGGCACTACCGAAATATATCCGTTTTCTAAAGCCCACTCATCAGTATCTTCTCCTTTGTCTTGGTTTATAAATTCTCCTGTAAGCCAATAATAATCTTTACCTTGAGGTGTTTTGCGTTTGTCGAACTTTTCTTCCCACATGGCTTTTGCTTGTCGGCAAATTTTTATTCCTTTTATTTCGTCTTCTTTTCTTTTTGGGAAATTCACATTAAGAACTACACTATCTGGCAGTCCTTTTTGTAGAACTTCGAGTGCAATCTTTTTTATATAAGATTTAAAAGTTTCAAAATCGGCATTCCAATCATAATCTAATAACGAAAACCCGATGGCGGGAATTCCTTCAATGCCTGCTTCGACAGCAGCACTCATGGTTCCTGAATAAATCACATTTATCGATGAGTTTGATCCGTGGTTTACACCAGAAACACATAAATCTGGTTTTTGTTTCAAAATCTCATTTACAGCCAATTTTACACAGTCTACAGGAGTTCCAGAACAACTATATTCAGTTACAAGTGCGTTATCTGCAGAAATTTTATTCAAGTGTAACGTACTGTTTATAGTTATGGCATGTCCCATAGCACTTTGAGGACTATCGGGTGCAACTACAACAACAGTTCCTATTTCATGCATGACTTCGATAAGTGCGCGTATTCCAGGTGCCGAAATACCATCATCGTTTGTAACTAATATTAGTGGTTTTTTCATTCGTGATTCAAAGTAATATCTAAAAATTTAACATAAAAAAGTCAGGCTAAATTAAGCATTTTTACTCGTAAGTAACTAATTTTACATCTTTAACAAAAAATTATGTGGTAATTGTTATTGTGGCATGGTTTTTTATGTACTTTAGTTAAATATTTATGAATGCAATTTTGAACTTTATGAAAAGAAATTATAAAATAATTTTAGCTGTTCTTGCTATCTCCGCTACTTTGTGGAGTTTTATGCCAAAGAAAGAAAATGATCCGGAGAAAGACAAAATGCTTTTAGATCTTATAACATTTGTTATAGAAAAAGGTCATTATGATCCTGCCGTTATAGATGATAAATTTTCTAAAGGTGTTTATAAAGATTATCTCGATGCATTAGATCCTTCTAAAAGGTTTTTTGTACAATCAGATATTGATGAGTTTAAGATTTATGAAAATCAGATAGATGATATGATTCATGATCGTGATTTAACTTTTTTTAAATTAACGTATGATCGTTTGCAAAAACGTATGAGAGAAGTTGAAGTGGTGTATAAGTCACTAAACGAAAAACCGTATGATTTTAAGGCCGATGAAACTATTAATTTAGATTCTGATAAAAATGCTTTTGCTAAAAATTATTCAGAGCTAAAAAATAGATGGAGATTGCAAATGAAACTTTCTATATTAGCTACTGTAGTGGAAAAAGAAAAAATAGAAGCTTCAAAAAAAGAAAAAAACCCTAAATATGTTGCCAAAACTTTTTCGCAATTAGAGAAATCAGCAAGAGAAACAACACAAAAAACATTAAAAGACTATTTCGATTTTATAAAAGAGTCTAATGAAGATGATTGGTTCGTGGCTTATGTAAATGCGATAGTTACCCAATTTGATCCACATACTTATTATTTTGCACCAGACGAGAAAGAAAAGTTTGATGTAAGTATGAGTGGTAAGTTAGAGGGGATTGGAGCACGTTTGCAAAAAACAAATGATTTCACAGAAATTTCCGAATTAATTTCTGGCGGACCAGCTTGGCGAGGAAAGGAATTAGAACAGGGAGATTTAATCCTTAAAGTTGCACAAGGAAATAGCGAAGCTGTAGATGTTACTGGAATGAGGCTTGATGATGTGGTAAAAAAAATAAAAGGGCCAAAAGGAACTGAAGTAAAACTTACAGTTAAAAAAGTTGATGGTTCAATAGTTGTAATTTCAATTATAAGAGATATAGTAGAAATTGAAGAAACTTATGCTAAATCTAGTGTCGTGGAGAAAAATGGAGTAAAGTATGGAGTAATTTATTTGCCTAAATTTTATATCGATTTCGAGAATAATGACAATCGTGATGCAGCAAAAGACGTTGCCATTGAAGTTGAGAGACTAAAAAAATATGGAGTACAAGGTATCGTTATGGATTTACGTGATAACGGTGGGGGATCTTTAAAAACTGTTGTAGATATTACAGGTTTATTTATAAAAGAAGGACCGGTTGTACAAATAAAATCAGCTAAAGGAAAGAAAGAAGTTCTTTCTGATCATGATTCGAGCGTGCAATGGGACGGGCCGCTCGTTGTAATGATTAATAATTTTTCGGCTTCAGCCTCAGAAATATTCGCTGCTGCAATACAAGATTATAAAAGAGGTATAATTATAGGTAGTAAACAATCATACGGAAAAGGAACAGTGCAAAATGTAATCGATTTAAATCAGTTTGTTCGTAATAGTCCTAGTATGGGAGATTTTGGAGCATTAAAAACGACTACTCAAAAATTTTATAGAATAAACGGTGGTTCTACACAACTTGAAGGTGTCTCTAGCGACATTCAAACTCCAGATCGTTATTCTTATATAAAAATAGGAGAGCGTGACGTAGAAAATGCTATGCCATGGGATAAAATAGATCAAGCAAATTATGAGCCTGTAAAATCTATAAATAATTTTGAAACTGTAGTTGCTAATAGTCAAAAAAGAATATCAGAAAATATGCAATTCAAATTAATTGATGAAAATGCAAAATGGATAAATGATAGAAAAGAAGATAATATAGTTAGCCTGAACATTAATAAATTTAGAAATGACCAAGCTGTAATTGAAGAGGCAACCAAAAAATTTAAAGCGATTACTAAATTTCAAAATCAGCTTAAATTCTCTTCTCTACCTCAAGAAATGGAGCTTATTAAAAAAGATTCATTATTAGGTCAAAAAAGGAAAGATTGGCACGAAAGTTTATCTAAAGACGCTTATGTTGAAGAAGCTATAAATGTACTTGGAGATATAAAGAAACCAATGATTATTACAAAAGGTCTTACTATTAAAAACAGAAAAGATAAGTTGGCTAAATCATAATAAATAGAATTATAATTTATAATTACGCTCCGGAAAATTAAAAATTCTGGAGCGTTTTAGTTTAGTGAGAATATAGATTTATGAAACTTAAAGATAATAAATGGATTTTACTAATTACACTTTCGCTTATTTGGGGAAGTTCTTTTATACTAATGAAAAGAGGTTTAGTCGGATTAAATCCTTATCAGTTAGGTTCTTTACGTATCATTTTTGCGGCTATTTTTTTATTTACTGTAGGGTTTAAAAGCTTGGCTAAAATTCCTGTTATCAAATGGAAGTTTATAGTCTTAACATCCTTTCTAGGCACATTTCTTCCTGTTTTCTTATTTGCTTATGCACAAACAGGTATAAAAAGTTCTGTTAGTGGGATTTTAAATTCCTTAACACCATTATATACAATGATTTTAGGTGCATTGGCTTTTGGTTTTTCTTTCAGAAGAAATCAAATAACAGGAGTTGTTTTAGGACTTAGCGGATGTTTTATATTAGTGGTTAATGGAAATTCGGCACACGGTCAGAATAATTATTTTTGTACAACTTTAGTTGTTGTTGCTACCATTTGTTACGCTTTGAATGTAAATTTAATCAAAAAATATTTATCTGATATTAGTCCATTAAGTATTACAACGGGAAATTTCGCGGTATTATTAATCCCAGCAATTATTATTTTATTTAGTACTGGTTTCACAAATGTAATGACACAAACAGCTGTTCAGCATTCAGCATTGTTTGTTATAGTGCTGGGCATGCTTGGAACTGGGGTTGCTAATATTTTGTATTTTCAATTGGTACAAATAACATCACCATTAACGGCTTCATCGGTAACCTATTTTATTCCAATTGTGGCCATGAGTTGGGGAATTCTTGACGGAGAAATGCTTAATCCGTTGCAGTTTTTGGGTGCTTTTGTAATTTTAATAGGCGTTTATTTGGCCACTAGAAAGTAAAACATTATTTTTTGCAATAATGATCTGAATTTTCGAAAGGATATTTTTTCTCTAAATCAATATTGTTGAAACTTTGAGTGTTGCCCCAAGAAAAATATTTTTCGTAGTATGGTAGAAATTTATTGTTTTTTATTTTTTCTAAAAAGTAAATTTCATGTTCCTTTTCTTTTATTCCCATATCGTAAAGCAGCTCATCATAATCACTTATTTTAAGAGAATTAAAGTACTGTCTTATTCTGAAATACTCGCAAACATTTCCACTTTCTAATCTTCCAGCAAAATAAAAAGGCATAAACCAGCCTATAATATGACAACTTGCAGAGATTACTTTGCCAATGATATAAAACTTTAATTCATAGTATTTTGAAATTGAAATATCAAAATCGTTCATGATTTGTAGCACTTCCTTACGATGCAACCATTCGTCAATTTCTATTTGGCGAATTTCTTTTTTCTCTGTTTCATCTTTTACCGAAGCGGCATGGCCTTGATAAGCAAATGCTGCAGCTTTCTCCGCAGAATAAGCTTTTTTTAGTAAATCGATTAACTCTGGATGATTTAATGTCATTTACTCAATAGATTTTACGACTTGTTTCTCTGCTTCTTTTCTAGTTCCGTCGAAACCATCAATTCCTGAAACAGTAGTATATTTTAGGACGTATTTTTTCCCTGGATTCATGCGCTGATAAACACTTTGAACCATAAGAGTTGCTTCGTGAAAACCGCAAAGAATTAATTTTAATTTTCCAGGATACGTATTTACGTCGCCTATAGCATAAATCCCTTCGATGTTGGTCTGATAATCTAAAGCATTATTTACTTTGATGGCATTTTTTTCAATATCTAATCCCCAGTTTGCAATAGCTCCCAGTTTTGGTGTAAGACCAAAAAGTGGAATAAAATAATCACAAGGAACTGTCGTACGGGCTGTACCCACTTGAATATCTACCGATTGTATTCTTTCGGAACCGCTAAATCCTATGACCTCACCTGGAGTTACTAGTTTTATTTTTCCTGCCGATTTTAATTCCTGTACTTTTTCTACCGAATCTAAAGCACCGCGAAATTCGTTTCTACGATGTACTAATGTTACTTCGGAAGCTACGTTAGACAAGAAAATACTCCAGTCTAAGGCAGAATCTCCTCCGCCAGAAATCACTACTTTCTTATCGCGAAATTTTTCAGGATCTTTTACAAAATATTCCACGCCTCTATCATTTTCGTAAAAATCTATATCTTTTAGAATAGGTTTTCTAGGTTCAAAACTTCCTAATCCTCCTGCGATAGCAACAGAATTGGCATGATGTTTCGTTCCTTTGTTAGAAGTTACTATAAATGTTCCGTCTTCCAATTTATCAATAGTTTCAGCAGTTTCGTTAAGTGTAAAACCTGGTTGAAATTGCTTAATCTGCTCCATTAAATTAACAACTAAATCACCTGCTAAAACTGATGGATAGCCTGGAATATCGAAAATTGGTTTTTTAGGATATAATTCTGTTAGTTGTCCGCCAGGTTGTGGAAGTCCATCGATTATATGACATTTTAATTTGAGAAGTCCTGCTTCAAATACTGTAAAAAGTCCAGTTGGACCTGCTCCGATTATTAGTATATCTGTTTCAATCATTTGTTTAAGGTAAAAAGTTTATTCATTTAAGTGGTAAAGGTCTTGAAATGAAAACTTCTATTTTATGATTTTTATCATTTATGGATTTGATTTGCGTGAGGGGCAGAGGCGGTATCCTTTTTTGAAGAACGAAAAAAAGATATGGACAAGCCCGACCCAGTTTTTTATACTGGGTCATGCCATCGTTATTTATGCTACATTGACCACAGTTTCTATTTGTGGTGCATATTTTTTTATAGTAGTTTCTACACCAGCACGCATTGTCATTTGGCTTACGCTACAAGAAGTGCAAGCGCCTTCTAGTCGAACTTTAACGTGTTTAGAGTCTTCAATCGAAACTAATGCAATATCACCACCGTCAGAATTCAAAAAAGGTCTGATTTCTTCTAATGCTTTTTCTACGTTTAATGTTAATTCTTCTGGTGTCATTTTTTTAGATTTTTGGATTTTTAGATTTTTGGATTGTTCAAAAATACCATAATCGAACAATCTGAAAATCGAATAATCTATTTTTTATTTACTGCGCTACAACCAGCCATTGTAGTTATTTTAATTGCTTCGGTAACGGGTAATTTTTCGTTTCTAGCTACAGTTTCTCGTACTACATTCCTAGTTACTTCTTCAAAAATATTTTCGATTATTGATGCGGTTTGCAATGCTGCTGGGCGACCATAATCTCCTGCTTCGCGAATACTTTGTACCAATGGTATTTCTCCCAAAAAAGGTACTTGTAAATCTTCTGCAAGGTTTTTTGCGCCTCCGTTTCCGAAGATATAATATTTGTTGTTAGGTAACTCTTCTGGTGTAAAATAAGCCATATTTTCGATAATTCCTAAAACAGGCACATTGATGCTGTCTGACAAGAACATAGAAACTCCTTTTTTTGCATCGGCTAATGCTACTGCTTGTGGCGTGCTTACTACAACTGCTCCAGTTATTGGCAACGATTGCATAATTGATAAATGGATATCTCCCGTTCCTGGTGGTAAATCGATTAACATAAAATCAAGTTTTCCCCAAGCGGCGTCAAAAATCATTTGATTTAATGCTTTTGCAGCCATTGGTCCACGCCAGATAACGGCTTGACTTGGTGCTGTAAAAAATCCGATGGATAAAATTTTAACTTCAAAACTTTCGACAGGTTTCATTTTAGATTTCCCATCAACTTCAATAGAAATAGGTTTTTTGTTTTCTACATCGAACATGATTGGCATACTTGGTCCGTAAATATCGGCATCTAAAACACCAACTTTAAAACCCATTTTAGCTAATGTTACGGCTAAGTTTGCAGTAACGGTCGATTTTCCTACGCCTCCTTTTCCTGAAGCTACAGCAATAATATTTTTGATTCCAGGAATGGCTTTCCCTTTTATTTCGTTTGCTTTTTCAGGTGTTTCTACCTTGATATTTACTTTTACTTTGGCAGTAGCCAAAAAAGTATCTTGTATTAATTTTCGAATATCGTCTTCTGCACGTTTTTTGATGTGCATCGCCGGTGTAGAAAGGACTAAATCGACCACTACTTCGTCACCAAAAGTGATTACATTAGTTACTGCGCCACTTTCGACCATGTTTTTTCCTTCGCCTGCTATAGAAATGGTTTCTAAAGCTTTGAGTATTTCTTTTCTATCTAATTTCATATTGCATCTCTTGTCTTTATTAAGACTCATTTTAGATTACAAAGATAGTGAAGAAGTTGTAATATGACAAAGTAATCGCATTGTAAAGTTTTAGATTTGCAACTATTTTTTACATATTTAAAGTAACTAATTAGAAATAGAATATCAAATCTACGATTTCTTTTGAAAGTGTTTATTTGTAAAAAAAATGCCGAGATTGTAAAATCTCGGCATTTTATAATTTTATGAATAGTAATGTTTTACGATAATGCTTGTTTCAAATCTTCTATTAAATCTTCAGCATCTTCTACACCAACACTTAGTCTTACTAAATCGTCAGTAATTCCGATTTCTTTTCTTTTATCTTCAGGAATTGAAGCGTGTGTCATCAGGGCCGGATGGTTTGCTAATGATTCAACACCACCAAGAGATTCTGCCAATGTAAAAACTTTTACTTTTTCTAGAAATAAAATAGCATCTTCTTTTTTACCTGATTTGAATGTGAAAGTTACCATTCCGCCAAAACCACCAATCATTTGCTTTTTTGCAATATCATGATAAGGATGCGAAGGCAATCCTGGATAATACACTTTTTCAACTTTAGGATGATTCAACAAAAATTCAGCAATTTTTGTTCCATTTTCACAATGACGTTGCACGCGAAGGTGTAATGTTTTTATACCTCTAAGTACTAAAAAACTATCCATTGGTCCCAATGTTGCTCCTGTTGCAAATTGCTGAAAATGCAATTGACTTCCCAGTTCTTCATCTTTTACGATTAATGCTCCTGCAATAACATCAGAATGTCCGCCTAAATATTTAGTTGCCGAATGCATCACGATATCCGCTCCTAAATCTAAGGGTTTCTGCAAATATGGTGTTGCAAAAGTATTATCGACTGCAAAAAGGATTTTATGTTTTTTTGTGATTTTTGCTATCTCGGCAATATCAGCGATTTTCATTAATGGATTGGTTGGTGTTTCTACCCAAACTAATTTTGTGTTTTCGTTGATTAATGATTCGAATTTTGCCAAATCATTCATATCTACAAAATGAAATTTGATTCCAGAATTTGCATAAATACGCGTAAACATTCTATACGTTCCACCATACAAATCATCCATTGCGATAATTTCGTCACCTGCTTTAAACGAACGCAAAACACAATCTGTGGCAGCTAAACCTGAAGAAAAAGCCAATCCACGTGTTCCGTTTTCGATACTTGCTAAGGCGTTTTCTAGCGCGGATCTTGTTGGATTTGCAGCTCGAGAATATTCGTAATCAGGATTTAATGGTTGTCCTGGACTGGTTTGCACAAAGGTTGATGTTTGATAAACTGGAGGCATCACCGCTCCTGTACTCGGGTCGTGGTGCTGACCACCGTGTATAACTTTTGTATTGAATTTCATTGTATTAATTTTTGAATGGCAAATTTACTTTTTATTCTTAGGAAAATTAGGAAGTTTAACGATTTTTTAGCCCTGATAGTAGTGAAAATCCTTTTCTTTTTTCCTTTAAAAAAGAAAAGATTGAAACGAATAGCAGGATTAGCTCCTAAATAAATTTCTTAATCTGCATCATAATTCCTGTATGTAACGCCTCGTGATAATTATTGAATTCTGTTGCGTCTTTTGCACTTTTTACTGTAAATCCGACTCCTGTTGTAAACTCCATATAATCTTCGAAAAGATTGTTTGCAAAATCTTCTTTTGTTTGTTCTAAAGTAGAAAAAAGTAATTTTTTAATTGTATTTACTTCATCTTGTGAAATATTATGCTCTGGTTTTGTTCCTTTTTTATAAGTTTCGACCATTTCGTCCGAAATCATCATAGGCAAACCTGACAATTTATAAACTAACATTTGTTGTACAGTTACGATGTGACCAATATTCCAAATGAGATTGTTGGCAAATCCTTCTGGAATTTTATTTAATTGTTCTAAAGAATGGTTTTCTAGAAATTGTAACAACAAATTTCTACTAGATAGGTTAATTTCAAAAGTTGTTTGCATGTGTTTATTTTTTTATAAAATTATAAAATCCTCTGTTTTTGGAAATGAATTCATGACTTGCTGAACAATTAGCGGTGTTGGTTGCGCTAATTTTCTCAGATGTGTGTCCATCCAAGCGCCATCAATGGTTAGAGTTGCACAAATTACTCCTTCATCATTTTTTAGCTCGTGAATAATGGTCCATCGAGAAGCATCTTCTTTCAACTTTCCTACTTTGGTACTGATTAAAATTGTATCGCCCAAACGAATTTCTTTTCGGAATACACATTCTTCTCGAAAGATTATTGGTCCAAAATGCTGTTTCTGCATGATTTTCATGGTTACACCCTGTTGCTCCAGAATCTCAATACGGTGTTGGGCACCAAAATCGTAAAATACGCTATGACGCATATGAAAATTCGGGTCTAAATCCGACCAACGAATGGATATTTCTTTTGTAAAAACACTCATTTCTTATAAAATTTATTCAAAAATACTTAGAAAAATTAATATCTGTACTTCGATTGCATTTAAATTGAATCTATTTTGATGAAAACCGTATTTTTGCAAATGAAATTGATAAATACTCAAATAATGAACAAAATATATTACCTCGCTTCTTGTGACACATGCCGAAAAATAATAAAAACCTTACCCAATGCGGATAAATTAACATACATTGATATTCGTCAGAATCCTATTTCGGAAGCAGATTTAGCAGAAATGTACAAACTTTCAGGAAGCTACGAAGCGCTTTTTAGTAAGAAAGCCCAATTATATAAATCGATGGATTTAAAAAACAAAAATCTTACCGAAGATGATTATAAAAAATATCTTTTAGAACATTATACCTTTTTGAGTCGCCCAGTTATTATTCTTAATAATGAAATTTATATTGGTAATACACAACCCAATATTCTGAAATTAACGAAAGCTATGACAAGTGTCTAAAAGAAATCTCGCCATTATTGGCGCAACAATCGTTTCTATAATATATGGTGTAACTTTTACAATTGCTAAAGATGTTATGCCAAAATATATAGATGCTTTTGGCTTTATTTTACTTCGTGTTGGCGGAACAACTGTGCTTTTTTGGATTATTTCTTTATTTATTAAAACAGAAAAAATCGAGAAAGCAGATTTTCCTAGAATTATCGCTGCTGCTTTTTTTGGTGTCGCACTCAATATGCTAACTTTTTTTAAAGGATTAAGTTACACTTCGCCTATTATGGGAGCTGTAATCATGGTTACAACGCCTATGATTGTTCTTATTCTGTCTGCCATTTTGATAAAAGAAAGAATGAAAACAAAAAAAATCCTAGGTATAATATTAGGATTAGCAGGAACATTATTCCTCATTTTATATGGAAAATCGATGAATAATGCGCCAAAAGCAGGCTTGGGAAATCTATTGGTTTTTATCAACGCTGTTTCTTATGGATTTTATCTTATTATTGTTAAAAAACTAATGGATAAATACAAGGCGCTTTCATTTGTAAAATGGATTTATTTATTTGGTTTTGTAATGGTTTTACCTTTCGGATATAATGAATTTCAAGACGTAAACTGGTCTGTTATACCTATAGATATTTTTTGGAAAATAGGTTTTGTAGTTTTATTTTCGACTTTCTTTACTTATTTATTGAATTTACTTTCGATGAAAGAGCTCAAACCTACAACAGTAGCTGTTTTCATTTATTTACAACCATTATTTGCAACTATATTTGCTATTGGATTAGGAAAAGACGAATTGACCCTTGTTAAAATTGGCTCGGCAATATTGATTTTTTCAGGAGTTTATCTAGTAACACAGAAGAAGAAATAATGAAATTTAAATATATTATAATTTTAGTATCCACGATATTATTATTTTCTTTTCAACAGAAAAAAAATGACACCATAAAAGGCATATGGACTAATAAATCTACAGAAAATGCCACATTTAAAATAAACAATAAAACAATTTATTATGTTGATGATTTTACAACTTATAAATACACATACAGTAACAATACAATAAAAATTTATTACTCTGATTATATTTATGAAGCTAAAGTTACCTTCTCAAAAGGAATTATGACACTTAAATCTTCAGATGGAAGTATTTCTAAATTTTGGCGATTTAAAGGATAATTTAAGAATTTACGCCAAAACTTTTAATTTCATTATCTTTGGAATCTTTATAAAAACATATGATACAATCCATGACTGGTTTTGGGAAAGCTTCTTTGCAATTACCAACCAAAAAAATAACAGTTGAAGTAAAATCTTTAAACAGTAAAGGTTTAGATTTAAATACAAGAATGCCATCCGTTTACCGTGAGATGGAATTGGGTTTACGCAACCAAATTGCACAACAATTAGAACGAGGAAAAATCGATTTTTCTTTGTTTATTGAAGTTACTGGCGAAGAAACATCAACTAAAGTAAATGCGCCAATCGTAAAAGCATACATCAGCCAAATGCGTGCTATTTTAGCTGATGCTGATGAAACCGAGCTCATGAAAATGGCTGTCAGAATGCCGGATGCTTTAAAAACAGAACGTGACGAAATAGACGAAAACGAATGGACAGAAATTCAGAAAGTAATCGTTGAAGCGTTACATAATATCCTAAATTTCCGTCAAGCGGAAGGATTATCGTTAGAAAAAGAATTTTCGTTACGAATAGCAAACATCCGTCAATATTTGAATGAAGCTATTGCGTTAGATCCAGAAAGAATTCAGAACATTAAAGACAAATTACAAACAGCCATTATGGAACTAAAAGTAAATGTTGATGAAAACAGATTCGAGCAAGAACTTATTTATTATCTAGAAAAACTAGATGTAACTGAAGAAAGAGTTCGCCTAAACAACCATTTAGATTATTTTCTTGAAACAATCAACGGAAGTGAAGCGAATGGAAGAAAATTAGGATTCATTACGCAAGAAATGGGAAGAGAAATAAATACATTGGGTTCTAAATCCAACCATGCTGGAATGCAAAAACTAGTGGTGATGATGAAAGATGAATTGGAAAAAATTAAGGAACAGGTTTTGAATGTGCTTTAAAGAAATATATAAAAGATTTTTATTTATATGAACTCCATTTTAATTCATACCAAAAACTTACTTTACAATCTATGCAATTTTGAATTATCAAATATTGAAAAAGAAAAAGAAAGTGCAGAATACGCTGCACATCGATTTGAGATTAATAATCTAAAAATCTTGTTCCGTCAAGCAAAAATTACGCCAACCAAAGTTGGTCAATTTGTAACTTTATGGAAACGGGCAAAAGAAAAAAATCCAATTGAACCTTTCGAAATCACTGATAATATTGATTTATTTGTAATAACGGTAAAAACAGAAAAACGATTTGGTCAATTTGTATTTCCAAAATCAGTTTTAATAGAACAAGGGATTGTCTCAAATAAAAAAGAAGGAAAGAGAGCTATTCGAGTTTATCCTCCTTGGGACAAAACAGAAAACAAACAGGCTCAAAAAACGCAAAAATGGCAATTGACTTATTTTTTAGAGATTCCTTTAGATAAAACAATAAATATAAATCAAGCAAAAAAACTTTATTTTCAATAGAAAAGTAAATAAAAATATAATAATGGACAAAGGAAAATTGCTCGTATTCTCAGCCCCTTCAGGATCTGGAAAAACAACCATAGTTAGGCATTTATTAAAACAAGAAGATTTAAACCTAGAGTTTTCTATTTCGTGCGCAACCCGTGAACCAAGAGGAGAAGAAATAGACGGTAAGGATTACTATTTTATCTCTTGGGAAAAATTCAAACAACACATTAAAGCCGAAGAATTTGTAGAATGGGAAGAGGTTTATACCGATAATTATTACGGAACACTTCGAAGCGAAGTAGAACGCATTTGGGCCAAAGGAAAAAATGTCATTTTTGATATTGATGTTTCTGGCGGATTGCGAATTAAATCAAAATTTCCTCAAGAAACATTGGCCGTTTTTGTAAAACCACCAAGTGTTGATGAACTGAAAAGACGTTTAAAACAACGCTCGACAGAAAGTGATGATAAAATAAATATGCGTATCGCAAAAGCACATGTAGAGCTAGCAACTGCTCCACAATTTGATGAAATTATTAAAAATTACGATTTAGATGTAGCTAAAGAAGAAGCCTATCAATTAGTAAAAAACTTTCTAAAAGATGAATAAATTACTGCTTTTTGTATTAGCCTTTCTAGTATTATCCTGCAATGACAAAAAAATATTTTTGCCTCTAGCAGACACCACTATAGTTTTGGATGTAAAAGATCATTCTCCAGTTTATATATTCTTTAAAACCGACAATAAAGACACGATAGCAGAAGTAAACAGAAAGAATACAATTAGCACTACAAACTGGATTTTTAATATTGACAAACGCTTGCCTCTAAAATTAATCGTTCCAGAAATTATTAAACTACAAGAAAAAAAGAATAGTAGTGCTCACAAAAATGAAGAAAGCGAAAATTATTATTCTTACAGCAATGATATAAAAAAGAGTTTGGCTTTTTTCCCATTCACAAACACACATTATTACTTCGATACAAAACCTAAATCTGGTGTCATTATTTTTTTTAATAAAAAAAACGAGCTTTTTATAAGTAAGGTTTTGGTGAAAAAATCAGAATTAGAAAAAAATTTTAGTACTTTAATTACTGTAAATTATATTCTATGTTTTGACAGAAATTGCAGTTATGAAAGTTATATTCAAAATAAAATTTTAATAGAAAAACTTAAAAAATCAAATACAAAATCAAGCATTAGCAATGAAGAATTTATTTTTTAAATAAGCTCATCAATCTATTTTTCAAAGTGTTTATATCCCAAAAATGATAAATTATAACATTTGTTCATTGATTTGTCATATTTGTTTTTGTAAATTTGCATCGATTTAAAAAACCATCAAAATGAAACCAGATTTATTCCAATCTCCTGATTATTACTTATTAGATGACTTATTGTCTGAAGAACATAAATTAGTCCGTGATGCTGCACGTGCATGGGTTAAGAAAGAAGTATCTCCAATTATTGAAGATTTTGCACAAAGAGCAGAATTTCCTAAACAAATTGTAAAAGGTTTAGGCGAAATAGGTGGTTTTGGTCCTTATATTCCTGTAGAATATGGCGGAGCTGGATTAGACCAAATATCTTACGGATTAATCATGCAAGAAATTGAGCGTGGAGATTCTGGAGTTCGTTCTACCTCATCAGTACAATCTTCATTAGTAATGTATCCAATTTGGAAATACGGAAATGAAGAACAAAGGATGAAATATTTACCAAAATTAGCTACTGGAGAATTCATTGGTTGTTTTGGTTTAACTGAACCAAATTATGGATCAGACCCAGGAAGTATGATTACCAATTATAAAGATATGGGAGACCATTATTTATTGAACGGTGCAAAAATGTGGATATCGAATGCTCCTTTTGCAGATATCGCTGTAGTTTGGGCAAAAAATGAAGAAGGAAGAATTCACGGTCTTATCGTAGAAAGAGGAATGGAAGGTTTTTCTACTCCTGAAACTCATAACAAATGGTCGCTACGCGCTTCGGCAACTGGTGAATTAATATTTGATAATGTAAAAGTTCCTAAAGCAAACTTATTACCAAACAAATCTGGATTGGGTGCCCCACTTGGCTGTCTTGATTCAGCTCGTTACGGTATAGCTTGGGGAGCAATTGGTGCTGCAATGGATTGTTATGATACTGCATTGCGTTATGCAAAAGAGCGTATTCAGTTCGACAAACCTATCGCTGGAACACAATTACAACAAAAGAAATTAGCCGAAATGATTACCGAAATTACCAAAGCACAATTGTTAACATGGCGTTTAGGAGTTTTAAGAAACGAAGGAAGAGCAACAACTGCTCAAATCTCGATGGCAAAAAGAAATAATGTAGATATGGCAATAAATATTGCTCGTGAAGCACGTCAAATACTTGGTGGAATGGGGATTACTGGAGAATATTCTATCATGCGTCACATGATGAATTTAGAAAGTGTAATTACCTACGAAGGAACTCATGATATTCACTTACTTATTACTGGAATGGATATTACAGGAATTCCCGCTTTTAAATAAAATACACGATTATAAAAACGAAAATCTGTCTAATTAATTTTAGACAGCTTTTTCGTTTTTAGTAATTATCATTTAAATTAATTATCATCTGAAAACCATTCTGCAAAAGAAGTTTCAGTTTCTTGTAATCTCAAAGAATATAATTTGATAGATTCTGGTAGTCTTCTCTTTATTTTTTCAGCAAAATCGATTACCATATTCTCACTTGTAGGCTGATAATCTACTAAAATCACTTCATGTCCACGAGATTTAAGTTCTTTTGCCAACTCTACATGAGGTGTAGTTTCGTTAAAAACAGTAGCGTGGTCAAAAACATCTACAATGTCTTCTTTTACAATTTTTTTTAAGTCAGAAAAATCGATTACCATTCCAAATTTCACATTATTTCTATCAGAAATTGGTATTCCTATAACTGTTACCGAAAGTTTGTAGCTGTGCCCGTGTACATTTTTACATTTTCCGTCATAACCATATAAAGCATGACCGGTTTCGAAACTAAATTGCTTGGTAATTCTTATTTTGCTCATAAAAAATCAAATTGTACGCAAAGGTATTAAATAAAAGTATTAACCGCTAATTCGCTGATTTTATTAATAATTAAAATTAGCGAATTAGCGGTTTGTTTTTATAAAAAAAACGTCCAATTTCTTGGACGTTTTGTAAACTATAAGTTAGCTTAGACTAAGCTTCGAAAGCAACTACAGAAACATAAGATTTGTTTTCACCTTTTTTCTGAAATTTCACTAATCCAGCAACTCTTGCATGTAAAGTATGATCTTTACCCATGTAAACGTTTTCTCCTGGATTGTGTTTAGAACCTCTTTGTCTAACAATGATATTTCCTGCTATTGCAGCTTGACCACCAAAAATCTTAACACCTAAGCGTTTTGATTCTGATTCTCTACCATTTTTCGAACTACCGACACCTTTCTTGTGAGCCATGACGTTTTGGTTTTATAAGTTAATAATTAATTAAACAGCTTTACCACCGTTTAATTCATCTTGTAATTTCTTTAATTCGTCCATTTTACCATCTGCAGCAAGTTGTGCTTGTTGCGCCCAAGTAGTTGGATCTAAATGTTGTACTTTAGCTTCTGCACCATCTAAAATCGCATTGATTTTATCCGCTTTAGTTTTAGCTAATTTTGCGAATGTATCTATTCCTGCAGCAACTAATACTTCAGCAGCTTTAGGTCCAATACCTTCAATAATTTTCAAATCATCAGCTTTAGCAGCTTTAGCTTTTGGAGCTTTAGCTTCTGCCACAGGAGCATCTACTAATTTTTCTGCTTTTGGAGCTGCAACTTTTTCTGCTTTTGGAGCTGCTTTTTTAGCACCTGAAGCTGAAATGCTTTCAATTACAATTTGAGTAAGATACTGTCTGTGACCGTTTCTTTTCTTGTAACCTTTTCTTCTTTTCTTTTTGAAAATAATTACTTTGTCTCCTTTTAAGTGTTGTAACACTTTAGCTTCTACTGAAGCACCTTCTATAGCTGGGGCGCCTAAAGTGATTGTGCCATTGTCGTCTAATAAAAGAACTTTATCAAAAGAAACTTTTGATCCTTCTTCATTAGTCAAACGGTGAACATAAACCTTTAAGTCTTTGCTTACTTTAAATTGTTGCCCTGCTATCTCTACGATTGCGTACATAACAATAATGTTTAGTTAATTTTTTTAAGTCTGCAAATATACAACTATTTATGAAACAAGCAAGTTGCCTGTAAAAAAATATTTAATTTCATAGAATTTCAACTTTTTATAAAATTAAGTTAAAAACAATTCAACTTTTTTTTAAAATAAAGTACATTTGATGTAACAAGAATGACTGTTTTAATACAAATAGTCAAAATCAACAAACATTTTATAAATTTTTATGAAAAAATCATTAATCACTTTAAGTTCAATGCTTATGCTAGGAGGGAATGCTATAGCTCAAAAAGTTGCTTTTGAGGAATATGATTTGAGCAATGGGCTTCACGTTATTTTACATAACGATTCATCTGCGCCAGTAGTAATTACATCTGTAATGTACCATGTAGGTGCAAAAGACGAACAATCAGATAGAACTGGATTTGCTCACTTTTTTGAACATCTTTTATTTGAAGGTACCGAAAATATAAAACGTGGGGAATGGTTTAAAATCGTTTCTGGAAACGGTGGTGTAAACAATGCTAATACTACCGATGATAGAACTTATTACTATGAAGTTTTTCCTTCTAATAGTTTAAAGTTAGGATTGTGGATGGAATCTGAAAGACTAATGCATCCTGTAATAAATAAAATTGGAGTTGACACTCAAAATGAAGTTGTAAAAGAGGAAAAAAGAAAAAGTTACGACAATAGACCTTACGGACAACTAATGGCGCAAGTAAAGAAAAATATGTTTATTAAGCACCCATATCGTTGGACTACTATTGGAGATATGGCACATTTAGATGCGGCAAAACTAGAAGAATTTCAAGCGTTTAACAAAAAGTTTTATATCCCAAACAATGCCGTTTTAGTCGTTGCTGGAGATATTAGCAATATTGCACAAACTAAAGAATGGATTCAACAATATTTTGGATCTATAAGTAAAGGCCCTGCGATTGTAAGACAAACTTTCGTAGAAGACCCAATTACAAAACCAATACTAGCAACTTTTGAAGATTCAAATGTTCAAATCCCAATGATGATAACTGCATACAGAACTCCATCAATGAAAACGAGAGATTCAAGAGTTTTAGACTTTATATCAACCATCTTGAGTGACGGAAAAAGCTCTAGGTTATATAAGAAAATTGTTGATGATAAGAAAATGGCACTACAAATTGGTGCCTTCAATAACAGTCAGGAAGATTACGGTACATACATCATATATGGTTTACCACAAGGAAAAAACACAATTTCTGATTTAGTAAAAGAGGTTGATGAAGAAATTACAAAGCTACAAACAGAATTAATTTCTGATAAAGAATTAGAAAAGCTTAAAAACAAATACGAGAGTAATTATGTAAACGACAATGCTAATGTAGAAGGAATTGCTTCTAATTTAGCTTCATATTATTTATTGTATGGTGATGTTAATTTAATTAATACCGAAAATGAAATGTACCAATCTATAACTCCAGAAGAAATTAGAGACATTTCTAAAAAATATTTAAATCCAAATCAAAGATTAATTTTAGACTACGTTCCAGCAAAAGCTGACAAAAAATAAATAATGAATATGAAAAATATAACCATTTTAATATCAAGTTTGTTACTAACTGTTATGATGCAAGCACAAGACAGAACACAACCCAAACCAGGACCATCACCAACAATTAATATCAAAAAACCTGAAAGTTTTACTTTGTCAAACGGATTAAAGGTACTAGTTGTAGAGAACCACAAGCTTCCTAGAGTTTCTTTTAGCCTTTCTACAGACAATGCACCCTATACCGAAGGTGCTAAAAAAGGAGTGAGTGATTTGTTGGGAGCACTAATTGGTAACGGATCAACAAAAACACCAAAAAACGCTTTTAATGAAGAAATAGATTTCCTAGGAGCAGATATAAGCTTCGCTCCTACTGGCGCTTTTGCTAGTGGACTTTCTAAATACGCCAAAAGAATATTAGAACTTACAGCGGAAGGATTATTGCAACCTAATTTTACACAAGAAGAACTTGATAAAGAAAAAGATAAATTAATAGAATCTTTAAAATCTCAAGAAAAAAGTGTTACAGCTGTAGCTGGTAGAGTAGAAAATGTTTTGGCTTTTGGGAAAAACCATCCATCAGGAGAATATTTGACAGAAGAATCTATTAAAAATATTTCTTTGGCAGACATTCAAGTAAATTACAATACTTATTTTGTTCCAGAGCATGCTTATTTAGTTGTCCTTGGTGATGTAAAACTAGCAGATGTAAAAAAAGAAGTTGAGACTCTTTTTTCAAATTGGGTAAGTGCAAAAGCGCCAAACGTAAGTTATTCGAATCCTAAAAATGTACAGTATTCGCAAATTAACTTTATAGATATGCCAAATGCAGTACAATCGGAAATATCGATAATAAATACTATAAATGTAAAAATGTCAGATTCTGATCTTTTTCCTTTAATTCTTGCCAATCAAGTGCTTGGAGGAGATTTTAATGGGTATTTGAATATGAATTTACGTGAAAAACATGGCTGGACTTATGGTTCTTACTCTAATATTGGTTTTAATAAATATGTGTCAACTAAGTTTAAAGCCAATGCACAAGTCAGAAATGCTGTAACAGATAGTTCTGTTGTTGAAGCGATTAAAGAAATTAAAAGAATAAGAACTGAAAAAGTAACTGATGAAGTTTTAAACAACGTAAAAGCAGGTTATGTGGGTAAATTTGTGATGCAAGTAGAGAAGCCAGAAACGGTAGCTAGATATGCTTTAAACATTGAAAAAGAAGGTTTGTCAAAAGATTTCTACGAAAACTATATTAAGAATATAAACTTGGTAACGGCTGATGATATTATGAGAGTGGCTAAAAAATATTTTTTAGCAGATAATCTAAGAATAATAGTAGTAGGAAAAGGTTCTGATGTACTACCTGGATTAGAAAAAACAAAAATACCAATGTTTTTCTTCGACAAATATGGTAATCCAGTAGAGAAGCCTGTAACTAAAAAAGTAGATGCATCAGTAACTGTAAAGTCTGTTTTGGATAAATATATTTCAGCCATAGGTGGAGAAAAAGCTGTAAAAGATATAAAAACAACATTTTCAAAATCTACAGCGACCATACAAGGTATGCCAATGGAATTGTCTGTCAAAACATCTGCGGGTAAGTTATTAGTCGAAATGAATGCAATGGGAATGACGATGATGAAGCAAATGGTAAATGACAAAACTGGTTATATGGAACAACAAGGACAACGTAAAGTTCTTGAAGGAGATATGCTAACTGAAATGAGATCTCAAGCACAACCGTTCCCAGAATTAACTCTAGCAACAAAAGCAGGTGTAACGCTATTACCTATACAATCTATTGAAGGTAAAGATGCATACGGAATAAAAGATGGAAAAAAAACCTATTTTTATGATGTAACAACAGGGCTAAAAATTGGAGCTTCAGAAGTTCGTGAAGCAAATGGACAGACAATGACTCAAAATTCAAGCTTTAGTGATTATAAAGATGTAAAAGGAGTAAAAATGCCACATAAAACAATAATGAATGTAGGAATAGATATAGAACTAACTACTACAGAGATTAAAGTAAATGAAGGTGTTACAGATGCTGATTTTCAATAAACTAGTTTAAATATATACTGTCCTAAAAACTGTATAGGTTTAAAATAACGGGGTTTAACTTTTTAATTAAAGTTAAACCCTTTTTTTAAATATAGTTAAGAATGAATTTAGTATTAATATCCAATTCAGCTTCGTCCTACTAATCGAATGTAATGAGTAAAAGGGTGTTAATCGGTAAATCGTAGTAAGTGACTTTAAGCCGCCTGTCATAATCTGGATAGTTATAAAATCTTATGACAGATCGTTAAAAGCATAAATTAATTCCTTACCTGCCATTGCACTATTTTATTTAGTTTAATATTTTCAGCAGAAAGAATTTTGTTTGAAGAAATGTTGTTGGTGTATGCCTAACAGAGATTGTTTTCGTATAGACTGTTACATTAGTACTCTGACTTCCAGCAAATATCCTTTAGCCGTAGTAGAAATATCTCTCCAAAAAAACTATAACCCGATTGCCATCACAAATAATGGACTGACTGTACTTACCTAGTATTGATGATAATTATCAAGATCTCCTTGATTGCCATAATTAGAACTTTCGGTATAGTTCCATTTACTGTCTGTACCATGTGCTCCATGCATCTGTAATTTGTTGTGGCTAATTCATTTTATTTAGTATTTAATGGTTGTTTTTTAATTTCAACAACATAAAAATCTACATTTCATATTTTATGTTGTTGTTTCCAAAAACACAAAAAAGCCCTTAGCTAGAATCAAGTATTTATACCTGTTTTATCAAAATTAAACTGTTAAAGGAAGTCAAAGCATATTGTTTTTAAATGTAGTGATACAAATAATTTTATTAAGAGAGGTTATATAAAAAAAGGAGCGTCATCTAGACACTCCTTACTTTGTAATATTTTATTTAAAAACTAAACTTTCAACTTCTTAGCCATGTCTGGCGAAAGTGCTTTTTTGTTTAGCATGATATCAGTAGTTTTATATTTTACAAATTCTTTTGTCATATATAAATAACCTTTGTAGTCGTTTGTTGTTCCCCAAGAGTTTTTTACGATATAATATTCTTTACCAGTTTGGTCTTTAGATAAACCTACAATATGCATTCCGTGATCATCAGTTGTGGTATAATTATCAAAAGCTTTTTGACGCATTTCTTCAGTAACAACGGCTTCTTTTTTAGGGCCGTTAAATAAATCTGCCTTTTCTTCTGGTGTCATGTCTTCCATTTTCTTTTCAGGAACAAAAGCGACTCCATTTTTCCAACTGAATGTTTTCTCACTCACATCGCCACCCCAAGCTACTGAATAACCTGATTTTAATGCATTGTCAATCACATCTGTTAGTTCATTAATTTTTACGTTATATACTTGGTCGAAAGCCCAGTTGTCTGGAACCATTAACACAAATTTCGAATAATAAGGATATTCTTGTAAAGATGAAATTTCGATATAATCATCGGCATTAATTCCTACTACTTCTTTTGCAAAAGATTCTGGTGTGTATTTTTTTCCGTTGTAATCGAAAGATTTAGGTGTTTGTCCTAAATAAGAATCAATTACAGCTGTATAGGCTTTTTCCCAGTTTGGTGTGAGTTCTCCGTTAGGATTTTTTACAACTGCTGCTAATAAAGCTTCGCCTAAAGCTGCCATTTCGCCAAATTTGTTTTTGTCGGTTCCGTAATTTAAACCTGTATAAACAGATTGTGGTACAGCGCCATACTTGCGATACATATTCATTACATCATGAAAAGCGCCACCGTCACCAAGTGTCACTGCGCCATGCATACGAACGTAATTTCTTCCTTTTTCTACATAAGCGTTACGTGCTGAGAAAATTTGAGACAATTCTACTGGTTTTTTACCCATTTTGATCATTTCTGATTCTAAAAATGAGTTTGCCGAATAACTCCAACAAGTTCCAGATGAACCTTGGTTTTTTATCGATGTGTTTTCGATATTCACAACATCTGTAAATTTGAAAGCTTCTTTGCTTTTTTCGCTCGCATTTATTTTTAATGAATTCACTAAATTGTCTTGTGCAAAGCTCGATGCACCCACAATTAATGAAGTCGCTATAAATAGGGATTTAATTGTATTCATAATTTTTGTTTTTTAATGGTTTGTAAAATTAAAAAATGTTCTTTCTTATTTTCTAATTTAACAACAATTTAGGTTTTAATTAAGAAAAAAAACCCCGAATGAATCGGGATTTTATATTACAATGTTTCTTTCAACCATTTGTAAAACTCTTTTTGCCAAACTTGTGCGTTTTGTGGTTTCAATACCCAGTGATTTTCTTCTGGGAAATATAAAAGCCTACTGTTTATTCCTCGCAATTGTGCTGCTTGAAATGCTTCTTGACCTTGACCGATTGGCACTCTAAAATCGTTTCCGCCTTGTATGATTAAAATGGGTGTGTTCCATTTCTCTACATAATTTATAGGATTGAATTTAGTATAGGTTTGTTGTGCAATTTTATTGTCTTTTTCCCAATATGCACCACCAAAATCCCAGTTGTTAAAGAAAACTTCTTCGGTTGTACCAAACATACTTTGGGTATTGAAAACACCATCGTGTGCGATAAAAGTTTTGAATCTATTATTGTGAATTCCTGCTAAATAAAACACAGAATATCCGCCGTAACTAGCACCAACACAACCCAAACGAGATTTGTCTACATATTTTTCTTTAGTAACATTGTCTATCGCCGATAGATAATCTTGCATCACTTGTCCGCCCCAATCACCAGAAATTTGCTCGTTCCAAGCTTGTCCGTGACCATACATTCCTCTTCTGTTTGGTGCTACAACGATATATCCTTGCGATGCCATAAGAGAGAAATTCCAACGGAAAGAATACGATTGTGTCAACGGACTTTGTGGTCCTCCTTGGCAATATAATAAAGTTGGATATTTTTTAGTAGCATCAAAATTAGGAGGAAGTATCACCCAAACCAACATTTTTTTGCCATCGGTAGTAGTTACATAACGTCTTTCGTATTTTGGCAAAGCCAATTTAGCGTATGCGTCATTGTTTACTTTGGTGAGTTGCAACCATGTTTTTTTCTTTAAGTTGTATGAATAAATTTCTAATGCGTGATTCATGTCTGTTCTTGTAACAATCGCATTATCGGCAGTGATATCTACAATATCATGCACATCGAAATCGCCAAAAGTAAGTTGTGTTACCGTAATAGCAATTCTTGTTACACCAGGAAAATTAACTTCAAATAATTGTTGTGTTCCATCTATTGCTGCAAGAAAATATACTTTTTTACCGTCTTTACTCCAAGAAAAACTAGCTACCGAATTGTCCCAATTTGCAGTTAGGTTCATTTTCATTCCTTTAAAATCGACAATAATATCGTTTTTATCGGCTTCATAACCATCGCGTTTCATTTGCAAATAGGTTAAATTACCTTGTGGCGAAAAAACTGGATTGGTGTCGTAACCTAAATTGGCTTCGGTTCTATTACTGGTTTTTTTGGTTTCAAGATTGTATTCGTAAATATTAGTATTGGTCGAAATAGCATATTTTGTCCCAGCTACTTTCTTAGACACATACAAAATGCTTTTGCTGTCTGGTGACCAAATATAATCTTCGTCGCCACCAAATGGTTTTTGTGGTGAATCGAAATTCTCACCAGCCATAATATCAATAGGAGCAGCTAGTCGAACATTGTCCGCAGGAACGCCACTGTAAAAAACATGGTTAAATTTTCCTTCGTTCCAAGTGTCCCAATGGCGATAATCTAAACCATTGTATATTTGAACATTCGATTTTTCTAATTCTGGATAATAATCTTTTCCGTGAACTTTATCAATTTTTACTTCTTCATTATAAACAAGATATTTTCCGTCGGGAGAAATGTTTTTGTCTGACAATAAGCTTTTAGTATCTGTTACTTCTGTTGCGTTTCCGCCAATTACAGGAATGGTGTAAAACTTAGAGCTCGATTTATTTTCTTCTATTGATGGTGTCGAAACGCTATATACTACGTTTTTTCCATCTTTAGAAATCCCTAAAGCTGTAACTCGTCCTAGTTTCCATAATAATTCTGGGGACATTGTGTTTTGTGCAACAACGTTTAAACTCATTGTGAATAGTGTTAAAATCAGTATTTTTTTCATGTTATGTGTGTTTATTAAATTAAAAAACCATCAGTAATTACTGATGGTTTGATATAAATAAAATTTATAAATTTCCCTGAATGGTTGCAACCAAAGCTAAAAATTCTTCTTGTGTTAGACTTACTTTTTTCACGAAACGCATTTCGTCCATTTCGTTAAGCGGAATAAGATGTACGTGAGCGTGAGGAACTTCTAATCCTATCACTGCCATACCAATTCGCTTGCACGGAACCGATTTTTCTAAGGCGATTGCGATTTTTTTGGCGAAAGCCATCAATCCCAAATACAAATCATCGTTTATATCGAAGATCTTGTTTATTTCTTGCTTCGGAATACACAAAGTATGCCCTTTTGCATTCGGGTTTACATCGAGAAAGGCAAGAAAATTGTCATCTTCTGCAATTTTGTAACAAGGAATTTCTCCGTTTACTATTTTGGTAAAAATACTTGACATTTTTTTTAGATTTTTAGATTTCTGGATTATTAGATTATTAGACTTTCCGTTAAATTTTAATCTAAAAATCTAACTTTCTAAAAATCGAATAATCTAAATTAATCTCTTGTAATTTCTAAGACTTCAAATTTTAAAGTTCCATTAGGAACAGTAATTTCGGCAATTTCTCCAACAGATTTTCCTAGTAATCCTTTTCCAATAGGAGAAGTTACAGATATTTTACCTGTTTTAAGATCTGCTTCACTTTCGGCAACTAAATGGTAAGACATTTCCATGCCATTAGATTGATTTTTGATCTTCACATGAGATAAAACCAATGCTTTTGAAACATCTAACTGAGATTCATCAATTAAACGAGCATTAGAATATACTTCTTCCATTTTTTTGATTTTCAACTCTAAAAGACCTTGTGCTTCTTTAGCAGCATCATATTCGGCATTTTCAGACAAATCACCTTTGTCTCTTGCTTCTGCAATGTCTGCCGATGCTTTTGGGCGTTCTATTGCTTTAAGTTGCTCTAATTCGTCTTTTAGTTTTTTTAATCCTTCGGCTGTATAATAAGATACTGTACTCATAATTTATTCGTTTATATAAATAGAAAAAATCCCATCGCGACGGGATTTCTTTCGGCAAAGATATTATTTTTTATTTCAGTTTGTAATTTTATATGACAATCATACTATTACAAAGTTAATTAAATTAAATTTGTTCTAACAATATAGACTAAAAAAATTTGAAAATGAAACCATATTTCCTCATAATAATAGCAATTTTTACTTTGTCTTGCCACAAAGACAAGGTTGTAAACGAGAATCCGTACTTGCCTAATTATTCTTTTTCGGTAGTTATAAATACGAGTTTGCCTTCTTATAGCAACCTTAATTTTCCTAGCAATCCAGTTTTGATTACCAATGCGGGAGCCGGAGTAAAAGGAATTATCATGATGAAAGTAGGAACCGATGATTATCGCGCTTACGAAGCTAGTTGTCCTAACCAATATCCGAGTGATTGTTCACAACTTACCATAAACGGAATTAATGGAAAATGTCCTTGCGATAATGTAGAATATAGCCTTTATACAGGAGTTGGCGCTGGGCAATATCCATTAAAATCATATAGAGTTGAGGTAAGTGGTGCTAATTTGAGGGTTTATAATTAATTCAAAATCATAGAAAGTTAGAAGTTATTTTTCACAAAACGCTGAAATTCAATAAACTAATACAATTATAAAATGAAAAAATATTCTTTATTATTTATATCTATTTCGTTATTACTTTTAAGTTGCAAAGAAGAAATTTTGAAGTTTTCAAAAGTAAATTCAAATCAAAATCTCGGAAATGGAGAATGGTTAGATTCGTCAGATACTTTAAATGGAATAAGTATTCGCGAAAATAAAATAGCTTTCTTTAAAAAAATGGAATTCAATTCTGAAGATATTTTCAAATATCATATTATAGATTCTGTTTATAAAGTAAATGAAACTGAAAAAAACGTCGTAGAATATTTATTGGTTGAAAAAAATACAGACACTTTGAAATTTAAAATAGTAAAAAGAGATAAGAAAGAAATTATTTTGAAAGATTCGAAAGAAATCACAAAAGAATATAAATTTTGGAGATAAATAATCCAGCTGCTAACAGTTGTTTCGCACAAATTCAAATTTTGTATTAAATTCATGTTCACGCTTCGTAAGAATTTTTCTCTTTAACAGAAAATAATCTGTTCCTAAGTTTGCAACCTCGTAAATTTAAAAAAAGAATCGCGCTAATTAGTACTAATTAGCGCGATTATTTTTGAATATTAACTCAATAAAACTAAAATTTCAGTGTTAAACCTGCTAAAATATTCGCACCTGCTTGCGGGTAATATCCAGCACCTTCAATCGTTTTTATACTTGATGGAATAGAGTTGTCGTCGTAAGTATAAAAATAACCATTTGAAATATATTTTCTGTTTAAAACATTGTTCGCTAAAACCGAAATCACTATCGATTTAAACACTTTTTTAGTTTCTATTTCGTAAGTAATATTCAAATCATTAATAAAATAACTATCTAGTTTAGATGCTTCTGAATCAATGTTTCCCATAAATTGCTCGCCTACAAACTTAGATAACAATGAGATTTGCAAAGGCTTTAATGGTGAAAAAGTTAAAATATTTCCAGCAATAATTTGTGGAGAATAAGAAACATTTGTTTCTCCTAGATTTTGCAAAACACCATCTCTTTGAAAATAAAAATCTTGATTCTTACTTTGGCTAATAGCCACATTTGGCTGAACCGACCACTTATTTGTAATTTCTATTTTTGCATCAACTTCAAGGCCTAATCTGTAACTTTTTCCGCTATTTTCTGCAATTGGAGTTCCTACATCGTTTAGTGCGCCTGTAAGTACCAGTTGGTCTTTGTAACGCATGTAATAAACATTTGTATTTAATTTTGTTTTTGCATTTGCAAAACGCCAACCTAATTCGAAATCGTTTAGTTTTTCAGGTCTTACATTTTGATTTTCAAAATCTTCACGTTTTGGCTCCCGATTGGCTTTAGCATAAGAGAAATAAATATTGTTTTTCTCGTTTGGTGCAAATGTTAAACCTGCTTTTGGATTAAAAAAATCGAAAGTTTGATTAACTAATGTTGGTTGAACACCGTTGGCTTTATAATTTACTTTTCTGACTTGTAAATCTCCAAAAAAGTTCAGTTTTTCTATGATTTGATAATTTGCTTTTGCAAAAATATTCACGTCTGTTTTTATCCCATAATTGTCATAATAATGATCTCCCAACTCGCTTGTAGAAGCCAGTCTTGCCCAGATTACTTTACCAAAATGTTTTCCTTCATATTTGTTTGCACCTCCACCAAAAATCATCGATAGTTTTTCGTTCTTGTAATTTGCAGAAAATGTAGTACCATAAAAATCGTTATCTAACCATTTCTGACGAATAATATCAGTTGTAGTTGCTAGTCCAACTGGTGTTAAATTATAATCAGCAAAATTAGCATCTTCTTTATAATTTTCATAAAAACCTTTTCCTTTTGTGTAATGAAACGCCAAGTTTGTATTCCATTTTTCCGAGACTTTCTCGTTCCAATGCAACTGATAATGATCTTGTTGGTAATTATCTACTTCATTGTCATAGAAACGAGTATTGCCAAATTCGTCAGTAAAAACTCCTGAAGAATTGTATGTTCTGTCATTTTCTAATTTATCTAAATCCTCTAAGCCATTCCATGATTGGTACGTGATTTCTTTTCCACCAAAAGCCAATGCTTTAATTCTTGTGGTTTTACCAATGTATGCGCCTTGCAAGAAATAAGATTTCAAATCAGATTTTGCTCTATCAATATATCCGTCGGAATTAATTTTAGACAATCTTCCTGAAATTTCGAAGTGATCATTCATTAATCCTGTATTGAATTTGACCGTATGTTTTCTTGTTTTGAAACTTCCAAATGAGTTTGAAATTTCTCCACCAGCTGATGCATTGTCAGATTCGGTTAATAGATTTAAACTGGCACCAAAAGCACCAGCTCCATTTGTAGAAGTTCCCACGCCTCGTTGCAGCTGAATACTTTCAACCGAAGAGGCAAAATCGGGCATGTTTACCCAATAAGTTCCATGACTTTCTGAATCGTTGTAAGGAATCCCGTTGATGGTTACATTTACACGAGTAGCATCTGAACCACGCACCCGAATTCCGGTGTAACCAACACCATTTCCAGCATCGGAAGTGGTTACGACTGATGGTAAAAAGTTCATCAAAATTGGAATATCTTGACCTAAATTTCTTTTTGTGATTTCTTTTTTTGTGAAATTAGAAAAGGTAACTGGTGTTTTTTCGTTGGCACGAGTGGCTTGCACCATTACTTCGTCTAGTTTTTTTGTTTTTGTAGTGTCTGCTTCTTGAGAATAAGAAAGACTAAAAGCAAGAAGACTGATGGAAAGCAAAAAGCTTTTGTAATTAAATAAATTTTTCATTCGTAAAGATTTTACGAATAAAAGGGGGAATTATTCTTTTTTTAAATTAATAAATTGATGTTTCCATGACATAACTAACGTGCACATTAGTTTTTGTCATTATTCCCTTGGCAACATTACTTGCCCAGGTTCTTTGGGTATAATCTCAGCTCGTTATTTAGAGCACCCCTTTGAGACGCTGCAAAATTAGTTTTTAAAGATAGATTACACAAATTTCTTTTAATATTTCTTAAGCTCGAAAGTATTTCCATCGAAAACACCATAGGTAAAATAACCAATCCAGTCGCCTAAATTAATATATTTTGAATTTTCTCCTACTTGAATCTCCATGGGTAAATGACGATGGCCAAAAACAAAGAAATCATAATGCTTAGTTTGTAGTTTGTATTTAGCATACTGCACCAACCATTCGTTGTCTTCACCTAGAAAACGAACATCCTCATCGCCCGAAATCAATTTGTTTTTTACCGATAAGTATTGCGCTAGTTTTACACCAATATCTGGGTGCAACCATCTGAAAATAAATTTAGAAAAAGGATTGGTAAATACTCTTTTCATGCGTTTGTAGCCTTTGTCGCCAGGGCCCAAACCATCTCCGTGACCAATAAGAAAAGTTTTATTATTGAAAATAAATTCTTTAGTTGTATGATAAACAGGGATGTTTAGTTCTTTTTCGAAATAATCACCCATCCATAAATCATGATTTCCTACGAAGAAATAAATAGGAATTCCGCTGTCACGAATTTCGGCTAGTTTGCCTAAAACTCGAACAAAACCTCGTGGCACAACTGTTTTGTATTCAAACCAAAAATCAAATAAATCGCCTAATAAAAAAATCGCTTCGGCATCTTGTTTTACTTCGTCAAGCCAAGCAACAAACTTTTGTTCTCGAAGAAAACTAGCTTCAGGAGTTGGCGCACCCAAATGTTGGTCGGAGGCAAAGTATATTTTTTTAGATGATGAAAGAGTCATAATAATACTGGTTTTTGTAAAGATAAGAATTACTTAGAAAATTTATTTATACTTTCTAAACGAAAAGTAGGCAATAATTGTACTCACAAACATTAATATCCCTCCTAAAACAAATGGGGCTCCTGGAAACTGAAAAGGTGCTTCTTTGTGTGTAAAAAAGTAAAAAACACTAGACATAAGAGGAGGCCCAATAATAGAAGACGCACTCATTAAGCTAGTTAATGTTCCTTGTATTTCTCCTTGTTCTGTAGCCGGTACTTGGCTAGAAACGACAGCTTGTAAAGCCGGACCAGCAATACCTCCTAGACAATAAGGAATTAAAAATACAAACATCATCCATCCTTGTGTTGCCGATGAAAATAAAAACATACCTATCGTATATAATGCCATTCCTACATAGATGCTTTTTTGGTTTCCTAATTTTGGATTTATCCAACGAATTAAACCACCTTGTACAATTCCTACCAAAAGACCAATAACGCCTAAAGAGATGCCTACCATTCTTTCATCCCAATTAAAACGGAGCATGGTAAAATAACTCCAATTACTTTGTACAGCATGAGAAGCAACGTACAAGATAAATATGGAAATTATTAATCCGATGAGATTTGGATATTTTTTTAAATTTAGAATTGCTCCAATTGGATTTGCTCTTTTCCAATTAAATTCTCTTCTATTTTCTTTGCTAAGAGATTCAGGTAAAATGAAAAAACCGTATAAAAAATTAACCATACATAAAATTGCAGCTGCATAAAATGGAATGCGAGAACCGTATTGTCCTAAAAACCCACCAATAACAGGGCCAATGATAAAGCCTAATCCGAAAGCAGCCCCAATCATCCCGAAGTTTTTAGCCCTGTTTTCAGGCGTACTCACATCAGCAATATAAGCTGAGGCAGTTGTAATACTAGCACCAGTAATTCCAGCCAATATTCGCCCAATAAAAAGCCAAGTGATTGTTGGGGAAAACGCTAACAAAAGATAATCTAACGAAAAACCTAAAAGAGATATAAGTATAATAGGTCTTCGCCCAAATTTATCACTCAAGTTACCTACTAATGGAGCAAAGACAAATTGAGTTATTGCATAAGCAAAAGTAAGCCAACCTCCATATTTTGCAGCTTCACTAATGTCACCATTTATAAGTTCTTTGATTAATTTTGGAATCACGGGGATAATAATTCCCCATCCAGTGATATCGATAAGCATGGTTATAAAAATAAAACCTATGGCTGCCGATTTTTTATTTTTCATCAATTTTTTTGATTTTAATTTTACAACAAACTAGTTTCTATATTTCGTCGTCTTTTTCGATGGCATCTTTATAGTCAGGATACAAAAATTTATTATATGGAAATCTCGTAATGTGAATTTCTCTTACGGTTTCATAGACTTTTTCACGAAATTCTTCAAAATTTTCTTTATTGGTTGCTGAGATGAATAAGGTGTTGTTTTTCCCTAGTTTGTTCATCCAAGTATTTTTCCATTCTTCGAGGGTATAGTGTTTAGTGGTTTTTTCGGTCATTAAATCATCAGCGTCAATAGTAAGATGTTTGTAAGCATCAATTTTATTAAAAACCATAATTGTAGGCTTGTCTGCACTTTTTATGTCTAATAAAATTTTATTTACGGCTTCGATATGATCTTCGAAATCGTCGTGAGAAATATCAACTACATGCAAAAGCAAGTCTGCTTCACGAACTTCGTCGAGCGTGCTTTTGAAAGAATCTACAAGTTGTGTGGGTAATTTTCTAATAAATCCTACGGTATCAGAAAGTAAAAAAGGCAGATTTTTAATGACTACTTTTCTAACGGTTGTGTCTAGAGTAGCAAAAAGTTTGTTTTCGACAAACACATCACTTTTCCCAACAGCATTCATTAAGGTTGATTTTCCAACATTCGTATAGCCAACTAAAGCCACACGAACCATTGCGCCTCGATTTCCTCTTTGAGTAGCTTGTTGTTTGTCTATGATTTTTATTTTTTCTTTAAGTAAAGCTATTCTGTCACGAACAATTCGGCGATCGGTTTCTATTTCCGTTTCTCCAGGACCACGCATTCCAATACCTCCTTTTTGACGTTCTAAGTGAGTCCACATACCAGAAAGTCTAGGTAGTAAATAAATACATTGTGCTAATTCTACTTGAGTTCTTGCATAAGATGTTTCAGCTCTTTGAGCAAAAATATCTAAGATAAGATGGGTCCTATCAAGGATTTTACAATCTATAATTTTGGAAATATTCTTTTGTTGTGAAGGAGTCAATTCATCATCAAAAACAATAGTTGATATATTATTTTCTTTAACATAAAGATTAATTTCCTCTATTTTTCCTGTTCCTAAAAATGTTTTAGGATTAGGACGTTCCATTTTTTGAGAAAAACGTTTCACAACTTCTCCACCTGCTGTAAAAGTCAAAAACTCTAATTCATCTAGATATTCTTTAAGCTTTTCTTCACTTTGATTTTGAGTTACAATACCAACAATGATACTTTTCTCAAAATTTATAATTTCTTTTTCTAACATATTTTTAATAAAGTACAAATTTACACAATTGAAATTAAGAAAACATTAATTATTTTCATCGTAAGACTTATTTTGTCGATAATAAACAACATTTTATCGTTTATTGTTATACAATTGTTAATTTTTTCTATATTTGGGGATTGAATATACCAGATAACCAAAATATTAATAACTATGAAAAAAATTATTTTATCATTTTTCATGATGATTCTTCCTTTTTTGGGTTTTTCCCAAATAAATGAAGGATTTGAAGGAGCAACATTTCCACCTACAACTCCAGGTAACTGGGCGGTTTTAGATAATGGAGTTGGTACAGCAATTAGCTGGACTGAAACAACAGACCCAACAAGAGTGCACTCTGGGTTAAAAGCAGCCATAGTAGATCGTGAAAATGTGGGTGCAGGAAATACTTCCCAAGATTGGTTGGTATCTCCTCAGATTACAGTGACGACCAATGCCCAGTTACGTTTTTTTACTAGGCAAACAATTGTGCCAGATAATGGGACTATTTACGAAATTAGAGTATCTACAAATGCAAGTCAGACTAACCAAGCGGCATATACTACAGTGCAGTCTTGGAATGATATAACACTTAATACTTCTCCTCTTGTTTATGAAGAAAAAATAGTTAGTTTAGCTGCTTATCCAGCAGGAACACAACTATATATTGCATTTGTGAAGGTTAATACACAACCGGCAGGTCCAACTACAGGAGACAGATGGTTAATAGATGATGTTAGTGTTGTTCAGCAATGTTTGGACCCAACATCTTTAAATGTAACCAATTTAGCTTCAGTTTCTGCGAATTTAAACTGGACAAACGTTGGAAGCGCTACACAATGGGAAATAGAAGTTCTTCCAGTAGCTTCAACACCAACAGGGGTTGGAGTAGTTACTGGAGCAACAACATATGCGGCAACAGGGCTTAATCCAGGGACTGATTATATTTTTTATGTTCGTTCACTTTGTTCAGGCGGAGTTAATAGTGCTTGGGTATCATTATTGTTTTCTACAAAACCTTTGGGGTCAATTTGTATATCGCCTATTATAATAGGTAGTTCAACATATAGTGACAGTAGTGATACTATTTTATATGGTAATGATGTAAGTGTTCCACAAGGTACAGGATGTGCGGGTGGAGCAACAAATTATCTTCAGGGTTTTGAGGTATTTTATTCTTATACAGCTACAACGACTGAAAATATAAGCGTAACAATGACGCCAACAAACACTAATTCTTCTCTTTTTGTTTATAATGGTTGTGCAAATGTTGGGGTAACTTGTTTAGGAACAGGTGTTGCTAATACTACCGCTGCTCCTAGAGTTATACCGAGTTTAGCAGTTGTTGCAGGTCAAACATATGTTTTTGTTATTTCAACAAATGCAACAACACAGTCAACACCTTATACATTAGTTATTCAACCAGTAACTTGTGCACCACCAACAGCATTAACAGCAAATACTATAGGAACAAGTACGGCAAATTTGTCTTGGACTAATCCTACAGCAACATCTTGGCAAGTAGCTGTGCAACCAGCAGGTTCAGCAATCCCTTCAGGACCAGGTGTAACAACTAATACAAATATTAATTTTGGTGTTTCAGGATTAACATTAGGTACAGCATATCAATATTGGGTAAGATCAGATTGTGGGAATGGAACTTTTAGTCCTTGGGCTGGTCCATATTTATTTAGAACTAATATTTGTGAAGTTGTAGATCAATGTACTTATACATTTAGATTACAATCAACAACTGCACAATGGTCTGGTGCAAGAATGGAAGTTAGACAAAATGGTTATGTTGTAGCGACTTTAGGTCCACAATTTACAACAGGAACCCTTCTTAATGTACCAGTAACTTTATGTCAAAATTATCCTTTTGAATTGGTATGGACTGTAGTAGGTACAGTTCCTACGAGGGTTAATATTTCAATAATTAATAATGCTCCTTTTTTACAAACTATATATACAAAACCAGCAACGGTATTGTCTTTAGGTCAGCTGTATGCAACTTCATTTAATTGTAGTCAGGCAGCATGTTTAGATCCAACAAATTTAACAGCAACATTAATAACGACAACCACTGCAAGATTAGGTTGGACAGCAAACGGATCAACGCTTTGGGATGTTTATTTAGTCCCTACAGGTTCTCCTGCGCCTACATCGGCATCAATTCCAACTTATGCTGGAGTTTCAACAAATCCTCTTAATGTTACTCTACTTACACAAAATACAACTTATGATTTTTATGTAAGAGCAGTTTGTGCTACAGGCAGTAGTAACTGGTCGATTGTTAAAACGTTTACAACATTGCCAACGTGTTTGGCACCAACAACATTAACAACTACAGCAATTACATCGTCTACAGTTACGGTGGGATGGACAAATGTTGGGGCTGCAACTTCATGGAATTGTATTGCATTACCTTGCGGATCTCCAGCGCCAACAGGAGTATCTACGGGATGGGTTCCTGCGCCTACAAATCCTTTTGTAATGACTGGATTAAATGCGGGTACATGTTATGATTTTTATGTAAGAGGTGTTTGCTCGGCAACTGATACTGGACCATGGTCTCCAGTAAAAAATGCAACTACATTACCAGGTTGTGGAGGAGGTTTCTTCGATACTGGAGGGCCTACTGCAATTTACGGAAATAGTGAAAATTCAACTATTACAATATGTCCAACTAATCCTGGTGATATTGTTACGGTAACTTTTACATCATTCGATACTGAAGCAACATGGGACGGATTATATGTTTTTGACGGAAATTCAGTTGCTGCTCCGCAAATAGCTAGCACAAACCCTGCAGGAAATGTACCTGGAGGATTGGCTGGATCTTATTGGGGTACTGCAATTCCAGGGCCATTTACATCATCAAGTACAGATGGTTGTTTAACTTTTAGATTTAGAAGTGATACTAGTGGTACAGCAGCTGGTTGGAGTGCTAATGTGACTTGTGGGCCACCACCACCATGTGCTAAACCAAAATTGTTAACAGTTTCTAATATAACACAAACAACAGCAATATTAGGTTGGAACCAACCATTAAACCCTAATGGTAGCCAAGCTACAACATGGCAAGTTTTGGTTTTGCCTTGTGGATCTCCAGCTCCAACAGCTACATCTACAGGTTGGACTACAGCAACTACAAATCCTTATATAACTACAGGATTACTTCCTGGTACTTGTTATGAATATTATGTGAGAGCAAGTTGTTCTGCTACAGAGGTTAGTCTTTGGAACGGACCTAAAAACTTTACTACTTTACTTATAAATGACGAATGTATAGGGTCTATACTTGCGCCTGTAAATCAAAACACTAATTGTTTACAAACAGTTTTAGGAACTGTTAATGCAGCTACTGCATCACCAGAAGCTAATTCTTGTGGAGCAACAGCAGATAACGATGATGTTTGGTACCATTTTACTGCTACATCAACCACGCATCATATTTCATTATTAGGTGTAAATTATGCTACAAATCCTACAGGGTTGCAATATGCCTTGTACACAGGTAGTTGTGGCGCAATGACACAATTTGGAGGTTGTGTTACCGCAACAGAAGCAAACAATACAACTGGATTAACGATTGGTCAAACGTATTATGTAAGAGTATACTCTACAGCAACAACTGCTTCAACGATACAATTTGAATTATGTATAGGAACAACCCAAATTACTTGTCCTACTGCATTGCCGTTATGTGCTATAGCTCCAATTATAATACCTAATAATGTAGGAGTTCCTACGTTACCCAATCCCGTGAGTCCATATTCTACTACGAGTGCTACTGTTGGATGTTTGGGAAGTGCGCCAGCGCCAACTTTTTATTACTTAACAATACCTTCAAATGGTAATTATACCTTTTTCTTAGAACAAAATAGTAATAATACATTTACAGGGACAGGTTTAGATGTCGATTTTGCAGCTTGGGGTCCTTATGCTAGTACATCGGCAGCTTGTGGTGCTATAAGTACAACTAATGCGCCTCCTACAGGTCTTACTTGTAGTTTTTCTGCCGCATTTACAGAAACATTTACTGTAAATGGCGCAATTGCTGGACAAGTTTATGTTCTTATGATTACAAATTATTCTCAAGATAAAGGTTTTGTAAGAATTACTCAAACATCAGGCCCAATTCCGACTTTTTGTTGTCCTTATACTAACTTTAGTTATCCAGGATCATTTTTCTGTCAGAATAGTGCAAATATTTTTCCAACTCTTCAATCAGGTGGTACGGCTGGTACATTTAGCTCTACACCAGGTTTAGTAATTAATCCAGTAACTGGGGAAATAAATATTGGAGCAAGTGCTTTAGGTTCTTATACTGTTACTAATACTATTGTAGGTGCAGGTAGTTGTACAACATCAGCATCTACTTGGCTTATTAAGATATCTGCACCAGCAAATGCTACTATAGCATATAGCGCACCAGTCTATTGTAGTAATGATACTGTTATAAAAAATGTAACACAAACAGGTACAGCAGGCGGTAATTATTATGCCGTTCCAGCAGGTTTAACTATTAACAATACTACTGGAGCAATTAATCCAAGTACAAGTACTCCTGGTACATATACTGTAAACTATGCTATTGCATCAGTTGCTGGTTGCCCAACATTTTTAGCAACTACTTCGGTAGTTATAACAAGATTACCAGTTGCAACATTCAACTATGGTTTATTACCATATTGTCAAAATGGAGGTAACGCTTCACCAACATATACTGGTGGTGGTGTTGCGGGAGTGTTTACTTCAACAACAGGTTTAGTAATTAGTCCTACAACAGGAGTTATAGATTTGACAACTAGTACACCAGGTACTTATACAGTTACAAATACAATTGCAGCTTCGGGAGGTTGTGGAATTGTTGTATCTACAAATACAATAACAATTACAACATTACCAATTGCAACCTTTAACTATATTGGTTCTCCGTATTGTCAAAATGTAGGAACTGCGTCTCCAACGTTTATAGGTGGTGGTTTTGCAGGAGCATTCACTTCTACAACAGGTCTAGTTATAAATGGAGCTACTGGCGATGTAGATTTAGCTGCAAGTACCGCAGGAACGTATGTTGTAACAAATACAATTCCTGCTACAAATGGTTGTCCTCAGATTATAGAAACAGCAAGTATTACAATTAATCAAAATCCAACAGCAACAATAGCTTCATCGGATGCGGACAATACAATTTGTAGTAATGATTCGGCAACTATAATTGTGACACCAACAAATTATACTACTGGTGCTACCTATTCCTGGACTTTAAATGGGAATCCTATTGCAGGAACGACAAATACTGTTCCAGTAACTACAACAGGAACTTATGCTGTAACAATAATGCTTAACGGATGTACGAATGTTATACCATTATCATTAGCGTTTACAGTTAGTCCAATTCCGAGTTTTACATTATCAGGGATCAACACTGTTAAATGTCTTAATGAGACTGCAGTACTTTCAGTAGTGCCTACAAATTTTTCATTAACTGATCCAACAATAACTTACACATGGAGTTATAATGGAACTGTAGATGCTTCACTAACAACAAGTTCTATAAATGTTACAAACTATGGTACTTATTCAGTAGCTATTAATAATTTAGGTTGTACAACAACTCATCAAATAGATGTAACTCTAGACACAATAGATATTCCAATTGGAACAAATGGAGAATGTGTAGGTACAAATTATATTTTGACGGCATCTCCTATAAATGGATCATTTACACCAGGAATTGGTAATGTTTCCTATGTTTGGACAAACGGATCGGGTACTGTAGTTGGAACAAATGATAATACATTTAATGTTTCTGATTATGTTAGAAATAACCCATCAATAACTTTTCCAACAACATTTACAGTAACAATTAACACAATACCTGAAGGTTGTTCAGATTCTCAATCATTTGTTGTTGAAAGTTCAGTATGTACTATACAAAGGGGTATTTCTCCAAACGGAGATGGGGATAATGATTATTTTGATTTAAGAGGGTTAAACGTAAAACAATTAGAGATCTTTAATAGATACGGAAAGAAAGTTTATAGTTTAGCTAATTATACTAACCAATGGAATGGACAATCTGAGAATGGTCATGAATTACCAGACGGTACGTACTATTATGTGATAGATCAAAATAATGGAGAGACTAAGACAGGTTGGATTTACATTAATAAATAATTAAAAATAATGGTAGATTGTTTAAAAAGCAGTCTGCCATTTATTAAAATAAAAATAGACTAAAATGAAAAAATTATTTTTCACGTCAATTCTAGCGTTACTAGCTTTTTTTGATGCTCATGCCCAACAAGATCCGCATTATACACAATATATGTATAATATGAATGTTATAAATCCGGCTTATGCAGGATCAAAAGAAAATTTATCTATAGGACTTTTGTTCAGAAAACAATGGGTTGAAATAGAGGATGCCCCAACAACATTTACCGCTACAGGACATTCTCCTGTTGGTAAAAATGTAGGTGCTGGACTTTCTATAATTAGCGATAAGATTGGACCTGTAGAAGAAAGTAATGTCTACGGGGATTTTTCATACACATTAAAACTTGGTGATGAGGCTAGATTAGCAATGGGAATGAAAGCTGGAGTGTCTTTACTAAAAGTAAACAATGGTATAATATCTCCAACTTTAGCAGTTCCAACAGATGGTGCTTTTGCAGCAAATACATCAACAGCTAATCTAAACATTGGAGCAGGATTATTTTATTATACAAATAAATATTATTTAGCTTTTTCTATTCCTAATATGTTAAAATCAGCACATTTAGATTATAATGGAGTGCAATATGGATCTGAGATTCAACATTATTTTTTAACTGGAGGATATGTTTTCGATTTGAGTCCAACATTAAAATTTAAACCATTTTTTATGGTTAAATCTGCTTTTGGAGCACCCGTTTCTTTAGATTTATCGACAAATTTCTTGTTTTTTGAAAAATTTGAAATAGGAGCAAGTTATAGATTGCAAGATTCATTTGGAGCCATGGTAAACTATAAAATATCTGATGGTATTCGTGTAGGTTACGCTTATGATCATATCGTTTCGGATTTGAAAGTGGCTACACCATCATCACATGAATTTATTTTATTATTCGATTTGAATTTCCCTAAGAAAGTATCAACATCGCCACGTTATTTCTAATATAAACGAACTCAAAATGAAAAATATATATATAACTTTAAGTTTTGTCCTAGCCTTAACAAGTCTTAAGGCACAAAATAAAGATACAAAAACTGCAGATAAACTTTTTGAACGTTACGAATATGTAGATGCGACTAAAGAATATTTAAAATTGACAGATAAAGGTAAAGCCGATAATTATGTTTTTAAACAATTAGGAGATTGCTATTATAATGTTTTTAATTCTATTGAAGCAGAAAAATGGTATGCACAAGCAGTTACAAAGCAACAAGATGCGGAAACGTATTTTCGATATGCACAAATGTTAAAAGCAAATACAAAATATAATGATGCTAATGAGCAAATGAAAAAATTTGCATCTTTAGCGCCAAATGACAAAAGAACCCAAAACTTAAATGAGGATGGTACTTATTTAAATAAATTATTGGGAAAAGCTAAGTTATTTGATTTACAATCATTAGAGTTTAACTCTAAATATTCAGATTTTGGAGCGTATCTAAAGGATAATGTTATTTATTTTGCAAGTGCAAGAAATACAGCTAGGAAAAGTTACCAGTGGAATGACCAACCGTTTTTAGATATTTATAAAACCGATTATAAAGATGGTAAAGTAAATAGTTTGTCAGTTCCTGCGGATGATTTAAATACTGCATATCATGAAGGACCTGTTACTATTAGTAGTGATGGGAATACATTGTATTTTTCTCGTGAAAGTTTCTTTGATAAGAAATTTGTAAAAACCCAAGACAAAAAGTTAAAATTGGGTAAAATGAATATTTTTAAAGCAACTAAAGAAAATGATAAATGGACAAACATAGTGCCAGTATCATTTAACTCAAAAGAGTATAATACAAGTAGTCCTTCCTTAAGTAGCGACGGAAAAACATTATACTTTATTTCTGATATGCCAGGAACATTAGGGAAAACTGATGTTTGGAAAGTTGCTGTTAATGAAGACGGAACTTTTGGAACACCAGAAAATTTAGGAGAAAATGTAAATACAGAAGGAAACGAATTATCAGCATTTATAGCGGATAATAACATTCTATATTTTGCTTCTAACGGAAAGAAAGGATTAGGTGGATTAGATGTTTTTGCTTTTGATACAACTAAGAACAATGAGGCAATAAATCTTGGAAAACCTGTAAATAGTGAAAAAGACGATTTTGGTTTTACGTTCAACCAATCGCAAAATATTGCTTTCTTGTCTAGTAATCGTGACGGGGGAAAAGGCGATGATGATATTTATCTTGCATTGCCTGTGTGTAATGTGGATTTAATAGTAACGGTACATGATAAAAAAACTGGATTGGTTTTATCAAACGCAAAAATCACTATTGTTGATGAAAATAAAAATGTGGTTTCGAATCTGATTTCTAACGATATGGGAATCGTTAATTCTCAGTTAGAATGCAATAAAGCATATTTGCTTAATGTAGATAGAGATGGTTATATAAGTGATGTTTTCTCTATGGATAAAGCCAAAGGAGGAGAATTGGCATTGAATGCTGATTTAAGCCCTACTGAGGCGATTGTTACTGAAACAGAAGTAATACTTAATGATATCAACTTTGAGTTTAATAAAAGTAATATAACGCAACAAGGAGCATCTGAATTAGATAAGTTAGTTGCTGTGATGAATCAATATCCAGAAATGGTAATATTTGCTAAATCCCATACAGATTCGCGTGGTGATGATAAATATAATATGAATTTATCTGATCGTAGAGCAAAATCTACTGTTCAATATGTAATTTCTAAAGGAATTGAAGCAACAAGAATTTCTGGGAAAGGTTTTGGAGAATCTGAACCAAAAGTAGATTGTGGTAATGATTGTACTGAAGAACAATTTGCACAAAATAGACGTTCTGAGTTTATGATTGTTAAGAAATAATTTAATAATTAAAAAAAAAGAAAACCATTTAAGAAGTAATTTTTAAATGGTTTTCTGCTAAAATAAAAAAAGCCCTAAACAATATTATTTAGGGCTTTTATAATTGATTTAAGAGAGATAATTTACAATTCCAATGCTCTCTTAGGATTGTTATCCATCAATAATTCCATAGGGTTTTCTAAAGCTTCTTTTACAGCAACTAAGAACCCAACAGACTCACGACCATCAATAATTCGGTGATCATAAGAAAGTGCTACGTACATCATTGGGTGAATTTCCACTTGACCATTTACCGCAATTGGACGCTCGATAATGTTATGCATTCCCAAGATTCCAGATTGTGGAGGATTGATAATTGGTGTAGATAACATACTTCCGAAAACACCACCATTTGTAATGGTAAATGTACCGCCTGTCATGTCATCAACGGTAATTTGCCCGTCACGAGCACGAATAGCCAAACGTTTGATTTCAGCTTCAACACCACGGAAAGTCAATAATTCTGCATTTCTAACTACTGGAACCATCAATCCTTTTGGGCCAGAAACTGCAATCGAAATATCAGCAAAATCGTAAGCTACTTTATAATCGCCATCCATCATCGAGTTTACGTCTGGGAACAGCTGCAATGCTCTAGTTACCGCTTTGGTAAAGAAAGACATATAACCCAATCCAACACCATTATGTTTGGCTTTGAATGCATCTTTATATTGATTACGAATATTGTTTATAGGAGTCATATTAACTTCATTGAATGTAGTTAACATAGCCGTTTCATTTTTAGCAGCAACTAAACGTTCTGCTACTTTACGACGCAACATAGATAATTTTGTACGTTCTGAACCACGTGAACCACCCGTTGGTGTTCCCATAGAAGGCACCGCATTTACAGCATCTTCAGTAGTGATTCTTCCAGCCTTTCCTGTTCCAACAACATCAGATGTTTGTATGTTTTTTTCGTCTAATATTTTTCTTGCTGCAGGCGAAGGTGTTTGTGCAGCATAAGTTTTTTGCTTCGCCTGTTCGCTAGCGCTCGAGTCAGCTACTGGAGCAACTTTTGGTGCTTCTGTTTTAACCTCAGCTTTTGGCGTTTCTACAACGGGTTTAACTTCAGCAACTGGAGCCGAACCAGATGGTTTTACAGCAGATGTATCTATTAAACATACGACTGCACCAACTGCAACTGCATCACCTTCTTCCGCTTTTAGCGTAATAATTCCGCTAGCTTCTGCTGGTAATTCTAATGTGGCTTTGTCCGAATCAACTTCAGCAATGGCTTGGTCTTTTTCTACATAATCGCCATCTTTTACTAACCAAGTTGCGATTTCAACTTCTTTGATTGATTCCCCTGGTGATGGGACTTTCATTTCTAAAATCATTGTATATTTATTTTAAATGATGAATTTTTATTTTAAACTATTGAAACAAATCTTTGTCAAAAACCATTCTTATCGCATCAGCATGACGGCGTTTTGCTCTTGTATAACTTCCTGCTGCAGGTGCTGCATATGCTTTTAGGGATGCCAATCTCCATTTTATGAAATCGAAATTCATTAACATAAAACTGTAAGCCCCCATGTTTTTAGGTTCTTCCTGCGCCCAAACATAATCGTTTGCGTTAGGATAACTTGCTACAATAGCTTTTAGTTGCTCGATTGGCAATGGAAACATTTGTTCTATTCTAACGACTGCAACATCGTTTCTTTTTAGATTTTCTCTTTCGGCAGTGATGTCGTAATAGAATTTTCCAGTACAAAAAACCAATGTTTTTACTTCTGATTTTTTTACTGAAATATCGTCGATTGTTTCTTGAAATTGACCATTTGCGATTTCGTCTTGCGTAGATACGCATCTTGGATCACGAAGCAAACTTTTAGGTGTAAAAACAACTAATGGTTTGCGATATTTTGTAAGCATTTGTCTTCTCAATAAATGGAAGAAATTGGCTGGTGTTGTACAATCGGCAACCACCATATTGTGGCGTGCACAAAGTTGCAAATAACGTTCCATTCTTCCTGACGAATGCTCTGCTCCTTGCCCTTCGTATCCGTGTGGTAACAATAAAACAATACCGTTTTGGTTGTTCCACTTGTCTTCACCACACGAAATATATTGGTCTATCATAATTTGTGCGCCATTACTGAAATCGCCAAATTGTGCTTCCCAAATAGTCAAAGCATTCGGATTAGCGAGTGCATAACCATAATCGAATCCTAAAACTCCGTATTCTGAAAGGTGTGAATTGAAAATATTGAATTTTCCTTTTTTCCCTTTTATATCATTTAATAAAATAACTTCTTCTTCAGAATCTTCTACTTTTACAACAGCGTGACGGTGCGAAAACGTTCCTCTTTCTACATCTTGTCCAGAAATACGAACATCATAACCTTCAGTTAGAAGTGAGCCATAGGCTAATGTTTCGGCAGTTCCCCAATCGATAGTATTGTTGTCGTACATTGTTTTTCTATCGTTAACAATTTTAGAAATTTTATTGATAAATTTCTTGTCCGATGGCAATGTTGAAACAGTTTCAATAATAGAATTTAATGTGTTTTTATCAAATTTAGTATCAACCTTTTGAAGCATTACATCGTCAGAAACTTGTACAAATCCAGTCCATTCATTTTGCATAAATGGCGTAATTACTGTCAATGATTTCTTGCGAGAAGCTTCTAGATTGTCATCTAAATCTTGCTTGTATAGTGTTTCTAATTCTTTTACAAAATTACCATCGATGATGTTTTGTGCCAATAATTTCTCAGCATAAATATCACGTGGATTTTGGTGTTTTGCAATGATTTTATATAATAATGGTTGTGTAAATCGAGGTTCATCTCCTTCATTATGACCGTATTTTCTGTATCCTAATAAATCGATAAAAACGTCACGACCAAATTGCATTCTGAAATCTAAAGCAAAAAGCATAGCATGTACAACAGCTTCAGCATCATCAGCATTTACGTGTAATACGGGTGATAATGTTACTTTTGCCACATCGGTACAATAAGTTGAAGATCTTGCATCATGATAATTTGTTGTAAAACCTACTTGATTATTGATAACAATATGTATGGTTCCTCCAGTTTTGTAACCATCTAGTTGCGCCATCTGGATAATCTCATACAATATTCCTTGTCCTGCAATTGCAGCATCACCATGAACGGCAATAGGCAATACTTTGGAAAAATCATTAGGAAAATATTTGTCTTGTTTGGCACGAGTAATTCCTTCGATAACCGCTCCAACCGTTTCAAGATGTGAAGGATTTGGCGCTAAATTGATATTTATATTTTTTCCTGAACGTGTTTTTCTGTCAGATGTTAATCCCAAATGGTATTTTACATCACCATCAAAATATTCTTGATCGTAATCTTTACCGTCAAATTCTGAGAATATATCTTGAGTTGATTTTCTGAAAATATTGGCTAAAACATTCAAACGACCACGGTGTGCCATTCCCATTACAAATTTTTCGACACCTTTATCAGCAGCAGCTTCAATAAGTGCATCTAAACCAGCAATTATAGTTTCTCCACCTTCTAATGAAAATCGTTTTTGACCTACATATTTGGTATGTAAAAAGTTTTCGAAAGAAACTGCTTCATTTAATTTTTCAAGGATAATTTTCTTTTCTTCGTTATTAAAATTTGGAAGATTATCATTGATGTTTAACTTATCCTGAATCCACTGAATAACTTCAGGATTTCTCATATACATGTATTCGATACCAATATGTTGGCAATACACATTTTTTAGATGAACAATTATTTCTTGTAAAGTTGATGGTTGGTGTCCTAGTATTTTAGCGGCATCAAAGACGGTACTCAAATCGGCATCAGAAAGACCAAAATCTGATAATTCTAATGTTGGTGTATAATGTCTTCGTTCACGAACTGGATTGGTTTGGGTAAATAAATGACCTCGAGTTCTATAACCATCAATTAATTTCAGAACATTAAATTCTTTAAGAATTTTATCAGAAACTTTACCATTATCTACATTCGCTACAGCGATATTAGACATTTGTGAAACAACATTTTCTTCGTTGTATGTTGTCATTCCAAAATCAAAACCTTGAAAAAAACTTCTCCAAGAAGGCTCTATGCTATCTGGATTTTCAAGATATTGATCGTATAATTGTGCGAAAAATTCAGTGTGAGCTGCGTTTAAAAAAGAAAACCTATCCATATTGTCTATTAAATGAACATTATATTAAATCTGTAGCAAAAATATAACATTTACAACAAATACATTCTGTTTTTTTATACTTTTATGCTGTAATAATTAACGCATTTGCAATATGATTTTTAAAAGCTTTAAAAACACCTCAAGAATCTATTTAATTTTAGGTTTGTTTACTTTTAGTTTAAGCGGTTTTTGTCAGGATTCAACTAGTGTTAAGAAAAAAAGTGAGTTTTGGAAAAAAGTCCAAATTGGAGGAGGTTTGGGACTTAATGTGGGTGGAGGTTTTACAGATATTACTGTTGCTCCAAGCGCTATTTATAATGTAAATGATTATGTTTCTTTAGGTGTAGGTGTTCAAGGAAGTTATGTCTCTATAAAGAATAATTATAATTCGTTTATTTACGGCGGAAGTTTGATAGGATTAGTTAATCCGATTGAGCAAATTCAATTTTCGATAGAGTTGGAACAACTAAGAGTAAACAATACTTATGAAGCAATACCAAATTTGATAAAAAATAGTTTTTGGAATACAGGATTATTTCTCGGTGCAGGATATAGAACTAATAATGTAACAATTGGGGCGCGTTATAATGTTTTGTATAACGAAAATGATGATGTGTATGCTAATGCATTCATGCCATTTATTAGGGTTTATTTTTAATGATTAATTAATGTTATAAAATGAAATTTAAGCATTTCACTTTGTTAAATTCGCATAAAATAATTTACATTAAAAAATGAAAAAAGTTTGTAGTTACTTCCTTCTCCTCTTATGTGTTCAATCATTTTCTCAAAATTCTATTTTACAATCTGGTCCAATGGTTGGTTATTGCGAGATGAAAGAAGCTGTTATTTGGTTACAAACAAAAAAGGATGCATCCGTTAAAATTGAATATTTTACGATTGATAAACCTTCGGAAGTTTTTTTCTCAGATAATTACACAACAACTAAAACCGATGGTTATACTTACCACATAGTTTTAGATAAACTACAACCTGGGAAAAAATATAAATACAATGTTTTTATTGATAATAAAAAACAAGTATTGCCTTATGAAACTTCATTTTCTTCAAAAAAACTATGGGAATGGCGTGAAGATACTCCCGATTTTACAGTAGCTTTTGGTAGTTGTAATTATGTGAATGAACCAGAAGTTGATCGACCAGGAAAAGGTTATGGAAGTAACCACGAGATTTTTGGAGCAATTGCTAATAAAAATCCAGACATTATGATTTGGGGAGGAGATAATATGTATTTGCGTGAGGTAGATTGGGATAGTAAAACCGGAATCTATTATCGAAATACTCATTCTCGTTCTATAAAAGAAATTCAGCCTTTGCTGGCAAAAACTCAAAACTTTGCCATTTGGGACGATCATGATTTTGGTAATAATGATAGTGATCGAAGTTTTTACAACAAGTATATAACTCAAAAGGCCTTTCGAGATTTTTGGGCAAATAAAATGTATGGTTCAGATTCAAGTCAAGCCGAAGGTACCTATTCGACTTTCAATTGGGGAGATGCACAGTTTTTTATGCTTGATGATCGATTTTTTCGCTCTCCAAATGACCGAATTACAGGAGACCATACCATGTTAGGAACAATTCAGTTTAATTGGTTGATAGATGCATTGTCTGCATCAAAAGCTAGTTTTAAAATTATTGTTATTGGCGGACAAGTTCTCAATTCGATTGGAGATTCAGAAAATTATGGACATTATCCAGAAGAAAAAGCCAAACTTTTAAAAGAACTTTTAGATAATAAAATAAAAGGTGTTTTATTTTTAACAGGCGATAGGCATTATGCCGAATTAGCAGAAATGGATAGAGAAAATACTTATCCGTTGTATGATTGGACAGTTTCTCCTTTTACATCTGGTGTTGCAAAAGAACGTGAAACTAATCCTTTAAAAGTTCAAGGCAGTACATTTTTTAAACACAATTTTGGTTTAATCTCATTTTCTGGTAACAAAGAAAATCGCCAAATGAAATTAACTTTATTTGATAAAGATGGCGTTGAGCTATGGAATAAAGTGATTTTAAAAAAGGAATTAGAATAATTTTAATATTTATTCCTAAACCAAACCTTCATCCATTCTCGTTTTAAGACTAGAAATGCCACTTGAGCAGAAAGTTCCGAAATATCTGAACCGTCAAGTTTCTTAATTTGATCTTCGGAAACATCTATGATGTATAGTAAATTAAGGTATTCGGCAAATTTGTATTGAATTAATCTATAAATTTTTTCGTGCAATTGTATTTTTAACTCTTCAGGAGTTGTACTCATCGGGAAATCTATTGCTTCATTTGCTAAATTAAAATCTTTGTTAATTTGTTCGATCAATTTTAGATATAAATTCTCTGTTTCCGCTTCAGAAAGTAATAAATCGGTCGATATAGGAGTTATATAATTAGACATTTCTACTCATTAGATTTTCACCAAAAACCCTTAACATCATCTTTTTTTCATTAGAGATGTTCATTTTTTCTAAAGTTTCAAAAGCTTTAAAAGTGTAGTCTTGAATTGCTTCTTGGGTTGCCTCTGATGCTTTAGTCTGATTAAAAATTTCTTTTACAGAAGCTATTTTATCTGTATTATCCGAAGGTTGAATAGAAAATAAATGTAACAATTGTTCTTTTTCTTCAGTCTGAGAAAATTCTATTGCTTTAAGATACAAATACGTTTTTTTGTTCTCGATAATATCACCACCTACTTGTTTTCCAAAAGTTTCTGGATCGCCAAAAGCATCTAAATAATCATCTTGCAATTGAAAAGCAATACCTAAATTAAGACCAAAATTATAAATTAGATTGGCATTTTCTTCAGAAGTTTCTGCTACAATTGCTCCCATTTTCATGGCTGCACCAACTAAAACTGCGGTTTTATATTCAATCATTTTTAAGTATTCCGCAATAGTAACGTCATCACGAGTTTCAAAATCCACATCATATTGTTGTCCTTCGCAAACTTCGAGAGCAGTTTTGCTAAATAATTTTGCTAAATCACGAAAAATCTTTGGTTCATATTCTTCAAAATGTTGGTAAGCCAGAATTAGCATCGCATCTCCTGACAAAATTCCTGTATTAATGTTCCATTTTTCATGAACCGTTTCGTTCCCACGTCGCAAAGGAGCATCGTCCATAATATCGTCATGAACTAATGAAAAATTATGAAAAACTTCAATAGCTGTAGCTGCTGCCAATGATTTTTGACAATCTACATCAAAAATTTCGGTTGCCATTAATGTCAAGATTGGACGCATCCGTTTTCCACCAAGAGATAAAATATATTCTATTGGTTTGTAAAGATTTTTAGGCTCCTTGGTTAAATGTAATTTCGAAAAATAATGAGAAATAAGTTCTTGATAATGAGAAATTGGGTGCATTAATTCTGAGTTTAGAGTTTAAAGTTTCAGGTTGTACAAAGTAACTCAAAAAAGTTTAAAATCTGAAACTTAAATATTTTTATGTTAAATAAATGTAAATACTTTGGAAACTATTGTAGTATTTAAAGTTTCCAATATATATTTGCATCAGAATTTAAAAAAATAAAAGAATGATAATTACACTAATTATAATTTCAGTATTTGTTGCCGTAGTTTACCTGTTTATTCAACAAGATCAATTTGGGAAAAGGCCAAGTGGTAATAGATTAGAATTAATAAAAAAATCTCCTAATTATAAGAATGGGACATTTCAAAACCTTAGTCATACTCCAGATTTAACAGAAGGAGCATCTTTTTACTCGGTAATGAAAGAGTTTTTATTTAATAAAAATGAATTCAAAAAACCAAACCAAATTATCCCATCCACAAAAACCAATTTACTAGAACTAGATCCATTAGAAAACTTAGTTATCTGGTTTGGACATTCGTCTTATTTTATGCAAGTTGATGGTAAAAAGATATTAGTTGATCCTGTTCTCAGTGGTTCAGCCTCTCCACTTTCCTTTACAAATAGAGCATTTAGCGGAACTGATGTTTATACAACAGATGATTTTCCTGAAATAGACTACCTTTTTATTTCGCACGATCATTGGGATCATCTAGATTACAAAACTATTATTAAGCTTAAACCAAAAATCAGAACAGTTATTTGCGGATTAGGAACTGGAGCTCATTTTGAACATTGGGGTTTCAATAGCGATTCAATAATCGAAAAAGATTGGAATGAAACTATTATACTTGAAGATGGTTTTGAGGTAAATACTGTACCTGCAAGACATTTTTCGGGTAGAAGTTTTATTAGAAACAAAGCACTTTGGACCTCTTTTGTATTGCAAACACCAACATCAAAATTATTTATAGGCGGAGATAGTGGTTATGACAGTCATTTTATTGAAATAGGAAAACAATTTGGACCATTTGATTTGGCTTTTTTAGAAAACGGACAGTACGATAAAAGTTGGAAATATATTCACATGACTCCAAAGGAAGTTGTTCAAGCAGCTATTGATTTAAATGCTAAAGCATTATTCCCGGTGCATTCATCAAAATTTGTATTAGCCAATCACGACTGGAATGAGCCTTTGAAGACAATAAACGAATTAGTAAAAGCTACCAATATTCATTTGATTACTCCAATTATAGGTGAAAAAACGATACTAAACGAAAAAAAAGTATTTCCAAAATGGTGGGAATTTTCTAATCAAGTAGTTCACGAATCAATTTAAACTAAAATTTAAAAAATAATAATTATGACATTAGCACATTGGACTATAGATTCTCGTCAATCAGATGTTATTCTTAGAGCCAGACATTCAGTAATTGCTTATTTAGCAAGTTCAATAAATAAGTTTAAGGGTTCTATTAATGTAAAAAATGATGCTTTAGAAGATGCATCAGTAGAATTTGAAATTGATATAAATCACAAAAGTGGAAGACTAGAAAAAATTGAAACCAACTTTCGATTAAAAGATTTGTTTGATACAACTCAGAATCCAATCATCAGTTTTAAATCGACTTCATTTGAGAAAGTGAATGCTAATATCAATTTTATAAAAGGATATTTAACTATAAATAACATTACAAAAATCGTAGAGCTTGATGCTGTGTTAATTGATTTACAAACTTATAATGGTACTTCAAAAGCAATATTTGAAGTTGTTGGAAAAATAAATCGCAAAGATTTCGGATTGTCATACAATTCATTTAGTGAACCTAACAGAATGACGATTGGGCAAGAAATTACTATAAATGCCAATTTAGAATTTCTAAGTAAAATGAACTAATGTTAAATTTATGTAAATACTAAGGAAACTATTTTGGTATTTAAAGTTTCCATATTACATTTGCATTCGAAATATTAAATTCTGTTGAATTAACAGACTCAAAAAATAAATTCAAAAAAATGAAAGAGAAAATCATCAAAAAAGCAACAGATATGTTCTTGAAACTAGGTTTCAAAAGCGTTACTATGGATGATATTGCTTGTGAAATGTGTATTTCTAAAAAAACAATTTATAAATATTTTAGTAATAAAGAAAAGCTTATCGAAGAAGGTACAGAAGTGATTCATCAAAAAATTCATACCCTTATGGATGAAGTAGTTGCTAGAAATTATAATGCCATTGAAGAAAACTTTGAGATGCGTGAAATGTTTAAGGAAATGTTCCAATCGTTTGACCATTCACCAGCTTATCAACTAAAAAAACATTACCCAGAAATTTATGAAAAAATGATCGCTAATGAAATAGAAGACTGTAATTATATGTTTACTCAAAATGTATTAAAAGGAATCAAACAAGGACTTTACAGACCTGAAACTGAAGTTGAAATAGCAGCTCGTTTTTACTACACGCTTATTTTTTCAATAAATGAAAATACACAATTAGAGAGTGAAGCTTATAAAATTGAAGGTAAAGCATTAGAATATCATACAAGAGCTATTGGAACTAGCGAAGGAATTAAAGAACTAGAAAAACAATTATCAATCCATTTATTATAACAAATATGAAAAACACAAAACTTTTATTGCTTTTGTTTTTTGCAATTTCGGTTTATTCACAAGATGATAAACCACTTACATTAAAAGACGCCATAAACTATGCACTTGAAAACAAATCCGATGCTAAAAAAGCAAAGCTTAAAGTTGAAAACAGCGAATATCAAATTCAGGAAGTTCGATCAAGAGCATTACCTCAAATATCTGCTAATGGGAATTTAACTTACAATCCAGTAATTCAATCAACATTTATCGATGCTAGTGCTTTTGGCGGAGAACCAGGAACAGTTATAAAAGCTCAATTTGGTCAAGCTTGGAGTTCAACCGCTGGTTTGTCGCTAACTCAAAATTTGTTTGATCAATCAATTTTTACAGGATTAAAAGCAGCAAAATCTACCCGAGAGTTTTATCAGATTAATCAGCAATTAACAGAAGAACAAGTAATCGAAAGAGTTGCAAATGCCTATTATCAAGTATATGTGCAACGTCAAAAACTAATCGTAATAGATACTACTTTCAAAAACACTTCAAAAGTTAAAGAAATAATCAAAGTTCAATTTGACAATGGTTTGGCTAAGAAAATTGACTTGAATAGGATTTTGGTTAAGCTTTCTAACATTAGCACACAACGTCAGCAAATTGCAAATGCTATCAAACTTCAAGAAAATGCATTAAAATTTTATATTGGAATGCCAATGGAAACCAAAATAAACTTTCCAACGACAACTTTTGAAGTAACACCTCAAGTACTTTCTGAAGCTCTAAATACTGAAAATAGAACAGAATATTTGCTTTTGAAAAAAAACGAGCAACTTTTAGACTATCAAAAAAAATCAATAATTGCTGGTTATTATCCAACTTTATCACTTAATGGAAACTACAATTTTATTGGTCAAGGAAAAAAGATGCCGTTAGGTGCACTTCCGTCAGATGGTGTTTATTGGACTAATTTTTCTTCAATTGGATTAAATTTAAGAGTTCCAATATTTACCGGATTTGGAACACGTGCTAAAGTTAGACAAGCTGAAGTGGAATTAAAGAAAATTAAAGAAGATTTAGCCGATACTAAATTAGGTTTAGATATGGCTTACGAAAATGCAAAACTTCAAATTGATAATAGCTTAGAAACTATCAAATCTCAAAAAGAAAATGCAACGTTAGCTCAAGAAGTTCTTGACAACACTAAAAATAATTATTATCAAGGTTTAGCATCTTTAACCGATTTATTAGATTCTGAAAATGCACTAACCGAAGCTCAAAACAACTATACTTCTGCTTTATTAGATTACAAATTAGCAGAAATTCAATTAATAAAATCAAAAGGCGAATTAAAAACATTAACTAAATAAAAACATGAAAAAGAATATAATCACAACCCTAGTAATTGTTGGTGCAATAGTTTTAATAGCTTTTGTATTAATGAAAAACAAAAGAGAAAATCAAGCTAAAATTGATGTTGTTGCTGAAAAAAATGCGGCCGTTTCCGTAAAGATTGATACCGTAAAAACAGAAAATATTTCTTTAGACTTTAGTGCTAATGGAAATTTTGAACCCGCACAAGAATTATCATTTACATCTGAAAAATCAGGAAAAGTCATCAAAGTTTTAGTAAAAGAAGGAGATGTTGTTCATGTTGGACAAACGCTTGCAATTCTAAGAAGCGATGCTATAAACGTTAACAATCAAACAGCAAACGCAAGCTATCAAACAGCCTTAACGGACTACAATCGATATGAAAATGCTTATAAAACAGGTGGTGTAACTAAACAACAATTGGATCAAGCTAAAATGCAATTAGTAAATGCAAAAGCAAATTTAAGCCAAGCAAATATTAACCTTGGTGATACTAATGTGAAAGCAACTATAAACGGTATTATTAATAAAAGATATATCGAGCCAGGTTCATATGTTTCTACTATGCCAGCAATTACATTGTTTGATATTGTAAATGTTTCAAAATTGAAATTAACAGTAACCGTAAACGAAACTCAAGTAGCAAATTTAAAAGTTGGAACTACAACTAAAGTGACTTCAAGCGTATATCCAGATAAATCATTTTCTGGAAAAATTACCTTCATTGCTCCAAAAGCTGATAGTAGTTTGAGTTTTCCTGTAGAAATTGAAATTTCAAACAATGCTTCAAATGATTTAAGAGCTGGAATGTACGGAACTGCAGAGTTTTCTTCTAATAAACAAAAACAAAGCTTAATGATAGTTCCTAGAATTGCTTTTGTAGGAAGTGTAAGTAGCAATCAAGTTTTTGTGATTGAAAAAGGAGTTGCAAAATTAAAAACTGTAACTGCTGGAAGAATTTTGGGTGATAAAGTTGAAATTTTAAAAGGATTATCCAATGGTGAAACTGTAATTACAACAGGTCAAATTAACCTACAAGACGGAAACCCAGTAGAAGTTATCAAATAATTTCATTGCTCAAACAAATAGATAAAAAAATATGAAAATAGCAGAAATATCCATAAAACGTCCCTCATTAGTTATTGTGCTTTTCACAATACTAATACTCGGTGGAATCTTCAGTTACAAGCAACTAGGCTATGAACTAATTCCGAAATTTAGTACAAATGTAATCACTGTTTCAACAATATATCCAGGAGCTTCTCCAAGTGAAATTGAAAACACTGTTACTAAAAAAATTGAAGATGCAATCGCTTCTCTAGAAAACATCAAGAAGATAGATTCCAAGTCTTACGAAAGTCTTTCTATCGTTTCTATCACATTGACATCTAATGCGAATGTAGATATTTCTATGAACGATGCACAGCGAAAAATAAATGCAATTCTGAATGATTTACCAAAAGATGCTAAAGCGCCGTCACTAAATAAATTTTCTTTAAGTGATTTACCAATTATTACTCTTGGTGCTAATGGTAAAATGGACGAAGCCTCATTTTATGATTTAATTGACAAAAAAGTAGCTCCAGTTCTTTCTCGTGTACAAGGTGTCGCACAAGTAAATATTATTGGTGGTCAAGAACGTGAAATTCAAGTAAATCTTGATGCTAAGAAAATGCAAGGTTATGGTTTATCCGTTCCACAAGTGCAACAAATTATTTTATCATCCAATTTGGATTTTCCAACGGGTAATATTCAAACTCGTGAGCAAAAAATATTAATTCGTTTAGCGGGTAAATACAAAAGTGTTGACGAATTACGAAATTTAGTAGTTTCGTCACAAAACGGAATTCAAGTTCGCTTACAAGACATTGCTGATGTTCAGGATTCTCAAAAAATTGCAGATAAAATTGCTCGTATAGATCAAAAAAATGCTATTGTATTACAAATTGTAAAACAATCAGATGCTAATGCAGTAGCTGTGAGTGAATTGATAGCTAAAACAGTAAAAAAACTAGAAGAAGATTATAAAATAAATGGTTTAAAACTAGAAACTGCTAAAGACAGTACTGTTTTCACTTTAGAAGCAGCTGATTCTGTACTTCATGATTTATTAATTGCAGTATTATTAGTTGCTTTTGTAATGTTATTTTTCTTGCACAGTATAAGAAATTCATTAATTGTAATGGTTTCTATTCCAGCATCATTAATAGCAACTTTTATTGGGATTTACTTATTAGGATATACTTTAAACTTAATGAGTTTACTTGGATTATCATTGGTTGTTGGTATTCTGGTAGATGATGCGATTGTAGTTCTTGAAAATATTTACCGACACATGGAAATGGGTAAAAACCGTGTTCGTGCTGCTTATGAAGGAACTGCCGAAATTGGTGGAACTGTAACTTCGATTACATTGGTAATTGTAGTAGTATTTTTACCAATTGCCATGAGTTCTGGATTGGTATCTAACATTATTACGCAATTTTGTACGACTGTTGTAATTTCTACTTTATTATCATTATTAGCTTCATTTACTATAATTCCGTGGTTGTCTTCTCGTTTCGGAAAACTAGAACATATCGAAGGTAAAAATCTATTCGGAAGAGTTATTCTTGGATTTGAAAGCTATTTAACTCGTTTTATCAACTGGATTTCTGGTTTATTAACATGGTGTTTAGATCATTATAAAACTACATTGGCAATTGTTTTATTTATATTTTTTAGTTCTATTGCTTTAATTCCAGCAGGCTTTATTGGGGGTGAGTTTTTTGCTTCTTCAGATAGTGGTGAGTTTTTAGTTCAAATAGAAATGCCGAAAGATGCTTCGATAGAACAAACGAATTTTATGACGCAAAAAGCAGAAGCTTACTTGAAAAATCAAAAGTATGTTAAAAGTCAAATTACAACTGTTGGACAAACTAGTTCAGGAATGGGTGCGTCTCAATCGACTGCATACAAATCGGAGATTGATGTAAAAATGATTGATCAAGCAAGTAGAACTGATGATGCTTCAGTTTATGCTGCAAGAATAAAAAGACAATTAGAAAAAGTATTGGTTGGTTCTAAAGTTAAAACCGTTCCAGTAGGTATTTTAGGAACTGCGGAAGATGCAAAATTAGGATTAATTGTTACGGGTCCAAATTTGGAAAGTGCCATGAAATTTGCTAAATTAGCAGAAGACGAATTACGAAAAATTCCTGGAACTACCGAAATTAAATTAACTGTTGAAGATGGAAGTCCAGAAATCGATGTTAAAGTAGATCGTGATAAAATGTCTTCATTAGGATTAACGCTTCAAACAGTTGGTATGACTATGCAAACAGCTTACAGCGGAAATACTGATGGTAAATTTAGAGCCGGTGAAAATGAATATGACATCAACATTAAATACAATGCTTTTGACAGAAAAAATATTACAGATGTTGGTAATTTGATTTTCATAAATAGTCAAGGACAACAAATTAAATTGTCTCAATTTGCTGCCATTACTCAAGGTTCTGGTCCAAGTCAATTGGAACGTAGAGATAAAACAGCTTCGGTAACTGTACAAGGTCAAAATGTTGGAGTACCAGCAGGTACGATTGTAACACAATGGCAAGAAAAACTTGATAAGTTGCAAAAACCAACTGGAGTAAATTATATTTGGGGTGGAGATCAAGAAAATCAAAGTGAAGGTTTTGGTACGTTAGGAATTGCTTTATTAGCAGCTATCATATTAGTTTACCTTGTTATGGTTGGATTATATGACAGTTTTGCGCATCCATTTGTAGTATTATTTGCTATTCCACTTTCGTTTATTGGTGCGATGCTAGCTCTAGCATTAACGAATAATACCTTGAACATCTTTACCATTTTAGGTATTATTATGCTTATTGGATTGGTTTGTAAAAACGCAATTATGTTAGTAGATTATACCAATCAACGAAGAAAAGCAGGTGAAACTATTAGAACAGCTTTAATTCAAGCCAATCACGCTCGTTTACGTCCAATTTTGATGACAACAATTGCAATGGTTTTTGGAATGTTTCCAATTGCATTAGCGTCGGGAGCTGGTGCCGAATGGAAAAATGGATTGGCTTGGGTAATTATTGGTGGATTAATATCCTCATTATTTTTAACCTTGATTATTGTTCCTGTAATTTATGAAATAATGGAAAAAATAATTGCTAAACTCTCTAAAGGTGAAAAAGTAGATTATGAAGCAGAAATGGTTGCAGATTATGTCCATAAAGAATTAAGTGAAGATGGATTTAATCCAAAGCACAATCATTAAAATGAATTATATTTTATTTAGTAAAATGAATAAAATTATCAATGAAACGCAATTTCGTCGAACATAATAAACACTTAAGCGATTTCTGTAGGAAGAAATCGCTTTTTTGTTTTAAAATCGTTTATTTGTTATAAAATTACTCAGTAATGAGATGAGAAATAATTGATAGATAATGGTGTAAAATTATTAGAAACAATTTTAATGATAAAATACTTTTTAAAAAAATGGAGAGCTGTCCTAAATATAGGGCGTAAAGATAATTTGCACTATCTAGAAAAACAGCGCATAGCAACTTTAAATGCTATTTCTTTATTAATAATTTTTGGAAGTATTTTTATAACAATTATTTATTGCTCATTAAATTTTGACAATCGTTTTATAGGATTAATTATTTTACCCGTAGCACTGAGTGTTTTGTTTTGTAATTATAAAAAGAAATACAAAATAGCTCCTAATGTTGCTTTAGTTGGATTTATAATTGTGATTACAATTTGGGCTTTTTATACCAGAAGGACTGGCGCTCAATTGCTTTATATCGCTCTAGCTAGTGGTAGTGTTTCGGTTTCTAGGCAAAGAAAAATTGCTCATATTATTATGATAGCTTGTTCTATATTATTTTTTGTCTACATATATTATGATTCTGTAACTCCTTTTGTACCCAATCCCAGAATAAATTATTTTATTATAAATGCTATTCTAGCTTATACGACAGCTGGAATGATATTTTTTCAAGCGATGGTAAATTTTGATATCAGTTTGTCTATTTCAAAAAAAATGGATAAAAATTTTGAAAAACTAAACACATCACTCAAAAGCCAAAAAGAAACAGACGAAAAACTAAAAACAGTAAATGGTGAACTATCAGATTTTAATAAAAAACTAGACTACTTGGTCAAAAAATCTAGTGAAGAGTTGTATTCTTATCAGATGGCAATAAACGATAATTTAAGTTCTGTTATTACTGATTTTACTGGAAAAATTTTAAAAATAAATGATTTATATCTCGAAAAAACTGGCTATACTAGAGAAGAGCTTGTGGGAGAAAACATAGATGTTTTAAAATCAGATTATCACGATGATTCATTTTACAAGCAAATAGCTATAACCATTACTTCAGGTCAGGTTTGGAGAGGTGAATCGAAGATTAAGACCAAAGATGGAAGCGATTTCTGGATTTCTTCTTCAATACTTCCTATTAAGGATTTTGAAGGTAGAATCACCAAATTCTTAACCATTTCAGCTAATGTTACAGATAAAAAAATAGCAGAAGAAAAAGAGAAAAATGCGATAGCCAAATTATCTAAAAGCGAAAAAAGGTTTAGTTTATTGTTAGAAAATCAAACCGATTTAATAGTTATTACAGACAAACAAGGAAATAGGAAATATGTAAATAAAGCTTTTTGTGATTTTTTCGGAAAGGACAAAGATTATTTTAGAGGAACTAACTATAGAACTTTACAACCTGATAATGTTGATAAATTTTATTTAAAAGTATTCGATTCTATATCATATGAAAATCCAAAAATCACTATAGTTCTTCTCAGAGAAAATGCGTTGGGACAAAAAAGATGGATAAAATGGGATGAAATTGCTTTTTTTGATACAAACAAAGAAGTAATCGAAATACTTTCTATAGGACATGATATTACCGAAATGAAAGAAAATGAGTTTCAAAATGCTAATTATATTGCTCAATTTGAAGAATTAGCATTTAAAAATTCACACCATTTTAGAAAACCTTTAAGTAATATTATTGGAGTTATAGATTTAATAGACGACAATACGAGTAAAGATCAAACAAATGAATTGCTAAGTATAATAAAAAATGAAATAAACGATTTAGATTCCTCTTCGCAAGAGCTGTCTAATTTTATAAATACACATTCTAAAAACAGTAAGCATCAGCAAGAAATTTTTAATTTAGATTTTATCGAAGCAAAATTAAAACATTTAAAATGGAGATATAGAATACGACATTTTCTTGATGGAGAAGGTAGTCTAACTAAGAGTCAAGCGATTTCTCATCATGACTGCGATTTTGGGAAATGGTATTATAGTAAGGGCAAAGAAAAATATGGTCAGATGGAGTCTGTGCAAAAAATCGAATTACAACATGAAAAACTACATCATTTAGTTAGGAAAATTTTAGAGTTAAAATCAGAAGGAAAAACAGATGAATCTGAGATAAAATATAATGAACTAGTAGCTACATCCGACAAAATAATAATATTGCTAGACGAATCAGAACAAGCCATAAATAACGAAAACGCCTCAACTTATAGTTAAGACGTTTTGCATTTGGGTTGGTTTTTTGGTTTTATAGTGGAGAATATCGGATTCGAACCGACCACCTCTTGCCTGCCAGGCAAGCGCTCTAGCCAAATGAGCTAATCCCCCAATATTTTCCCAAATATATTGTTTTTATCTAATAATTTATACTTTTGTGAAAAATAAAAGATGCAAGATATTACTATAAAAATTACCGACCGTGAAGGGACAAAACATGAAGTACAAGCGCCAACTGACATGAATCTTAATATTATGGAGTTAGTAAGAATGTATGAACTTGCTCCAGAAGGAACTATTGGTATATGTGGAGGTATGGCTATGTGTGCTTCTTGCCAATGTTATGTGTTGAATGACGTTATATTGCCGGAAAAAGGAGACGATGAAGAGGCAATGCTCTCTGAAGCGTTTAATGTAAAACAAAATAGCAGACTGGGTTGCCAAATTCATATTACAGAAGAGTTAGAAGGATTAGAGATAGAATTGGCTCCTGAATCTTAAGTTTTATTATAATCACTCAGTTTCTGCGGACTTTCTAAATATTCTTTAACAATTTGCAGAATACCATTATCCGTAGTGTCAATAAACCACTTTATTAAGGCAATATCCCCGTTTTCAATTTCAATTCCTGTAATGCTTCTTGGGTGAACACAACTACCATCGTTAAAAAAATTTAGTTCATTTTCTTGTGGTTTAGGAAAATGTGGTCGGTGCGTGTGTCCAACAATAGTGATGAGGTTTTTGTTATTAGCAATCCATTTTTTTATTCTTCGTTCTACTTTTACAAGTTCTGTGTAGTTTTTTGCCGGACTGGTAGGGTCTTTTATACCCCAAATTTGTAAAGGTTTCCATAAAATTCGAACAAAAAAACGATTTATTTGCCAACCCATATAATTCATAAAATCTGCTTGATGGCCATGAGTTAAGAAGATTTCTTGTTCTGTTTTAGTATTTTCAAGCACAATTCCTTCGTGGAATTCAAGATTTGGCATCAACGGAAGTTTCTTCCCTTCTTTAACATCAAAATAATCAGAAAAATTCTTTTTTACAACTGCGGGGTTTCTATAAACCATGTCATGATTGCCATAAATCATATATAATTTGTTAGTATTGTAATATTTCTGAAGTTGTAAATAAACACTTTTGTTGGCTTCAAAAATATCTTTAAAAAATAAGTTTTCCCATAATTCGTCGCCATCTCCAAGCTCGATATAAGTATAATCATTTTCAAAATAATATTTTAATGCGTGTTGATATATGTTTCGGTTATTTGCAAAATCATCTGCAAAGCTTCCATCTCCACGATGACAATCGGAAAAGAAAATAAATTTTGATGAATCGTCAAAAGAGATTCTTTTTGCTTCTTTGTAAGCTCTAGTTAACCGATCTTGAGATGAAAACATATTGTGAAAATGAGTTAAATCAAATCAAAGATAATTTTTTTAGGGTAATTTGTTCTTCTATTGCATCCCAAAGGCCTATTCTTTTTTTAAGGGCTAAAACAGAAACTTCTTCAACTTCTTTCCATTTTTCGTTATTATTTCCACACAATTCTGTAATCATTTGCATAGCCATTGGTCCATGTTCGTCTGCATCTAACTCGATATGTCTTTCAAAATAATAGATTAGTTTTGACAAATCTGTTTCAGGGAAATTAATTTTAAAATTTTTAAGGATTTCGGTAAACATTGATGGAATAAGATCTTCTCTTCCAAAAGTAAAAGCCGCAGCAATTTTGTGTGGTTTTCCTTCTCCAATTATTCTGAAAGTAAAATCTAAGAAAGATTTGATATTAGCGTGTAAATCGCTTGTTTCTATTGAAGCAAAAATATCATTTGTTAGTGCAACATTTTCTAAAAAAGATTCAATTTGTAATGTGTTAGCGCTACAAGAATTCATGGCATCAATATACATTTCGAAATGACTTTGTCTTTTTCCGTCTAATGAAATGTCGGTTTCTTCGGCTAAAACAATTTCATTTATTAAATAACGAATTTCAGGATTTTTTGTTGCAAACCAAGGAGTTGTGGTGCAAGTTAATTTTGATTGTAATGCCTTTAGCAGAGACATAAAATCCCAAACAGCGTAAACATGTGTTTCAAGAAAACAATGAAGATCATTTATATTTTGTATTTGCTGATATAAAGGATGTTGTAGTAAAATGTTTTTTTGAGGTTCGATAACTTGATTAACATTTTGAATAGTCATAAATATGTAATTTTATTTTTTTAAAAAATAATAGGCACTTTATTTGTAATAAATATACCTTCAATAAAGCGAGTGTCTTTTTCTATTTCTAGATATTCTTCAGTTGATAATCTTTCCTTAAAAAATGTTTTTTTTAAATCTAAAACCAATTCAAATTCAAATTTATCTTTTTCATCTAGATAATATTCTAAATCATCTTCTTTAAAATAACGTTCTTTGTTCCAAGAAGTTTTTATAATAAAGTTTCTTATTTCTTTTGGTTTTAAAGTGATTTTAGATTCAAGTAAACGGTGGTTTTCTATAATCCATGCATCATCAGTACTTTTTCCTCCATTTTTTTTGTAATTATCTATGATAACTTTGTTTTTTGCTCGAAACTCTTCAACAAATTCTTTAATTAACTCTTTGGCTCTTGGAGAGTTGTAATCGTTAAATCCTTGCAATTTTGTTTCCCAATCTATGCCATTTTTTTCAAAAAAAGGACCGTCAAGGGGTGTAAAAACTTCATTGTGGTATATTTTATAAATTGGAAATAAAGTCATCGAACTCGCTGCATTTGCTATCAAAGTATTGGGTGCAAGAAAGAAAGAAATCGAACTATCAGATAGATTTTCTATATGGTAATTGATGCTGTAAACTCTCTTTTTGGGATTTGAATCATCTGAAGTGATTGAATCAATTTTTGCATTAATAACTTTGTTTTGAGAAAAAACAGAAAGTGAAAGCAGAAAGAGTAAGACTGATATTTTTTTCATTTAAAACTTATAATAATTTTATAAAACCATCAAATTACAACCTCGAATATCGGAATTATCAAAACGGCCTAAAACCTCAAACGTATTGTTTTTGTATTTTTTACCCAAATCTTGTGTGGCAATAAAAGCACAAGAATTAATATTGGCTAAATCGATCACGTTAATTCCACCCGTTTTTTCGCTTTCTATATAAGTTAAGGCATCTTCGGTGTCACGAACTAGTATTTGCATCCAATTTGGACATTCAAACACGCCGTCTCCAAGAGAATAAGCTTGAGATAGTAATTCAGTCATTCCGTACTCAGAATGTATCGCATTTACTCCAAAACCATTGCAAAGTTGCTCGTGTAATTCTTCGCGAATCATTTCTTTTCTTTTTCCTTTCATACCACCAGTTTCCATGATAATGGTATTTTTTAGATTAAATTTTTGTTTTTCGACCAAATCTAACAAAGCATAAGTAACACCAATCAGAATGACATTTTGTCCTGTATTGTCTAAAGCGATAAGCTTTTGAATTAATTCCTCGTGATTGTGAAGGTAAAAACCACTATCAGGATTATGGGTTAGTTTTATTAAATCATCAATCATATAAATTAGAGAAGATCCTTCTCGCTCTAAATAGGATGGAAGTAGAGCCAAAACCACATAATCTTCTATGTTTCCGTAAAACTGAGAAAAGGCGTTGCGATAACTGTCTTCATATAGAGAAACATTTGTAACTAAATGCTTACTATTAATCATTCCTGTCGTTCCACTACTGGTAAAAGTAGCTTCAATAGTTTCTCTAGAACTTAAAACGGCATGGGATTTAAAAAACTGTATAGGCAAGAAAGGAATGTCTTCAATTCTTTTTACATTGGTTTTATCTTTGTTTAAAAGACTACAAAACTGATTGTACACTTCGTTATTGTCGTATTGAAAACGAAATAGTTTCAGGGAAATTTTATCAAACTCTTTTTTAGAATCGATGTTGAATATGTCAGAAGGGGTAAACAATTAATTTTTTTTGTAAAAGTAAGGAAATAAAAAAAGTCCCACAATGTAGGACTTCAAGATTTGTTTGTGATATATTAATTTATTGAAAATTCTTTTGTTTCCGTTTTTTCATTTTCAACAATTTTAATGGTGTATGCTCCTTTTTTGAATTTCGAAAGGTATATAGGGGAGCCAATAGTTGAAGTGGTAAAAACCTTTCTTCCTTTTTTATTAAAGAAAGAAATTTTCTTCATAGTATACATATCGGAAATTATATAAATATGTTTTCCATGTTTTTGAGAATCATAACTTACAATCTTTAACCCTGAAATAGAATCGCTTTCGGAAGAAGGTTCTTTAATTATTTCGTTGTTACAAAATGTTTCAATTGTAGTCTTAGGATTTTCATTTATATAGTTTTCTGGGTTAGTAGTATTCGCTATAGAATTAAGACTTAGTAATAATAATAAATAAATAGTTTTCATCTCGTTGTTTTTTTAATGATTTAATTTCAAGACAAAATTAGCGTGATGTCTATTGGCAAAACAATATAATCGTTAACGGTATTGCTTTTTTCGACAAAATGTATTAAATGCTTAATAATAAGGAATTAAGCCCTGTTTTCTTCTAACTAAATTTAGTGATGTGAATATCATTAATTTTGTTCCTTTTTATAATTGAAAAATGGTTGTTTGTATAAGAAATGGTAGAGAGAATTAATTCTTGTTAATATTACTTGGTATAATTGCATAAAAAAAGCTCCAACAAAGTTGGAGCTTTTTAATATATTTTAAAATTCTAATTACTCGATAACTAACTTTCTAGTAGCTGTTTTTCCCTCTTCAGTAACTTTTACTACATAAACACCAGTAGTTAAACCAGCAATGTTTATTGGCGAATTAGTAACATTTGCAGAAAGAACTTGAGCTCCTAACACATTATATATTTCTACATTTTTAACTTCAAAACTATCTGAACTAATATTCAAGTTGTTTTTAGCTGGATTTGGATAGATTTTTAATCCTGAAATATTTCCAAAGTCTTTTGTTGATAATGCTACTGGAGTTACATCTGCCCAAGTTTGTCCAATTCTAATCTCATCCATTTCAACTTTCGGAGTTGTTGCCGTATTTCTTAAAAACACTGATGCAAAAGCCGTAATTGCTCCCGTTCCTGAATTATTGCTTACCGATCCCGCTGGTTCTGTACTACCGAAGCTTACAGAAGAAGGATTTACCCATAAGCTAACTGCTGTTGGCGAAGCTGCTCTGTCATATTTTATAACAACTAGATAGGTTGTTCCAAAAGTTAAATCAGTAGCGAAATCTGTAAACGTTGGCGTCCCTCCAGATGTATTCTGAATGCTTAATCTGTAGTTAGCGCCAGCATTTGTTGAATAAGCTCCAAGTCTAGCTCCCAAAGTAGTTACACCAGTACCAGCAGTAGCTCCAATTCCTGTAAAATAGTTAGGAGTTGTTGTGCTTAACTGAGTGTTGTCAATAACATTAATTAAAAGAGAATAATAGACCGTAGTTGCAGAAGTAGTGATAGCTCTGTTAATATCTCTAGGTACAGCTGTGTTATTTCCGGGTAATAAAATTCTATTTCCTGTAGAAGATAAAAGACCAGTGTAAGATAAATTACCTGACAACACATCAATAGTTCCTGCATTACCAGCGGTATTACTATGAGTTAACCAGTTGTTTGATCCAACACCATCATTAGCAGTAGTTAAATTTCCTCCTACAAAGCCTGGAACAGTATAATTAAAATCTTCATTTAAAATGTTTTGTCCAAAAGACAAAGTTGTAGCTATTAAAGCTCCTAATAAGTAAATTTTTTTCATTTTTTTCATTTTTTAATTTGGACTACAAAGATAATAGTAATTTGTTTATAAGAAAGTTATTAATGTAAATAAAACATTAAATTTTAAAAGGCAGAATATAATTAATTACTTGATAATGAGTTTTCTAGTAGCCCGTTGCTCTCCCTCTTTTATTTTTATGATATAAACCCCAGGAGATAACGTAGAAACATTTAGTTCCTTAGTAGCGATTGTAGTTTGTATGACACGTTTACCTAGTACATCAAAAATTTCAATATCTTTAGGTTCATTAGTTTTCGAAGTAATATATACGTGCCCGTTTCCTACAGGGTTGGGATATACGTTTAGATTGTCAAATTGTTGTTCTTGGGGTTTTGTGGTCAATAAAGATTGCTTTCCGTCTTGAGCTAAGGCGCCCAACGAAAACAAAAGACTAAATAATATAATATAAATGTAGTTTTTCTCCATTAAAATCTATAATAAGGTAAAGATATAAATTTAATTCAAATACTGTACCAAAAACGTTATTAAATCTTTTTTAACATTTTATTTGTCTCAATTTCCAATATGTAAGTTTTAAATTCGTTCTATTTTTTGTTTATATTTGTTTAAACTAAAACTAAAATTATGTACGAATTTATTCAAAAATTTCACTCTGGCTGGGCATATTTAGCCTTATTGCTACTAGTTGTAGCGTTTGTAAACAGTGCTTTAGGATTATTCTCTAAAAGACAATTTATGTCAAAAGACAAGAAAATTGCATTATTTGCACTTATAGTTACACACATACAACTTACAGTAGGATTGGTATTATATTTTTTGTCACCTTTAGGTTTGTCAGCTTTTGGTGACATGAAAAATGCAGCTTTGCGACTCACCTCGTTAGAGCATCCATTAACTAATATTATTGCCATCATACTAATTACAATAGGTTGGTCTAAACATAAAAAAGCATTAGAAGGTAAAAACAAGTTTAAAGCCATTACAATATTTTATGGACTAGGTTTGTTGCTTATATTAAGTAGAATTCCTTGGTCATTGTGGTTCTAATAATTTAAAGAAAGTCTTATTTATTAAGGCTTTTTCTTTTTTGGGTATGGTATTTGAGAAGTGTGTAATAATAATTAATTAAAAATTATGATGAAAGATAAATTTTTTTTGGTAATTACCACAACAATAGCAGCGATACTAATTTCTAGTTTTTCGTTCAAGAAATTCGACAAGCAATCTTTTTCTGTAAGACCAGTTCAAGATACAGTCAAAGTCGATACGATTGCGATAGACAGCCTACTTATAGAAGGCGATTTTACTTATAAATTATACAAAAAGAAAGCCCACGCATCATATTATGCTAAAAGATTTCACGGCAAGCGTACCGCAAGTGGCAGTCGTTTCGATAATAATAAACTCACAGCAGCACATCGTAAATTTCCTTTTGGAACCCTATTGCGTATTACAAATGAGCGTAACGGAAAACATGTCATTGTAACAGTAACCGATCGAGGGCCTTTTGTAAAAGGAAGAGAAATAGATTTATCACGTCGTGCTTATATGGAAATGACTTCTAATAAAGGCGGTGGTGAAACATTTGTAACTATCGAAGTGATGAAGAAAAAGTAATTTTTACCAGTTTCCAAAAGGATTGTTACTCAAATAGGCATTATAATATTTATTATCGCCAGTCACTTCTTGACCCAGCCAATTCGGTTTTTCGAAAAATTCATTTTCGTCATCAAGTTCTATTTCCGCAACGATCAAACCATTGTTTTGTTCAGCAAAAACATCTACTTCGTAGGTGTGTTTCCCTGATAGAATTTCGTATCTGATTTTGTCAATCACGCCATTTTCGCATATAGCCAATAATTTTTCGGCATCGGGCAATGGGATTTCGCTTTCCCATTCTAACCTTGTCGTTCCAGATTCGTTACCTTTACCTTTTATAGTCAGAAAACCTTTGCTCCCTTTAATTCTTACACGAACTGTTCGCTCAGGATTAGAATTTAAGTAACCTTGTACGATTCTGTTTTTGGCAACAGCCAAAGCAATAAAATCATTATTTAAAACTAAAAATTTGCGTTCTATTTCTATCATTTTTTAGGAGCTACTTCCAGCTATTCGTTACAATCTTTTGCTTTTTCTTTAAAAAGCAAAAGGATTTTCACTACTATCTGGGCTATGGATTTCAGTTCTCAAAGATATATTATTTTAAAATCAAAAGTCTGTGAATCTCTGCCTTTTCTCCGTGAATCTCTGTGAAATAATTATAAATTTGTACCATGTCAGATAATCCACAGCGAAAAATAATTCACATCGATATGGATGCATTTTATGCATCGGTCGAGCAAATGGACAATCCTGATCTAAAAGGAAAACCTTTGGCTGTTGGAGGAAGCGAAATTCGAGGTGTAGTTTCGGCAGCAAGTTATGAGGCTCGAAAATTTGGCGTTCGTAGTGCGATGAGTGGTGCTCAAGCCAAGCGAAATTGTCCTGATTTAATTTTTGTTTCCCCTCGTTTTGACAGATACAGGGAAATTTCGAAAAAAATCCAAAAAATATTTTATGACTATACTGATTTGGTTGAACCCTTATCCCTCGATGAAGCTTATCTAGATGTGACCCAAAACAAAAAAGGAAATCCTAGCGCCACACTTATTGCACAAGAAATTAGAAAACGCATTTTTGATGAAGTGGGTCTAACTGCTTCGGCGGGAATATCGGCAAATAAGTTTGTGGCAAAAATCGCTTCCGATTATAACAAACCCAACGGACAAAAAACCATTAATCCAGAAGAAATTGAAGATTTCTTGGAAGCTTTAGATATTAAAAAATTCTACGGAATAGGAAAAGTAACCACCGAAAAAATGTACCAACACGGTATTTTTACAGGAAAAGATTTAAAAAGAAAAACGGTCGAATATCTCGAGGAACATTTTGGCAAAAGTGGTGCTCATTATTATAATATTGTGCGTGGCATTCACAACAGTGAAGTAAAACCGAATAGAACGACAAAATCGGTCGCTGCCGAACACACCTTTGACACCAATCTTACTTCTGAAATATTTATGGCCGAACGATTGGAGCAAATTGCTTCTGAACTCGAACGAAGACTTCAAAAACACAAAATATCAGGAAAAACAATCACATTAAAGATAAAATATAGTGATTTTACACAGCAAACCCGAAGTAAAACCTTGCCTTATTTTGTTTCCGATAAAGGGATTATTTTTGAAACTGTTAAAGAATTATTATACCAAGAACGAATGAAAGATTCGGTGCGATTACTAGGAATTTCTCTCGCTAATTTGAATACAGAGATTAAAAAAACGATTGTGGTTCAGTTAAGATTTGAGTTTTAATAACACATTTTTTGACAAAAAAATAGTCTATTTTTGCCTAAATTCTCCAAAAAAACAACATGGAGAAATCTTAAATTTATACTATGATAAGATTCCTTTCATTTTTTTCACTATTCCTTTTTTTATTTTCATGTTCATCGACAACTTATCGTAAGCTAAATTATGTACAAACAGCTGGATTGGATTTTTCTAAAGGGAAATGGTTGCTTGGTACTATTGAAGTTGATGCATATGTTAGAAAAGAATTAACCGAATTGGTTTTAAAGGATCTTTCTACTCATCTTAAAGAGAGATTTTCCTTTTCTTTAAAAGAGAAGTCTTTATTATTACCCGTTAAAGTGCCTTTCAATCCTAGTAAATCAGAAATATTAGATTTGAAAAAAGGAACTGGATACGATTTTTATATCAATATCAAATGTCAAGATAAACGAAATGATATAAGCAATTTCGATTATTTAGCACATGATTATTATATTAAACAAATGACTTTTGCAATAGTATTTATGGAGGTTTACGATTTAAATCAAGGCACAATCATCTACAAGCAAGGGTTTTATGGAGCTATTGATGAAGATTCTGGGCTGAGTTTTAGTGGTCCAAAACGTCAAATATTGTTAGGATGTTATTCCAGATTAATGAAAGACATTGAGAAACGCTCGATTGGTGTTTTTCATTAGTTTTTTTAGAAGAAAGAGGTGTGATGTTTTAAATCTTAGGAGTCCTATTAAAAACTTTCATTTGTCCGAAACATCTTTGAAAACACAAACTATTCTTATTAGGCTTTCTTGTTAAATAAAATAACCCAACAAATTTTATGTGTTGGGTTATATTCTTTATGTAATTTTTAAAAATTACTCAATCTCTGAAACTCTCAATGTGTTTACCATTCCTTTTTCAGTTACTGGCATAGCAGCTAAGTTTATTAAGAAGTCGCCTTTTTCTACAAATCCTTTTACACGAGCTATTTCATTTACATCGGTCACAGTATCATCGGTGCTTACAAATTTGTCATAGTAAAATGATTTTACACCCCAAAGCAAATTAAGTTGGGTAAGAATCCTTTTGTTAGATGTAAAAACCAATACATGAGCAGATGGTCGCCATGCAGAAATCTGAAAAGCAGTGTATCCACTATTGGTTAAGGTACAAATTGCTTTGGCATTGATAGCATTTGCCATAGTTGCTGCATGGTGGCAAATTGTTTTGGTAATAAAACGATTGGTACGAATTTGCGGTGTGTTTTGAGGCACGTGGATTAGCGGTGAGTCTTCGACAGCCTCGATAATTCGGGTCATTTGCTCAATTACTTGAACAGGATAATTTCCAACTGATGTTTCTCCGGAGAGCATTACTGCATCGGCACCATCCATAACAGAGTTGGCAACGTCATTTACCTCGGCACGAGTTGGTGTAAGGCTTGTAATCATGGTTTCCATCATTTGTGTGGCAACAATTACTGGAATTCGAGCCGTTTTAGCTTTCAGAATCAAATCTTTTTGTACTAATGGCACTTCGTGAGCAGGAAGTTCTACACCCAAATCACCACGAGCTACCATCAATGCGTCAGAATACGCAATAATTTTGTCAATATTTACCAATGCTTCGGGCATTTCGATTTTGGCTATAATCGGAATTTTATATTCTGAATGTTTTTCGATTAGTTCTTGTAAATCTTGCAAATCTTTTGGCGTTTTTACAAACGAAAGTGCTATCCAGTCCAATTTATGTTCGATTGCAAAAATGGCATCTTTAATGTCTTTTTCGGTCAATGCTGGCAATGAGATTTTGGTGTTTGGAAGGTTCACGCCTTTTTTAGATTTCAATGGGCCACCTTGAATAACTTTGCACAAAACCTCTGTTGTTCCGTTTGTTTCTAATGCTTCGAACATTAATTTTCCGTCGTCGAGCAATATTTTTTCGCCTGGTTTTACATCTTTCGGAAATTCTTTATAGTTCATGTAAACCCTATCGGCAGTTCCAGGAATGTCAGCAATAGTTTGAAACGTAATGATGTCACCTGGATTTACCACCACATCTTCTTTCATCACACCAACACGGAGTTTAGGGCCTTGCAAGTCGCCAAGAATGGCTGTTGTGTAGCCAAATTCTTCGTTTAATCCTCGAATTATATCTATTTTAGATTTTACATCTTCATAATCTGCATGCGAAAAATTAACTCTGAAGACATTTACCCCAGCTTTAATCATATCGTTTAATACTTCTTTTGTACTACATGCTGGACCAAGTGTAGCTACAATTTTAGTTTTTTTATTTGTTGGCATTTCTTAAAAAATTAAATTATTTTTTGATTTTATTTCGTTTGCGTTTACTTCATAAACGGCACTTATAGAATCAATTTTGTTTATTTTGCTTATAATATCTTTTATTTTGTATTGAGAATCGTGTTCTATTTTTAGAAAAAAATCTACTTTTTTTAGTTCAGAAACTAAGGAGATTCGTCGTGTAAAATTTTTGTTTTCAAATAAATTTGCGACTATGTCTTCATTAGGTAAATCGATTTTTTGTTTATTTTGAATTAAATCCCAAACCACCATTTTCTCATCATCATCGTAAGTAAAACGAGAAAAATGGGTTAACTTTTCCTGAATTTCGACAGGAATTTCATTTTCGTTTTTACTGAGCGAAATAGTTAATTTCTGATTTAGTTTAAATGCTAATTTGTAATCTTCTTGTGAGGTATGAATGGCAATTAAGTTATAATCGACTTGATCAAAATCCTCAAGATATAATTTATGAATCGCCATAAAGTACTAAAAATAAGGTGTAAAGATAGTATTTCTATTAGTTAAAAACCAGTTAACAAATTTAGGTTTTTGTTAAATTGTTAACTATAACGTTATAGTTTTAAAATAAATGGATTATTTGCCATCTATTTTTGTTTGAAATGCAAAATACGCTCTTTTTGACGCTATTTCTTCTGCTTTCTTTTTTGATGTCGCTCGAGCTTTTGATATAACTTTATTATCAATACTCAATTTTACTCCAAAATATTTTAGTTTTCCTGCATCGTTATCTTCATAAATATCATAATGAAATTGTCTTTTTTCCTTCTGACACCATTCTATAACAAGACTTTTGTAACTAATGACTTTTCCCTCTAGTTTGTCAATATCTACATAAGGTTTGATTACTTTTTTATGAATAAATTTCTCGCAGTACACAAAACCTCTATCTAGATAAATCGCTCCAATAAATGCTTCAAAAAGATTTCCATGTATATTTTCTCCAAAATTTTGAATGGTCACTTTACTTTCTAAAAACTGAATCAAATTAAGGTCTTTTCCTAATTCGTTCAAGTGTTCTCGACTTACAATTTTAGACCGCATTTTAGTTAGATAACCTTCATCTCCGTCTGGAACCATGTTGAATAAATGAGCAGCAATAACACTTCCTAACATGGCATCACCCATAAATTCTAGTCGCTCATAATTCATTGGATTGCCTTTTTCATCTAATTTATTCATAGATCGATGCGTAAATGCTTTGCGAAAATGAATAAGATTTGAAGGTTTGAATCCTAATATTTTTTCGAGTTTATCAAAAAAAAGCCCGTCCTCTGTAGAACGGGAATTTGAAAATATTTTTTTAATAATACTCATGCGAGTAATTAAACTAATTTTTTAAATAAAACACAAGCATTGTGACCACCAAAACCAAAAGTATTACTCATAGCCACTTTTACATCTCTTTTTTGAGCCACATTTAGTGTTAAGTTTAATTCTGGGTTAATGTTTTCGTCGATAGTTGTGTGGTTTATTGTTGGAGGAACTATTCCGTGTTTGATAGATAGTATAGAAGCAATGGCTTCAATAGCACCAGCAGCACCAAGCAAATGTCCAGTCATCGATTTTGTCGAATTGATATTAATGTTTTTAGCATGTGCTCCAAAAACATGGCTTATCGCTTTCAATTCGGCAACATCTCCAAGCGGAGTTGAAGTTCCGTGTGTATTGATATGGTCTACTTCTTCAGGATTCATTCTTGCATCACGAAGTGTATTATTCATTACTGCAATAACACCTAATCCTTCTGGATGTGGTGCAGTAAGATGATATGCGTCAGATGACATTCCGCCACCACCCACTTCACAATATATTTTTGCGCCACGAGCAATCGCGTGTTCATATTCTTCTAAAACTAATGCACCAGCACCTTCGCCAAGAACAAATCCGTCGCGAGTTGCGTCAAATGGTCTTGAAGCAGTTTCTGGACTGTCATTTCTAGTAGATAAGGCTTGCATCGAATTAAACCCACCCATTCCTGCAATAGTAACAGCAGCTTCTGAACCTCCAGAAATAATGATGTCGCACATTCCCAACCTAATATAATTGAAAGCATCAATTAATGCATTTGCAGAAGAAGCACAAGCAGAAACTGTAGTATAATTTGGACCCATAAAGCCATTTCTCATAGAGATATGAGCAGGAGCAATATCAGCAATCATTTTTGGTATAAAGAAAGGGTTAAATCTCGGTGTTCCGTCGCCTTTAGCATAACTTAAAACTTCTTCTTGAAAAGTTTCTAGCCCACCTATTCCAGCTCCCCAAATAACTCCAACCCTGTGTTTGTCTACATTAGTATCGGTTATTCCAGCATCTTTTATAGCTTCTTCACTTGCAGCAACGGCATATTGAGCAAATTTATCCATTCTTCTAGCTTCTTTGCGATCCATAAAATCTTCAATATTGAAGTTCTTTACCTCGCAAGCAAACTTAGTTTTGTGTTTTTCGGTATCATAATAAGTGATGGGAGCAGCGCCGCTTTTCCCACTTATTAATGCGTTCCAATATTCTTGAATGTTATTTCCAATAGGTGTAAGTGCACCCAATCCTGTTACTACTACTCGCTTTAATTGCATAGTTTAGTTCGTTTTGTTTAATATAAAAAAACCCAAAGTACTTTTAATTATTACTAAAAGAAACAATGGGGTATTACATAAATATTTTTATGATTGTAATACAATCAGTGTTTTTTACAAATCTACAAAAGATTTTAAAGACATTTGAAAAAATAAAAAAACACCTGTAAGGTATTTCACTTACAGATGTTTGAAAATATTATTTTTTAGCTTCTTCGATGTAAGAAATCGCTTGACCTACCGTAGCAATGTTTTCAGCTTGGTCGTCTGGAATTTGAATATCAAATTCTTTTTCGAACTCCATTATTAGCTCAACAGTGTCTAATGAATCAGCTCCTAAATCGTTTGTGAAGCTTGCTTCTGTTACAACTTCGTTTTCGTCAACGCCTAATTTGTCTACGATAATCGCTTTTACTCTTGATGCAATGTCTGACATAATCTTTAATTTTAAATTTTAATTGATGGCAAAAATAAAAAACTTTATCTTAAAACCACATTTTAGTTAATAAATCTGACAACGAATTTAAAAAAATATTTTCACAAAGAGCAATTATTTTTATTTATTATCATTTATTATTCTTTTTTTTGCGCAATATAAATCACAGTATAAATGAAAAAGGTTGTAATATTTGCTTCTGGGTCGGGTTCTAATGCCGAAAATATTGTTTTATATTTTAAAAATAATATTCAAATAAACGTAGCCACAATATTTACTAACAATGTACATGCCAAAGTCTTAGACAAAGCAAATTACCTTGAGGTTCCAACCGAAGTATTCAATAAAATTGAGCTTTCTGATGGTACTGTTTTAGAAAAAATAAAAAAAATAAAGCCAGACTTAATTGTTCTGGCAGGTTTTCTGCTAAAATTTCCAGAAAGTATTATTGAAACCTTTCCTAATAAAATAATAAATATTCATCCTGCTTTGCTTCCAAAATATGGAGGAAAAGGAATGTATGGGATCAATGTGCACACAGCAGTTTTAGAAAACAAAGAAGCAGAAACTGGAATCACTATTCATTATGTAAATAAAAATTATGATGAAGGTGAATTTATCTTTCAAAAAAGTATTTCAATTATAAAGTGCAAAACGCCAGAAGAAATTGCTCAAAAAATTCACGAATTAGAAATGGAATATTTTCCAAAAGAAATAGAAAAACTCTTAACAAGCTAAAAGTTGAATCACGAAGTACATATATATACTGATGGTGCTGCCAAAGGGAATCCTGGTCCAGGAGGCTATGGTGTTGTGATGGAATTGGTTGGAACTACTTTCAAAAAAGAATTTTATGAAGGTTTTCGTTACACAACCAATAACAGAATGGAATTGTTAGCAGTAATCGTGGGTTTAGAAAAACTAAAAAACCCCAACATGAAAGTTTTAGTTGTTTCAGACTCTAAATATGTAGTAGATTCTGTCGAGAAAAAATGGGTTTTAGGTTGGGAGAAAAAAGGATTTGTAAATCGGAAAAATTCAGATTTATGGAAACGTTTCTTAATTATTTACAGAAAGCATCAAGTCGATTTTAAATGGATAAAAGGACATAACAATCATCGACAAAACGAACGATGTGATGAATTAGCAGTTTTTGCATCAAATCAAAAAACACTTTCTATCGATGCGTTTTATGAGAGGGAAGAGAATAAAATTTTGTGATAAACTTTACAACTTTCAATCGTTGCAACTTTGTAACTTAAAAACTATCTTTGCACTTTAATTTGAAACTAAAGATAATGAATAAATTATTAATTGTTGGAACCGTTGCTTTCGACGCTATTGAAACTCCTTTTGGAAAAACAGACAAGATTTTAGGTGGTGCAGGAACATATATAGGGCTTTCGGCTTCCCATTTTAACTTGCAATCAGCAATAGTTTCGGTTGTAGGGGACGATTTTCCACAAGAATATTTAGATTTATTAACTTCAAGAAATATTGACATTTCAGGTCTTGAAGTAGTAAAAGGCGGAAAAACGTTCTTCTGGAGCGGAAAATATCATAACGATATGAATTCAAGAGATACGTTAGCTACAGAATTAAATGTTTTAGCAGATTTCAACCCAATTGTACCAGAAAATTTCAAAAATGCCGACGTGGTTATGTTAGGAAACTTACACCCAATCGTGCAATCAGGGGTTTTAAATCAAATGACCGAAAAACCAAAATTAGTAGTTTTAGACACTATGAATTTTTGGATGGATTGTGCTTTGCCAGAATTGTTAGACGTAATCAAACGTGTTGACGTAATTACAATTAATGATGAAGAAGCACGTCAGTTATCTGGAGAATATTCTCTAGTAAAAGCTGCAGCGAAAATTCATGCAATGGGACCAAAATATGTAGTGATTAAAAAAGGAGAACACGGAGCGTTAATTTTCCACAACGAACATATTTTCTTCGCGCCAGCTTTGCCTTTAGCAGATGTTTTTGATCCAACTGGAGCAGGAGACACTTTTGCAGGTGGATTTGCAGGATTTATTACTCAACAAGGAAATGTTTCTTTTGAAACTATGAAAACCGCTATTATTCAAGGTTCTAATTTAGCTTCTTTTTGTGTAGAGAAATTTGGAACCGAAAGAATGTTAGAACTAAAAGAAGATGAAGTGAAAAGCCGCTTGAAACAATTCAAGTCTTTAACACAATTTGAAATAGAATTATAATAAAAAAACGCCTCGAAATTTTCGGGGCGTTTTTGATTTGACAATAACTACAAAATTACAACAACCCAATGAGTGATGCAATCAAACATGAGTGTGGAATAGCTTTTTTAAGATTATTAAAACCGCTTGAGTTTTATAAAGAGAAATATGGCACCGCTTTCTACGGAATACAAAAAATGTATCTCCTTATGGAAAAACAACACAATCGTGGTCAAGATGGCGCTGGTTTTGCAAGTATAAAACTAGATGTAGAACCTGGCGAAAGATACATAAGCAGAGTACGCTCTAATGACGCACAAGCCATACAAGATGTTTTTGCACAAATAAATTCTAGGATTAACGAAGAAATGATTGCCAATCCAGAATATGCAGATAATGTTGCGCTTCAAAAAGCAAATATTCCATATATTGGAGAGTTATTTTTAGGTCACGTTCGTTACGGAACTTTTGGTAAGAACAGTATTGAAAATGTTCATCCCTTTTTACGTCAAAATAATTGGATGCATAGAAACTTGCTATTGGCAGGAAACTTTAATATGACTAATGTCAAAGAACTTTTCAATAGTTTAGTAGAGTTAGGTCAGCATCCAAAGGAAATGGCAGATACGGTTACTGTGATGGAAAAAATAGGACATTTTCTAGATGAAGAAGTAACTAACTTATATCAAGATTGTAAAAATGAAGGATTTTCAAAAAGAGAAGCTTCAGGTATCATAGCCGAAAGACTTGATTTAGTAAAAATTCTAAAAAGAGCATCGAAAAACCTTGATGGCGGTTATGCCATGGCAGGATTATTAGGACATGGCGACGGATTTGTATTTCGCGATCCAGCAGGAATTCGCCCAGCGTATTATTATCAAGATGACGAAATTGTTGTAGTTGCTTCCGAAAGACCCGTTATACAAACTGTTTTTAATATCGATTTCGAAAAAATTCAAGAATTACAACCAGGAAATGCTTTAATAATCAAAAAAAGCGGAAAAATTTCTGAAGAAGAAATCATTACACCAACCATAAAAAAAGCGTGTTCTTTCGAAAGAATTTATTTTTCACGAGGAAGCGATGCCGAAATATATCAAGAAAGAAAAAATCTAGGAAAATTAATACTTCCAGCAGTTCTTCATGCAATAGATAATGATACTGACAACACTGTTTTTTCATATATTCCAAATACGGCGGAAACTTCTTTTTACGGATTGGTCGAAGCGGCGCAGGATTTTTTAAATCAACGAAAAAATAATTTCATTCTTGCCAATCGGGATACATTAACAACCGAATCGCTTCAAGAATTACTTTCGGTAAAAATTAGAACTGAAAAAGTAGCTATAAAAGACGCAAAATTGCGAACATTTATTACCGAAGACAGCAGTCGAGATGATTTAGTTGCTCACGTATATGATGTTACTTATGGCGTGATAAAACCAACAGACAATCTTGTTATAATAGACGATAGTATTGTTAGAGGAACGACATTAAAAATGAGTATCATAAAAATGATGGATCGTTTGAAGCCAAAAAGCATTATTGTAGTTTCATCTGCGCCACAAATTCGTTATCCAGATTGTTACGGAATTGATATGGCAAAATTAGAAGGTTTAGTTGCTTTTAAAGCCGCTTTAGAATTGCTCAAAGAAAGAAACTTATACCACATTGTCGATCAAGTTTATGCTAAATGTAAAGCACAAGAAAATCTAAAAGATGATGCAGTTGTAAATTTTGTAACCGAAATTTATGCACCATTCAAACCGCAAGAAGTTTCAGATAAAATTGCCGAAATGCTTACAGAAGATTCTGTAAAAGCAGAAGTTAAAATTATTTTCCAAACAGTAGAAGATTTGCATATTGCTTGCCCTAAGAATTTAGGAGACTGGTATTTTACTGGCGATTATCCAACACCTGGAGGAAACCGAGTAGTAAACCGAGCTTTTATGAATTTCTACGAAGGTAAAGACGCTCGAGCTTACTAAACAAGGAAAGCTACAATTCAACGAGTATTTGTACAATTCAACGATTTAATTTGGTGACCGTGCAAACTGCGTATACTTTAGTACTACCATTACATAAGTAGGTTAAGTTTATGGTAGATTTGGGGCAAAAAAGGTAGAACTAATAATTCTACCTTTTTTATTTTAATAAAATGAAAAAATAAGATCTAAATTATTTTAGTTTTAAAATAATAAAAAATAATTTTTTTATTCTAACTAAATTAGGTTAGAAAGGCTCTAACAATATTTAGTTAGAAAAGAACATCACTTCTTCAATCAACGATTTTATATACAATTGAACGATTTTTTTTGGCAAAAAATCCTAGTAAGTATACTTTTACCTCACCATTACATAAGTAGGTTAAGTTATGGTAGATTTGGGGCAAAAAAGGTAGAACTAATAATTCTACCTTTTTTATTTTAATAAAATTAAGAAAATAAAAAAACGAACAAACCTCCTAAAAAGCTTATTCGTCCTATTGTAAAAAATGTTGTTTTAAGTAGATTATTTCGCCTCAGCAAAACGTCTTGCCACTTCATTCCAGTTTATTACATTAAAAAAAGCTTCAATATAATCAGGTCTTCTGTTTTGATAGTTCAGGTAATAAGCATGTTCCCAAACATCCATTCCTAAAATTGGAGTTCCACCACAACCTACGCCAGGCATTAGTGTGTTGTCTTGGTTTGGAGTTCCGCAAACTTCCAATTTTCCATCTTTTAGACACAACCAAGCCCAACCGGAACCAAATTGTGTAGCGCCAGCTTTAGCAAAAGCCGCTTTAAAGTCTCCAAATGTCCCAAAAGCCGAATCTATAGCAGTTGCTAATTCACCCGTTGGCAAACCACCACCGTTTGGAGACATAACTGTCCAGAACAAATTGTGATTAAAAAACCCACCACCGTTATTACGAACAGCCGCTTTAGTTAAATCAAGGTTTTTTAAGATTTCTTCAATGCTTTTTCCTTCAAGATCTGTTCCTGCAATCGCAGCATTTAAGTTTGTCGTATAAGCATTATGATGTTTCGAATGGTGAATCTCCATTGTTCTTGCATCAATATGTGGTTCTAATGCATCGTATGCATAAGGTAATTGTGGTAATTCGAAAGCCATAATTGTATATTTAAAATGATTAGTATATATTTAAATTCAAAATTAATCAATTAACTTTGGAATTAAAATTTCAAGCTGTTATAATTTCATTAAAAGTGTGAATTTTATAATTCTAGTTTTACCAAAAAAAGGATTTGAAGCTATTTCCCGCTTTACACTTCAATCTTTTGTTTTTTAAAGAAAAAAACAAAAGGATTTCCGTTTCAAACGAAGTTCACTAAATTCCAATGAAAATAGAAATAATGTGAAGTAATCGGGGCTAGCCATTAGTAATAAAGCCAAACGGAGTATTTTAATTCAATATTTCGAATCAGCAAAATTCGCAATTATAAAATGAAAACACCTGCATTCTCTATATATAACGCATCGGCTGGTTCGGGGAAAACCTATACTTTGGTCAAAGAATATCTAAAAATTATTCTAAAAGCCAAGCAAAATGACGCTTATAAAAATATTCTCGCCATAACCTTTACCAACAAAGCAGTTTTCGAAATGAAAACTAGAATTATAGACAGTCTTTTCGATTTTTCTAAAGACAATCCTACTGAAAAATCAATTCAATTGATGGATGATTTAGCCAAAGAAATTAACTTGAACTCCTTTCAAATCAAAACTAAAGCACAGTCGATCATAAAAAATATTATTCATAATTATGCTGCTTTCGATATTTCGACGATCGATAAATTTACCCATAAAGTAATTCGTGCCTTTGCTTTCGATTTGGGTTTGCCTATCACTTTTGATGTTTCTACTGATACAGAAAATCTCTTGCAAGAAGCCGTAGATGCTATTGTTGCAAAAGCTGGCGAAGATGAAGTGCTCACTAAATTACTCGTCGATTTTACCATGGAAAAAACTGACGATGATAAATCGTGGGACGTTTCGAGCGAAATCATGAATACGGGAAGATTAATTTTAAATGAGAATTATCGCGAAGAAATTTTATCTCTCAAAGACAAAACGATTCCAGAATTTATTGCGCTTAAAGCAAGATTAGAAGAAACTTGTAAAGATTTAGAAAACGAAAACATCAATTTAGCAAACGAAGCGATGTTGCTTATTGACAGTCAAGGAATTGATGTAAAATCTTTTTCTAGAGAAACTTTTCCCAATCATTTGGGTTTTATTCAGAGAAGCGAACTAAAACCAACACATAAAAAATTTAGAACTGTCGATGATATTGCTATCAATAAAAATGCAAAAGACAAAGACATTATTGAAGGAATTGCCGATGAACTCATTTACATATTATATAAGGTTTATAAAAACTACGAAAAGAAGGATTTTTACCAAGCTTTTCTAAAAAATATTACACCACTTTCGTTATTAAATACGGTAAGTAACGAGTTGGCTAAAATTCAGGAAGACCAAAATATTTTGTCTATTTCCGAATTTAATAAACTGATTTTTGAACACATTCAAAACCAACCAGCGCCTTTTATTTACGAACGATTAGGAGAAAAGTACAAGCATTTTTTTATCGATGAGTTTCAGGACACCTCCGAAATGCAATGGCAAAATTTGATTCCGTTAATCGACAACGCACTTTCTAGCGAAGATTTGCAAGGAATTCAAGGTTCGCTGATGATTGTAGGCGATCCTAAACAGTCTATTTACCGTTGGCGTGGCGGAAAAGCAGAACAGTTTATCGATTTGGCCAAAACCAAAAATCCTTTTAGTAATAAAGACAAAGAAGTTTTTAATCTTGAAACGAATTATCGAAGTTTCGATACTGTAATCGATTTTAATAATGATTTTTTTAAATTTTTATCACAAAAATTTTCCAACGAAGATTACAAAGATTTGTATGAAAATTGCAGTTTTCAGCAATCGAATACTAAAAAAGGAGGTTATGTAAATATTTCATTTATACCAGAAATTGATGCCGAATTCGTATCGGAAGAGGAAGATGAAAACATCGATAAAAATGACATTTACCTCAAAACCACTTTACAAACTATTAGAAAAGTAGCAACAGAAGGTTTTTTGTTTAATGAAATTGTGTTGCTAACTCGAAATAACAAACACGGCGTTTTATTAGCAAATTACTTGACTGAAAACGACATTCCTGTTATTTCGTCCGAAAGTTTATTGATAAACGCCTCGTCGGAAGTGAAGTTTATACTCAATATGCTTCGATACTTAAATGACAAAAACGATATCGAATCATTAGCCAATGCCTTGTATTATTTGGATCAAAATATCGATAGCACTATACAAACGCATGATTTTATATTTCAAGGAATTCAATACAAAGAAGAAATCGAATTAGAAAAATGGTTGGCTAATTTCGGCATACAGCTGTCATTTCAAAATAGTAGAAGAAAATCATTATACGAAATTGCAGAATTGATTGCTGCCAAATGTATCAATCCTAAAAACAACAATGCTTATGTGCAATATTTCTTGGATATTGTTTTAGAGCGTGATGTAAAATATCAAATGAGTATTTCCGATTTCTTAGATTATTGGGATAAAAAAGCTGAAAAACTGAGTATTCCATCTGCTGAAGGCTCTAATGCGATACGGATTATGACCATTCACAAATCGAAAGGATTGGAATTTCCAGTAGTTATTTTTCCTTTTGTAGAAGAAAATTATAGTGCGCCAAAAAGAGAAAAAATTTGGATTGATTCTCAATCTGACGATTTAGATTTCGATAAATTCCTCATAGATAAATCTAGCAAAGTAGCCGAATACGGAGAAAATGCAGCTGCAATTTACAGTCAGAAAACACAAGAAGATTTGTTAGATAATATAAATGTCTTGTATGTAGCATTAACAAGGGCTGAGGAACAATTATATGTTATTTCGAGTATAAAAGAAAGGAATAAAGCAGGAGATTTGCCTAACAATTCGGCCTCGTTATTTATTGCGTTTTTAGAAGATTGCAAAGACTTCAGTTTAGATGTTTTGAATTACGAATTTGGCAATCCAAAAAGAATTTCAAAACAAAAACCATTAGAAGCCAAACGAAAAAATATCGAAGTAGTAAATTCGGTTATTAATCCGAATGCTATAAAAATCGCACAACGAGAATCACTCATGTGGGGAACACATCAGCAAGAAGCGATCGAATTTGGAAATGTTTTACATGAAATCTTAGCAGGAGTAAAAACCAAAAATGATATTTCATTGGCCATAAAAAAAGCATTAGAAAACGGACTTATTACAGAAAACCAACAAGACGAAGTTGAAAAAACAATTATCGAAATTGTTTTACATCCAGAATTAAAAGATTTTTTTGATGAAAAAGGTCAAATTTTTAATGAACAAACTATTATTAAAAAAGATTCAAAAACCATAAAACCAGACCGAGTTACTATTTCTGGACAAAACGCTTACTTGTTGGATTATAAAACAGGAAAACACCAACCTAAACACGAAAATCAACTAAAAGAGTATGAGTTTGCATTGATAGAAATGGGATATAATGTGCAGAAAAAATCACTCATATATATAGGAGAGAATTTAGAAATAGTACATTTGTAGAAAAATAATCAACAGCAAAATATTAAAAGTTTCTCGAAACCTTAAACTTTAAATCATAAAAATGTACGGAAAAATCAAACAACACTTACAAAACGAGTTAAACACAATCGAAGAAAACGGAATTTTCAAAAGAGAAAGAGTTATCACTTCACCACAAGGAGCAGAAATCACGGTGAATGGCAAAACCGTTCTTAATTTCTGCGCCAATAATTATTTAGGATTATCATCGCACCCAGAAGTAGTTCAGGCGGCAAAAGATGCTTTAGATTCTCATGGTTTCGGAATGTCGTCGGTTCGTTTTATTTGCGGTACACAAGACATTCATAAAACATTAGAACAAAAAATCGCTAATTTCTACGGAACAGAAGACACTATATTATATGCAGCCGCTTTTGATGCTAATGGAGGCGTTTTCGAACCCTTATTAGGAGAAGAAGATTGTATTATTTCAGATAGTTTAAATCACGCATCAATTATAGATGGAGTTCGTTTGTGTAAAGCAGCGCGTTATCGTTATGAGAATTCCAATATGGAAGATTTAGAACAACAACTAATAAAAGCGACTGAAGCAGGAACTCGTTTCAAATTAATTGTAACCGATGGTGTTTTCTCTATGGACGGTTTGGTAGCACCATTAGACAAAATATGTGATTTAGCCGATAAATATGATGCAATGGTTATGGTTGATGAATGTCACGCCGCTGGATTCATTGGTGCAACCGGAAAAGGAACGCTCGAGGCTAAAGGGGTAATGGGTCGCGTGGATATTATTACAGGAACATTAGGTAAAGCACTTGGTGGCGCAATGGGAGGATATACAACGGCTAAAAAAGAAATTATCGAAATTTTGCGTCAACGTTCACGCCCATATTTATTTTCAAACTCATTAGCACCAGCTATTGTTGGAGCTTCTATCAAAGTTTTTGAACTGTTAGAAAAAGACACCACACTTCGTGATAAATTAGAATGGAATACCAATTATTTTAAGGAAGGAATGCGAAAAGCGGGGTTGGATTTCATAAACGGAGACTCTGCAATTGTTCCAGTGATGCTTTATGATGCAAAATTATCTCAAGTTATGGCTGAAAAATTGCTAGAAAAAGGTATTTATGTCATCGGATTCTTTTTTCCGGTTGTTCCTAAAGACAAAGCAAGGATTAGAGTTCAGCTGTCTGCTGCACATACAAAAGAGCATTTAGACAAGGCTATCAAAGCTTTTACAGAAGCTGGAGCAGCTCTAAATATTATTAAAAAATAATTTTTTTTCACTTTTTATCTAACTTTTTTAACAATTCATTTTGTAATTAATAATTTCCTAGTTACTTTTGTCACAATAACGTAATGTAATCAAATAAAATTAAGTATGAAACATCTTAACAAACTTTTTGTTTCCATGT